>CAZHKN010000294.1:0-5966 GCA_964532725.1 uncultured Occallatibacter sp.
TTTCGGCGACAATCGGGGCGGTATTGCCCCAAGTCTTTCTTCATGCACAGCAGCGCGGCCTGGCCATCGCCGGCTACCCGATTACCCGCTACCTGGAAACAAGTGTAGGGTTAGTCACGTTCGAGACTGGGATGCGCGTTACAACACAGAGCGGCGACTGGAGCGCAGCCGACGGCCAAGGCGAAGTTCTGGCCAAAACGTTGCCCAGCGGGCCGGCCGCCGTGACGATTCATTCAGGACTGTACGATCAACTGCCCAATGCCTACGCCGCAGTCGAGGAGTGGATTGCCGCGAATGGACTCCGACCGAACGGCGCGCCCTGGGAGGCATACCTGAACGATCCAGCGGATCATCCAAATCCCCAGGACTGGAAGACCGAGGTCTATTGGCCTGTTCTGACTTGATGATCACGCATCCCTTGCGGCATGGATGAGTAATAGGCGAATCCGTTATAGCGAGGGATGGACCTATAAAAGCCTCTGCAGAACTCCCCTTTTCATAGTCTGTGCAGTGTGTCTGCCGCAGGCAGAGCCAGCCTCCGGCAGATAAGATGAGCCGTGAGACACCTGCAAATGCGGCGTTTTGTAACCGATGCGGACAAATGCCGGCCGAGGAACTGTATAACTCAGCGATTTTCAGAGATTCTTTAACGGTCTGAGTGCTCTGAGCGAGCGCGGCGAGGCAATGATGGAAGTGATGCCATTTTGGCTAGGGCGATACCCGCCACAGACTCTGACACAAACGCCATTTGCGGGAACGAGCAGTGCCATCACCTATACCGGTCCTTGGAGTGGAGAGAATTTTCATGGTGCGAGTTACGCCCTTTCTGCTGCGCTGGAATTTTAACGAGTCAGAAAGGCAGTGGACAGTCCCCTGGGTTCAACTCGGCGGCGGGTTGCTATGGACAGACCAGAAATTCCCTCTGAACTGGGGCCGCGATACCAGCGCTGTCAACTTTACACCTCAGGTAGGGGGTGGGGTGAATATATTTCGTAGCCCTAGACAGAACGTGAGCCTCGGATTTAAGTTTATCCACATATCGAATGCGGGTCTCGGTAGTGAAAATCCAGCCATGCATGATTCGCTGAACTTCAGAATGGGCTACTCGTGGTGGAAGTGAGCGGCACGGTTCAATAGAAGTCCAAATGCGATTGCCTTCTAGAACGGCGGGACGACGCGCCCCACCCCCGCCCTATATACTGGAATCGCTCATGAGTGAACGCATACTGGCTTTCCTGGTGGATTTTGTCACCCACGTCATCGATAGCGGCGGCTACGCCGGAATTGCCGTTCTAATGGGCATAGAATCCGCCTGCATCCCACTGCCATCCGAACTGATTCTCCCCTTCGCCGGCTATCTGGTCTATCTCGGGCACTTGAACATCTGGCTGGTTGCAACTGCGGGCGCGGTCGGCTGCAATCTCGGCTCAGTCGTCGCTTACTGGATCGGCGCAAAAGGCGGCCGCCCCCTCGTCGAGCGCTACGGCAAATGGGTGCTCATGAGCCATCACGACCTCGACCGCATGACGCATTTCTTCAACAAGTACGGCGCCATCACAGTTCTCGTCGCGCGCCTGCTTCCGGTCGTGCGCACCTTCATCGCCTTTCCGGCGGGAATCGCGCGCATGAACCAGCTCCGCTTTCACATCTACACTTTTGTCGGCTCCTGGCCCTGGTGCTACGCACTGGCGTACGCCGGTATGAAGCTGGGCGAAAAATGGCACACCGATCCGCGCTTCTATGCGATCTATCACCGCTTTCATCTCGCGGTAGAACTCATTCTTGTGGCCGGCATCGTATGGTTTCTCTGGACGCATCTCAAGCGCGGCAAGCAAGCCGAAGCCGCATAACGCACGGCAACCTCCGCGGGGCGTATACTCGTCCGTCCGGCGGCATGCAATTCGAACCGCTCGACACAAGCAAAGGAAGGATAGGAAATGTCAACAACTGAAGAGCAAGGCGGCCACAAGACCGCTAAATCCAAGATCGCGCCCGCTACGGGCAAACTAGGTGTGATGGTCATCGGCCTGGGCGCCGTCGCCACCACCATGATCGCCGGTGTGGAAGCAGTCCGCCGAGGACTCGCCAAGCCCGTTGGCTCTCTTACCCAGATGGGGACGATCCGCCTCGGCAAGCGCACCGACAATCACTCGCCGCTCATCAAGGACTTCGTTCCCCTCGCCGATCTCAACGACGTTGTTTTCACCGGCTGGGACATCTTCGAAGACAATGTCTACGAGGCCGCCGCGCACGCTGAGGTTCTCGACAAAGAAACGCTGGCCAAGCTCAAGCCATATCTTGAAACCATCAAGCCGCTGCCCGCCGTCTTCGACCAGTATTACGTCAAGCGTCTGCACGGTACGCACGTCAAAACCGGCAAGACCAAGCGCGACCTCGCCAACCAGGTCATCGCCGACATTCAGGCATTCAAGAAGACCGTTGACCGCGTCGTCGTCATCTGGTGCGGCTCGACGGAAATCTTCCTCGAACCCACCGCGGTGCACGAGTCTCTCGCTGCCTTCGAGGCCGGCCTCGACTCCAACGACATCGGCATCGCTCCGTCGCAGATCTACGCGTACGCGGCGCTCAGCGAAGGCGTACCCTTTGCCAACGGCGCGCCCAACCTCACCGTCGATACACCGGCGTTGCTGGATCTTGCCAAGAAGAACGCCGCGCCTGTCTGCGGCAAGGACTTCAAGACTGGCCAGACGCTGATCAAGACCGTCCTCGCCCCGGCCTTCAAGGCCCGCATGCTGGGCGTCTCCGGCTGGTTCTCGACGAACATTCTCGGCAACCGCGACGGCGAAGTCCTCGACGATCCCGAGTCCTTCAAGACCAAGGAAGAGTCCAAGCTCGGATCGCTCGAGCACATCTTCCAGCCCGAGCTTTACCCCGACCTCTACAAGGATCTCTACCACAAGATCCGCATCAACTATTACCCGCCCCGCGGCGACGACAAAGAAGCCTGGGATAACATCGACATCTTCGGCTGGCTCGGCTACCCGATGCAGATCAAGGTCAACTTCCTCTGCCGCGACTCCATCCTCGCCGCGCCTATCGCGTTGGATCTGGTTTTGTTTTTAGATTTGGCCAAGCGCACCCCCGAACTGCGCTCCATCGGCATACAGGAGTGGCTGAGCTTCTATCTCAAGAGTCCGCAAACCGCCCCCGGACTCTACCCCGAGCACGATCTCTTCATCCAGTCGATGAAGCTCAAAAACACCCTCCGCCACATCATGGGCGAAGCCCTCATCACCCACCTCGGCCTCGAATACTACGACTAGAACTGGCCGTACAGGCGTACGCTTCCGTTGGGCGCAAAAGCCCCATCTGCAAGGGTGGGGCTTTTCAATTTACGCCTCACTTACCCGAATCATGATCTCCCAAACAAGCTATCATCTTCAACGAAGCGAAGGACCCGCGGTTCGAGCTTTCAATCTACCTCGACCGCAACAACTGGGTGCCCCAGCCTTGGGACGTACTTGTTTTTGTCACAAGGGTTGGATAGCACGAACTCCGCCATCTGCAACTACGGCGCTTCTCAGTTCGCAGCACGCGTGTTCCCCGCAAAGATGTATGAACAGACGCCTATCGCTCGGGAAACTCGGCTTGTTTGAAAAAACACAATGAGAAATTAGAAAATTTACTTACTAGGACTAAAACGATAGGCCGTTGTTAACTTGCTGCATAGTCCAATTCCAGTTACCGTTATAGACCAATTGCTGCTGCACTAATACAGCAGTGGTTTGCGCTCTCTGACCCGGCTGTTGAGGACGCGCTCTACGAGTCAGCCGTGCTGCGGCGCTTTGCGGGTATCGATCTCCCACCCCACGGACAAAGACCTGTCTGCGAAGACCCCGGCTGGGCCGCGCTCCGGCGCCCGACGAGACGACGACCCTCAACTTCCGCCACCTGTTTGAAGAGCACGGTCTATGCGGCCAAATGCTCGATGCGGTGAACTTTTACCGGGCCACGCGCGGCACCCGCATCGCGACCGGCACCATCGCCGATGCGACGATCATTCACGCGCCGAGTTCGACCAAGAACGAGAAGAAGGAGCGCGATCCAGAGATGCATTGGAGGCGCAAAGGCAATCGGCAGTGCTTCGGGATCCACCCCACGGACGAAGACCTATCGTTGGGGATCCCGGGATGAAAGCGTACATCAGAGTGGATGAGCAACAAAAGCGGAAGAACCGGACCAAGGTAAAGGTGCGCGCCAAAGTCGAATGGCCGTTTCGCATCCTGAAGCGCGTGTTTGGGTTTATCAAGGTGCGTTACCGTGGCTTGAAGAAGAATCACGAGTGGCTGTGCGCAGCCTTTGCATCGATCAATATTTATCCGCACAGGCGCAGGCTGGGCCAGCCTCCGGCAGATAAAATGAGCCGTGAGACACCTATAATTCGGCGTTTTGTAACCGATGCGGACAAATGTCGGCCGAGACACTGTATAACTCAGCGATTTTCAGAGATTCTTTAGAGTCCCCTATAGGGATGGGTAAACCCCTCGCCTTCAGGCGAAGGATCGTATATTTCGCCACTATGCTGTCGGTCTGCATTTCGGCTATAGGCTTCGGCCTAAGCGGATGACAGCCGATGACGGATCGAGCTTTATCAGCAGAGGCTGCACAAATCGGCCACATGGCCGATCAATCCAGCTTCCAGCCGTAATCCGAAGCCACCGCCTGTTAGGCGGTGGAGAATTCACAAATCCATGGATGGAAATCTTCGAGATAAGGGGCCAGCGCCGGCGCTGCTCGCTCATTGTGTTTGAATGCGATTCACGCCGGGCTTGAGCGGCCAGCTCTTGCCTGCAAACTCGAATACGCCTGTGAGTTGGCCGGGGAGGGCGATGGTTGCGTCGAGACCTGTTTTCTGCCGGTGAATCTCTAGCTGTATCAAACCTGCTGGATGTGGATAGTTTGCTGTGAGTGATGGCAGGCTGCCGAGGTGAGGAGCAATGCGGACAGTGGCAAAGCCGGGGCTTGCCGGCTGAATGCCCGCGACCAGCGTGAGCAGATCGTAGATGGGGTGCGCGCTCCACGCATGCGAGTCGGAGCGGGTTATTCCGGGAGTCTCTGGCCAGGTGCTGAAGTGCAGCGGCAATAACTTTCGCCAGGGATCGATGGAGGAAAGATACTGATCTCCCATTCCGGCGTGATCGAGCGCGCGGGCAAGATAGAAGCGGAAATAGTAAGAGGCGCTGAGGATTCCGTCTGGTGTTGTGCCGGGTTCGATGGCGAGTATCTTGCGCAGCACCGGCGGCTGGTCGTCTTTGGGAATGACATCGTAGAGGACCGCAAGGGTGTTGGCCTGCTGGCTGAAGACCTTCTGATCTGGATTGTCGGCGATCAGGCCGCGCGCCGGGTTCCAGCATTGATCGTAAAGTGCAGTGCGGAGGGATGCGGCGTGAGCATGGTAGAGGGCTGCAAAGACCGGGTCACCGAGCGCCCGCTCCAGATCGGATGCATCGTTCAGCGCGCCGAGATACTGGAGCGAAGTCATGCAGGATTCGCCGCCCGCGCTGTAGGTGGGAATTGCACCCGATGGCACCCAGTCGATGAAGCTCCACCAGGGCAGTTTGCGCAACAGGCCATCGGGTGCTTCCTGGTTCGCAAACCAAGCCAGCACCGCGCGTGATCCTTGTATTGCAGAACGCGCGGGCGCAGGGTCCGGCCGGTACATCCAATAGTCGTGAACCATGCCGATCCACAGGAGCGAGAAGGTGGGAATTGTTTGGGGCAGGGAACTTGGATAGCGGCTTCGGGTTATCCCTTCCGGAATTCGCGACTGATCAAAAGCGTGGAGTGCTTGAACAGCCAGCCGATCGTCTCCTGCAACCGCATAAGAGATCAACGCCTGAATGCGCGTGTCGCCTATGTATTGAAGCTGTTCGTAGTAGGGCGTGTCCATGTAGGTTTCATGGGCATCGAGCCGCGCGGTGCGCCAACTGATCTCCCAAATCTTG
>CAZHKN010000295.1:0-5944 GCA_964532725.1 uncultured Occallatibacter sp.
GTCCGGCCCGAACAGATTTATGTCGGCCATTATTCCGGTGCGCGATTAACAAGTGGTATTGCGTATCGCGGGTCAAATCACCAATAGGCGGCAACTATGCCGCAGAAAGTGAGCTGCACATGCCTTCATATCCATCGCGCATAGGTGCGATAATTGCACTTGAAGAGGCAATTGAAGCTTATCACGGGTACACTGGTCCTGGTCCCGGCAAATGGACCGTCGATTCGCCAGGAAAATACTTTATCGCCCTTACTTGGTACGGTCAATTCAAACACCTGCAGCCGGATTTCAATGGCGATCGACCATGGAAAGAGTTTGGTGGTCGCGAGATATTGATAAGATCCGGATTAAAATCTAGCAGATATCTGACCGGCGATTCAGGGGATGGGGTATTTTCTTCTGCCCTAATCCTCGTTCAAGGTTAAGCCACATTGGCCTACTCCTGAATACAAATGCCTCTTTGCCCGGCGCCGACTACCATTGCGGCGAATTGCTATCCTATATTGGTATGCCTTGGACCGACCGCTGCTCTGCACGTCCCCAAGGTACCGTCACAACAGAGGCCGCTTGGCGCCAGGCGGCCTTTTGCTATTCACACTGTCCAAAACAAGCTGCACGCTGCGACCTGAATACAGGGTCGATCTATTTCGACGGCGACTTGGGGACCATCCATCCCCACGGCAGCGCGAGGACGCCTTCTTCGAGCGGGCGCGCTTTGCCGCCATGCAGCACCACTCCGCGCACAAAAGATGCTTTGCGCTTCAAATCGTCCCGGAAGGCGCGAATCCCGCTCGAGTCGCTCGATGTCACCTGACTGCTCGACTTGATCTCCAGCGCGACCAGCTTGCCAGCCTCTTCCAGAATGAAGTCCACCTCATGCCCCGCTCGGTCGCGCCAGTAGTGCACTTTGCGCTGTTGCGGATCGAGCGAGCGCCATGTCTCCAGCGTCTGAAAGAGTGTCTGTTCCAGCCAGAATCCCGCGTCCATGCGCGCCGACACTTCCGCGGACGACCTGATTCCGGCCAGCCAGACGGCAAGGCCGCAATCCGTCCACAGCAGCTTAGGCGCCTTGACCAGCGCCGTCGCAGGATTCGTCGCCAGCGGGCGGATGCGTGCTATCAGGCAGCCGGTCTCCAGCAGGTTCAAATACCGGTGCGTCGTTGGATGACTGAGCGCGGCGTCGCGGGCCAGATCGGCCTGGTTGAGCAGTTTCCCGGTCCGCTGCGCGGCCAGAATCATCACACGCTGAAAATCCGGCAGGCTGGAGACGGCGCTCAGCTGCCGCAAATCCCGCTCCAGATAGGTCTGCACATACGCGGCAAACCACAGGCCGCGGTCCGCTTCCGAGGCAATCTGCAGCGCCGGCGGGTAGCCCCCACGCAGGAGCCAGGCAGGCCAGTCGCCCGGCTCATCCGGCCACTCGCGCCAATCAAAATCCGCCGCGAACAACCGGTCCAGCGGCAACAATGCTTCCTTGCGCTCCCGCCACTCCGTCGGGCAAAACGGGCGCAAGTCCAGATAAATCGCGCGGCCAGCCAGCGTATCCGCTACGTGCTTCATCAGCAGCAGGTTCGCAGAGCCAGTCAGAATGAAGTCGCCAGCCCGCCTCTCGGTATCCACGGCCCGCTTGACCGCGAGCAGGATCTGCGGCGCTCGCTGGACCTCATCGAGGATGACCGGGCGCGTGGCCAGCAGCGAATCGGGATTGCGCTCGGCCTGATCGAGAACGCCCACATCGTCGAGCGTGAAGTACGCCCGCGCCGGCTGAATCGCCTGTGTGAGCGTGGTCTTGCCCGTCTGCCGCGCGCCCGTCAGCACCGTGACGGGCAGGACGCGAAGAGCGGATTGGAGATTGCGTGCAAACCAGCGCGGCTTAATTCTATCCATAGTATGTAATAAATCATTTCACGACGTGAAATGCAATAGAAATCGTGATGCCCCCAACAATCCCGTGAAAAGCAACACCAACCCACTTCAACCAGCCACAAAGGAGTCCAACCTATGTATATGGATAACGCACAAGCAGTCGACCGTGCCAAACGCGCCGCGTTTTACCTGCGCGTAACGCCCTTCGACCCTGACCCAGAGCCTCAACTCCTCGAACTCCGCCAGAAAGCTGCGGAGCGCGGCTATGAGGTCGTTGCAGAGTTCATTGAAAAAGCCTCCGGCGCGAAAACCAAGCGTCCGGCCCTCGACCGGCTGCTCGCCGAAGCCCGCCGAGGCCATTTCGATCTGGTCATCGTTTGGTCCTGTGACCGTATTGGCCGCTCAACCCGCCACTTCCTCGATCTTCTCGACGAACTCCACCGACTCCACATCAAGCTCTGCTCAGTCCGCGAAGGGATCGACACCGGCGGACCGCAGGGCGATGCCATCGCACTCCTAACCAGCGTACTCGCTGGACTTGAGCGCAACCTGACAAGCGAGCGTGTGCGCGCCGGTATGCGGCGTGCGCGCCTCGACGGCCAGCACATCGGCCGCCAGCCCCTGCAACTGGATGCCGCGGCCATCCATCGCGATCGCCAACAGGGCCATAGCTTGCAGCAAATCGCAAAGGAGCACAGAATCTCTACTGCAACCGTACAACGAGTGCTGAAAAAGCAATTGGCCGAACCGCTCGACGAATCCGACTCAGCCAATAATTTTTTGGCTGCTTCAAATTGGCCCGTCAAACGCCAGTAGATTGCGCCAATGGCGATGACGAACGATTACACAAAATGGCCGATAAACCCATGACAAAAGGCTCTAAGTTGCATTTGATCTGTGTTACCACAAGACAGGCCAACTGCCAAGATCCGATAGCCTGTAGCCGAAGCTTATGGCACAACCATTTTCGTGAGTGGATACGGCCCGCCGACCAATATAGCAAACCGCAATCAGAATCTGTTTCCATCAATCGGGATAGGGGGAAGTCTCGCAACTTCTCCCCTCCCACACCACCGGACAAGCGGGTCCGCATCCGGCGGTTCGCAGGGTTGTGCTATTTACCAGCGTACAGCCACGGGATTCCTAACGAGTCGAAGTAAGCGAGTGGAAGTCCGATGGCAAGTGCAGGACTATTAGTTACACGCCAGGCGCCGAGAGAACTAGCAGCCGTTTGGGCTGCCAAATCTTTCCCTATGCCCAGTTCGCGTAGCTTGTCGTACCGCTTCTTCCCATATTTCCACTGCTCCCAGAGGATGGCCCTTAATCGATGGCGGAGCCACTTGTCCAGGTCTCGCAGCACTGACGGAGTCTCGCAGAAGCCGAAGTAACCCTTCCAGCCACGTAAATAACTGGATAGCGTCTTCGCCACCTGCTTGATACTAAGTCCCCCGATCCTACTTGTCAGTTCTCGGATCTTCTGCTTGAACCGGAGCAGGGATTTTGGCGCAATGAGGCGTCTCTTTCCCGCCTTCGATATGCTGAAGCCGAGGAACTTTCGTTCCACCGGTCGCGCCACCGCGCTCTTCTGTTCGTTGACCTTGAGCTTGAGCCGGTTGGAGATGAAGCGTGTGATACTTCGCATCACTCTTTCCCCTGCCTGTTGGCTGCGGACATAGATGTTGCAGTCGTCCGCGTACCGCACATAGCAGTGATTCCGTTTCTCCAACTCACGGTCTAGTTCATCGAGCACGAGGTTCGACAACAGTGGAGAGAGAGGTCCGCCCTGCGGCGTTCCTTCCTCCGTAGAACTCACCAGTCCGTTCTCCATCGCTCCGGCCTTCAGGAATGCGCGAATCAGGCGAAGCAGCCGTTTGTCTGCTACCCGCCGCGCCACCGCGGCCATCAGTCGGTCGTGATTAACCCGGTCGAAAAACTTTTCCAGGTCAAGATCGACCACCCACTCGCGGCCCTCACGCACATATTGCTGCGCTTCGGCAACCGCTTGATGGGCTGAATGACCAAAGCGGAACCCGTGGCTGTGTGGGGAGAACGTTCCGTCCCACTCACTCTGTAAAACCTGCATCACTGCCTGCTGGATCATACGGTCCAACGCAGTCGGGATACCGAGCTTGCGTACCCCGCCGTCCGGCTTGGGGATTTCCACCCGCCGCACTGGACTTGGTTTGTAGGTTCCACCGAGTAACTGGGCGCGGATGACTAGCCAGTGCTCCTTCAGGTAGACCGGCAATTGCGCGACGGTCATCCCATCGATACCGGCACTGCCTTTGTTGGACTTGACTCGTTTGAGTGCCTGCAAGCAGTTATTCCGCTCACAGACTTGTTCCATTAGCTGTTCACTGGATTTAGCCGGGCTTTCGGGCCTGCGCTTCGCCGTGAGTGCTTCGATCCCTCCCACAGGAGGCTTCCGGGATTCACCCCTCTTCCCACTGTGAGAGGCCGGTTGGTGCCGGATTTTCTGTCGCTTGGCACTCATCGAGTCCTGCTGCCTACTCGCCGCTCCCTATCGTTTGGGCCTTCGATTCACCGTTCCCGGTTAGCCTAGCCGTTTCTCCGCCTTTCGGCCATGGAGTGCCTCAATAGCCGCGCCGACTGCATGACCTACTACGCCCGCTGCTGACTTCTGTCACACGGTCAGAGAGGATTACTCCTCCCTCAGTTCTGATGTCAGAACATGCGACAGACCTCCCGTGATAAGAACAATCGCCTTCAACACGCAACCGCCGAATTTACCACCGACACCCTTGATGGTTGTGGGCTTCGCTGTCTCCAGCCAGCTCGCCCGGTGTCGTAGGCCTCATATCCGGTTCTTGTTCATCGGCTCGTATCTTTGCTCCACGCTTCCTTCAGACCCCGCCTCACGACGACGCCCTTGCGCTTCGCTATCACTTCTCCCCATCAGGATGTGAAAAGGACTTACACCTCTAAGCTATTGTTCATGCACGGCGTACTGGAAAAAGCCGCCAGAAAAGGCGGCTTTTTCAACTACGCATAGCCCTGGGGACTTGCAAGCATCGGTACACCAGGACTTCATTACCATGTATAGCAAAACTGTTTCAGGAGGTCAAGGCCGCATTGGGCAACCCACTCAACAGGAGCCGGTCTTGTCTCAAATCAAGAATCTCCAAATACTTGATGATCTCTGCTGCCTCTTTGCCAATGCGGATTCGAATCGCTTCGATCTCCAGTTGCTTCTCTGCCAGCGCGCCATTCAAAACCTCCACAGACGCGTGTGCCTGCGCATTTTCCTCATCAACATCCTTCGATGGAATGGCACCCGTCGAACGAATCAACTCATATGCCTGGCAGAAAAAGCGCTCTGCCTTCTCGACGCGATCCTTGATTTGCTCGCATTCAATTTGTTTCGAGCAGATCGCAATCAGCTTATCCACGTAGGGCAAAAGATTTCGAGCCGAGTCTCTGATCGGATGTGCTAAATTCACTTTTTTCGAAATTGCAAGCAGGTTTTGGTATTCGAATATCAGGATAACCTTTTCGCGCTCCAATCGCGTCATCTAATTGTCCTCCGGATTCATCCGTCTCGATACCGGCGGAAAGTAAGCCGCTCGCCGCGAGCGCTTTTGAATATTGCCAAAGGCTCTTGGTCGCCGAATTCTTCGAAGCACATCTCGATTAGAAACAACCCGCAAGGCTTGTATAGTTGTACGAACTTTTCTTCGTAAGGGATACCCATCACCCGCAAAATATCTGCCCTGCTCGTCCATTAGCTGACTTAGTTCTCCATCCTCCTCAAACAACTCTCCTCTCGCTGTATCCATGGGTAGATACGAAGGCGATTCGACCTCCGCCATCAGTTCATGAGCTTCAGTCCACACCCCAATACGTGGTGTTGGCCCCGGAAACTCGCCCCGCACCATGGCCTCCAGCTCAGCCTCAAACACGGCCCGCGCCATCTCGATGGTCATGAAGGCAGCCAGGTTTTCTTCGTCCGTCGTTTCTACGTTCTGCTCCTCATCCGAGGGATTATGGTCCTCCGGATCAAAGTCATATTTCATAACAAACCTCAAGACCGGCAGCTGCCGGGAAGATCAGTCTGCCA
>CAZHKN010000296.1:0-5871 GCA_964532725.1 uncultured Occallatibacter sp.
AATTTCGCGGGCATTGACTCCAATGGAGATGGCAGTACCGCGAATGACCGACCGCTTCTTTCCAACAAGAAAATGCCAATGAGTGCAGTTGGCATTGATGGCATTTATTTAGGTGCTACGACTGCGGGTACCTACTATGACCTGGCGACTCTGAATGCAACCAACGCCGCGGTACAAGTTGATCCCCAGTCCGAGCGTTGGCTTATCCCCTATGGCCCGCAGTTTCTCCACCAGGAGATTGGCCGAGACAGCTACCTGAATCCTGGTCTGCTCTACAATGACGTCGCACTGGAGAAGACGGTCCCGTCTAGCTTGCTGCATCTCGACAGAGGCCAGTTCGTCTTCCGCGCCGAGGTACAGGACTTTGCTAACCACAACAATGTCAATCTCCCGAACGTGAACCTGCTGTATGTGGGGACTGCGTCCTTCTTGAATCCTGCGGAGGCGCGTGAGACAGCCAGCCGCAACCTTCGCTTCTGGATGAAGTACACTTTCTAAGCGATGTAATTTGGCATCAACAAGAAAGGCGCCCAAAGCGGGCGCCTTTCTTATTTGGTCGATAAGTATCTACCGCTTCAGATCCGCATCGGCATCAGCACGTAGCGGTACTTGTATTCGGCGTCGGGGTCTTCGGGGCGCATCTGGCCGGCGGACTGCGAGTCCTTGAACTCCAGCCGCACCTCGCCTTCGTTGCCGATGGCCTTGAGGAAATCGAGGATATACCCGGAGTTGAATCCCACCAGGATCGGCTCACCGGAGTAGGGCGTGTCGATCGTGTCTTCGCTCTCGCCGGATTCGGTGGAACTGGAGCTGATCTTCAGCTCGTTCTGCTCGAGGCGCAACCGGATCGCCCCAGAGCGCTCGTCGGCAAACTGTGCGACGCGCTGGATAGCCGAGGCCAGTTCGCTGGAACGCACCACCGCAAAACGGCTGTTGTCGCGCGGCATGACCGCCTCAAAATTGGGGAATTGCCCAGTCAGCTTGCGGGTGCTCAGAGTCCGATGGCCCACGCGGAAGTAGAGCGTGTGCTCGTCATCGGCAAATTCCACCTCGTCTGCGTCTGTGACACTGAGCAACTGCTGCAGCTCCTGCAAAGCCTTGCGCGGGATCAACACGCGCTTTTCTCCGCTGATTCCGCCAAGTGTCTCATTGGGCTTTTCGACATACGAGAGCCGATGGCCGTCGGTGGCCACCATCGCCAGCGATTCTGCTTTCAATACCAGCAGCGCGCCGTTGAGGGTGTAGCGCGACTCCTCGTTGGAGATGGCAAAAATAGTGCGATTGATCAGGGTCTTCAACGCCACCGCGGAAATGCTGGTCGCGGAGACGGCAGGGAACTCCGGCACCTGTGGATAGTTGGCGCGCGCCATGCCCACCATCTTCGTATTCGAACGCCCTGAGCGAATCTGTACCCAGTGATTCTCAAGCAGTTTGATCGAGATTTCGCCGTCGGGTAAGAGCTTGATGTAGTCGTAGAGCTTCCGCGCCGGGATAGTGCAAGCGCCGGCCTTCTTCACCTTGACGGCAGTGCTGGTGCGGATCGCCTGATCCAGATCCGTAGCCGTGATAGTCAGACGGTCCCCATCCGCTTCGATGAGAAAATTCGACAGGATCGGAATCGTGGTCTTGCGCTCGACGACGCTTTGGGTTGCAGTGAGTTCCTTCACCAGATCCTGGCGGCTTACGGTAATTTCCATCGCTGCCCCCTGTGCTGCCGGCTTTTCCACTTCAGTTTCCACGGGCGACATAGCTCTACTCCTGAGGTTCGAGCACGTTAGCGCACTGGCCACACTCTACAACACTTTGGGGCTCAACGGAAACGGCTCTCTTTGCTTCTTCCTGATTGTATTCACGTTTAGCTTTGTTTGCGCGTGGAAAACACGGCGATTCTCTGAATTACATATGGCTTACCCGCTTGGGTAGCGAAGAGTCGCCGGTTTTCTCCTGGCCGGTACCCTCCCTCAGAAACTGGGACTTCTTGGTTTGTCTGCAAATGATTCGGTGACCGCAGTTGCGAATTGAGCCCACGGGAGTGAGGAAAAGGATAAGTAATGAATAAAAAGATTAGTAATACCCGTCGTTGTTGAAGGAAAAGTGGAAAATGATCTGAAACAAATGAAGATAAAGGGGTTGGTAAGACGTCTGATTTTCTAAATCGCGGCTGTGGATTTCAGGAGAATAGGAAATTGCGCAGATCCAACAGAGATAGGGAGGGTCTTTACCGAAAATCCCACAAGGAGGCCTGGAACCCCTGAGGATAATTGCTGCTTTTTGTGCAAACTAGATCTTGATGCAAGTACAGCAAGGGTTTTTGTTGTACTGATCGTCCACAGGGAGCGGATTCTTCTGTTTGTCTTTGATCTGTGCAAGGGGTGGGAGCACGGTTGGAAACTTTGATTTCAGCATCCTCTATGCATCGCTTTGATTCCCAGCGATGTGTGATTCGTTAAGCGCTTCCCGTTCCAGCACTTATAGAGATTGATAATCCTCGTTTTGTGGCCGATCAGTGCGCTATTCGCCATAAACTCTCTGGCAGGGAGAGCTGTGGCGATGTCGATTCATATCGGGCGTCTTGAAGACCAGCTTCTCCAGATGTCGTTCGAAGGAGCTCCAGGGAGGGATTTTTGCGACGCGATTTCCGAGTTAGCGCGCACAGGACGCTTCGCTCAGCTACGGAACGTGCTTCCGGCCATCGTCTATGACGAGATGTGGGCGCGGTACCAGCAAGATCCCGAGGCATTTGTGGCTGGCTGGCGGATGCTGGCGCACGATATGCGCCAGGGCTTCATCCAACACGCGCGCCAACGGCTGACCTCGCTTACTCGGCTGCAGCAGGAGGGGAATGGAGGGGCTACTCCAGCCTGGCAGGAGATCCAGCGTGCCTTGGATGGCCAGCAAAATGACCTGCTGCGCGCGGCCTTTGCGTTGGAGTTGCTGGAGCTGGTTGAGCCGGCTGTTCTGCGCGCTACCCACCTGCGCGAGTGTGTCGTCGCTTCGGCCAGCTCCGAGGAGGCAGACCGGTACCTGGATGAGGCCACGCGTTGCTACTTCTACGGCCTTTTTACCGCCTGTGCCGTCATGTGCCGCTCAGTTCTCGAAGAGGCAATCAAACAGAAACTGCCCGCGCAACTGACCAAGCTGATCCGCACCCGGTATCGCAACGCCGCCACACTGGGGAATCTGCTGCATGAGGTGAACAACAACCTGCTGCTGACCGGCATAGACGGAGATTTTCCGCGCGTTGCCAACAAGGTGAACGACGCCGGCAAAAAGGCCGTTCATCAGGGACTGCTCTCTGAAGATGAAGCCCGATCCTGCCTTCAGGATGCCCGGGAAGCGCTGCAGTTGCTGCTGAGGCAGTGAATGCTGCTTCCGCTTGAAGACGGGGAATGATCGATTCGTTCCACAGTACCTGTCTCGGCTTTTATACTTGAAATTCATGTCCTACTCAGAAGCCATCCAACAACTCAACGCGCTTGTCCCCGAGCTGTACACCCAGCCTGGCAAGCCGCGACGTAAGTTCTCGCTGGAAGAGATCCGCGTGTTGCTAGAGGCTCTTGGGAATCCGCAAAAGAAATTTCCGTCTGTATTGATCGCCGGAACCAACGGCAAGGGTTCAACCGCTGCTGCACTGTCCGGAATCCTGCGCGAGGCTAAGCTAAGGGTAGGCCTGTACACATCGCCGCACCTGGAACGGGTGAACGAGAGGATTCGAGTTGGCGAAGATCTAATCGTAGACGATGATTTCGCCCGGCGTTATTTTCAGGTTTACGATGCCGCGGAACGACTTGTATTAGCCGACAAGCTCGCCCAGATGCCCAGCTTCTTTGAGACACTGACGGCTATGGCCTTTCTTCATTTCGCGGGATTACGAGTGGAGATTGCTGTGATTGAAGTTGGAATGGGAGGACGGCTGGACGCGACCAATATAGTAGATCCGCTGCTGTCCATCATTACCGATATATCGCTCGACCATACGGAGTGGCTAGGCTCGACAATTACCGCAATCGCACGCGAGAAGGCTGGAATTCTGCGCCGCGGCGGAACGCTGATCACTCTACCCCAGCATCCCGAGGCCAATCAGGCGATAGGTGAAGCGGCGACAGAGTTGGGCGTTCGCGGCTTGAGCGCTACGGCCTACATGCCGCCAGTAGATGCAGGCGTAAAGAGCCACTATGCAGTTGAGGCGCTGGGGGAGCGGATGGAGCTGGATCAGCCGCTAGCCGGGTTGCATCAGCAGAGGAATCTGGCTCTGGCGATTGCTGCGGCCGTCGAACTGGCCGAGCAGCATGGCTTTCCGGTAACCCCTGTAGCGATTTCCGCAGGCATCAGCCGTGGGACGGTTTGGCCAGGCCGGTTGGAGCTGATCGCCGAAACGGGCAGTGCGGAGTCAGGCCGCAACTGGCTTCTGGATGTAGCCCACAACCCGGCCGGTGTCTGGTCGCTTCGGGCAGCGCTCAACGGCGGCTGGCAGATTCCTCCTCCACGTACACTGATCTTCAGTTGCCTGCGCGATAAACCACTGACTGAGCTGGCGCAGATTCTCTTTCCGCTTTTTGAAGAAGTAATCTTTGCACCCATCAACTCCGCGCGCGCCACACCAGTTGACGAGCTAATCGCAGCAGCCCAGCTGACAGGAACAAAAGCTATTGCTGCGGCTTCAATCGCGGATGCCATTGAGCGCGCCGCCGCCGATACAGGAGATGGAACCATAGTGATTTCCGGTTCGGTCTATCTGGTCGGTGAGGCTCGCCCTTTGGTTCTGGAGCGTGTTCATGCGCATGTCGGAGGATTGGCATGACGCCCAGACCAAATCCACTGCCGCGCCTCTACCGCTGGCGCACAAACATGATCCAGATTCCGCCGATGGCTCTGGCGACTATTCTCTTTGGATCAATCTCGTTGCTGACTTCATTCTTTGACAAGACTGGCCGCACTCAACATCGCATCGCCCGGCTCTGGGCCAGTTCTTTGGTCACGTTCTCCGGATGCAGGCGGCATCTTATTGGCGCAGATAATCTGCGCAAGCATCAGGTGGCCGTCTACGCCGCGAATCACACTTCCTACATGGACACGCCTGTGATCTTTTCCGCGCTGCCCTTTCAGTTCCGCATCCTCGCCAAAAAGGAACTCTGGTCGATTCCATTTATCGGCTGGTATCTTGATCGCTCCGGGCAGATTCCCATTGACACCAACAATCCCCGCGCCTCGCTTGCCAGCCTGGGCGCAGGCGTCAAGGCTCTGCGCGCTGGAATGCCGCTCTTTGTATTTCCTGAAGGCGCGCGTACCCCAGACGGCACAACGCAGGAGTTTCTTTCAGGTGCCGCATACCTCGCTATTCGCTCCCAGGTTCCGCTGATTCCCATTGCGCTCATCGGCGTTTACGATCTTCTGCCGATCCATACCCGGCATTTGTATCCCGGTCCGTTGACCGTAGCCGTCGGCCAGCCGATCCCAACCGAGGGCATGACCCTGCGCCAAACCGACGAGCTGTGCGCTCAACTGCGTGCATCCATCCAGTCGCTTCTCAAGCCCGAAGCCGCTACCGAGCAGGAAATCACTGCCCATGAGCCAATCCGTGCGTGATTTAAGCCGAACAGAGCGTAAATCCACTACCACAGAACTTATCTTTCACTTACACTAATTCCTGCCATGTCCGTACGCATCGCCATTCCTGAACCAACCAGCAGCGACCCGGCCTACAATCAGCGGTCGCTTACCCCGTATCTCGTCGCTCTCCACGCCGCCGGCGCTGTCCCCATCGTTGTTCCCCTGCATGAGCGCCAGGACCGAGTTGCCCGGCTGCTCGCCGGAGCGCACGGCATTCTCCTGCCCGGCAGCCGTTACGATGTCGATCCCCAACGCTATGGC
>CAZHKN010000297.1:0-5812 GCA_964532725.1 uncultured Occallatibacter sp.
AGTTTTCGAGTCCGTTGGTGTGGATGCGCCCGTTGACGTATTCGACGGCGTGATCCACAACCGCGTGGGCATAGTCAGCACCCAGCCCTTCATAGGAGAGAAGCGCATCGGTGTAGAGAGCGGAACCGGCCTCAACATGCTTTTTGACCTCGGCATGAAGGACTTGCTTTTTGCGGCTGGGAATGACGGTTGCGCGAACCTCGCCGCCGCGCTCCAAGAGGCCCATGACGGCAGTCTTATCTTTGCCGCCGGTCCCGGTGATGCGCCGCTCACGCTTGCTAATGTGCATGTTCCGAGCTTTGCCACCGATGAAAGTTTCGTCCGCCTCAACTTCGCCGCCGTTGCCGCCGAGTTTCATCATGGAGCCGTTCTGCATGGCCTTGCGGATGCGATGCAGCATGAACCAAGCGGTTTTCTGAGTTACGCCGAGAGACCGGGCAATCTCGCAAGAGCTAACGCCATTCTTTGCAGTGGTGATAATCCAGACAGCGGGGAGCCACTTTTCCAAACCGAGCGGGGAATCCTCGAAGATGGTTCCAATCTTGGCGGTAAACTGCCGCTTGGCGTGGCCGCTCTTGCACTGCCATTTTCTCTGAGTCGCAAGGTAGGTAACATCCTTGCGGCCACAGGTCGGGCACTCAACGCCGCTAGGCCAGCGATGCGCCACCATGTAAGCAAGGCAATTGTCCGCGTCGGCGAAGTAAATGATGGCTTCTTGGAGTGTCTGAGGTTTGCTCATGTTTCAAGCATAGGCAATTTGACTTGATTTGTCAAGTATATAATTGCCCTAATTTGGCACTGTCTGCCTGCACCTGCGCGGCCAGGGTGTGAAATTCTGTCTGGTACTTGGACAGGGCCGCATCGTCTTTGCCGCGCAGCAGAATATCTTTCCAGGCCTGCACCTGTTTCTTAAATGTCACCTGAATGACTCTGATTTGTTGAGCCTGTGCAACTTCGTTTTGCATGATTCCGGAATATGCTGTACTGATGTTGGCGCAACGAAGCATCAGGTAAGTGGAGGCAGCACCACCGGCCAGCAGGGCAGCACCCAGCAGCAGATAGATTGTCTGCGAGATCTTCATGGACTTCATGCTGTATTGAATCGGTCCAAATCGCGGATTCGTGAGGTCTTTTGTGCGGTGCTACGGAAGAAGCGGGAATTGTATCGCTTCAGAGGCACAGAATCTCTCAGCCTGCTTCGTTCCAGGCATCCAGCGTGACAAAGCTGTGGCTGGATTTGTAGCGGGTGACGAGCGCATCGGCCGCGGCTACCGATGGACCGCGATTTGCTCCCAAGCCATGATGACTGCCGTCGTGGAGGACGATGTTCGCGGCGCGTCCCTGCTGGTTGCGGCTGTCAACTGAGTGTGAAAGCCGCTTCACAATTGCCGCTGCGGAAGGCTCACTCCAATCATTGGTCATCGCATTCCACAAGACAGGAACCAGACCGAGTTGACGGGCCGTGCGCAGAACAGCCGGGCGGCGAGCGCCAAAGGGCGGACGAAAGAACCTTACCGGCATGCCGGTAATTTGCTGGAGCGTATCGCTGGTTCGGGAAAGTTCTTCTTGGATGCGGCTGGCGGAGCAGAGCGAAAGATTGGGATGACTCCAGGTATGGTTGCCGATCCCGTGTCCGGCTGCGACGACCTGCCGGACCAGATCCGGTTCCGCCTGAGCAAAGCTGCCGACAAGAAAAAACGTCGCACGAACGTCATGGCGGGCGAGAATTTCCAACAGGCGCGGCGTCCAGGCTGGATTCGGGCCATCGTCAAAGGTGAGCGCCAGCTCTCCAGGCAGCAGCGGCGCAATCAACGTCTTGCCGAAGATTTGCGAAGCAGGCCAGTTGGCCGCGTAGGCGAAGCCGCCAGCTGCTAACGCGACGCCGCCCAGGGCTGTTGAAATACCGGGCATGATGGAAGAAAACATCTTCTACCAGTTTGCGGCGCGGGGCCGATGGCCGGCAAGCGCCGGCTCCACTACGGCGCCGTTGGTGTCAGGCATTGCGCGCAGGAAGAAGCAGAGATGGAGCCGTAAGACCATGCTTGCCTCTCGAAGGAGGATAGAACCCTTGCGCAGACGGGCGATAATTGAGGGATGAAGATTTCCGATCATTGTTATGCGGTACCGGGGCTGGGATATGTGTCGCCGTGGTGCGTGAATGCAGGCATTATCGTTGGGGATTCAGTCACATTGGTGGTAGATACGGGAGGGAACACACTCGCTGCTCAAACCATTCACGGTTATGCATCGGCCTTGAAATCCGGAAACCAATTGCAGGTTATCAATACGGAAAAGCATTTTGATCATATAGGCGGAAATGGCTACTTCAGGGAGCTTGGGATTGATGTGTGGGGCCACGCTGAGGCGGTGCGAACAGCGGATGAATTTAAAGCCGAGATGGACGAGTTTAACGAGGCAATACCCAACCCGGTACGGCGCGAAGGCGCCGAGGAGCGCGCGTTCTTCTATCAGACGCGGCTATCAAATCCGAACCGCCAGATACGAAATGGAACGAGATTCGATCTGGGTGGATTGAGGGCCGATATCCTGCTTACTCCAGGGCATACGCCGTCAAATCTATCGGTCTGGGTTGCACAGGATGGCGTACTGTTTACCGGAGATTGTCTGATTCGCGAATATCTGCCGAATCTGGACGCAGGGACGGTCGCCGACTGGCGAGTATGGCTTGAATCGCTGGAACGGATTGAACAACTCAAGCCCGATTGTGTTGTTACGGGGCATGGTCCGGTTTCGCGAGGCAAAGAGATTTCAACCGCGATTGAAACGGTGAGGAAGGTGCTCATGGAATCAATCGCAAGAGGATTCTCGCCGACAGCTAGTCATAGTAGTTGAGTGCAGATGAGCTCTCTTGCGGTTCGGGCCGATGTATCCGATCAATCTTGCGACCCTCATCCTTTGCGGCGATAGAGAATCTGGAACTCGTAGCCGGTGTTGGCGGGGAAGAGAGTTGCGATGTGGCGCAGGCGCTCGGCCAGAGCGGGCGCGGCCAGCAGCGGGTACTCGCGCTCGCGCAGATCGTGGTAGTCAAAGTCCACGGCTAGCGAAAGCATGTAGATTGCCAGCGCGTCAGAGAAGGCCGCCTCGTAGTAGCTGCCGCGGGAGCGCTCGTCGATTGCGCCTTGCGTCACTTTGCTTTCCGTTGAGCGGCTGTCTTGCGCGCGCCGCCGCGTCTCCCATGCATCCTGACTGGTCTCACCGCGCACCTGCGCCTCGGCCTGCGACCAGATCAGCGTGGAAAAGCTCTCGGGAACCCCAGTGGCCTCGACAAAATTGTGCGCCACATTGATGAAAAACTCGAAGGCCAGGCCGAAGCGGTCTTCGACTAGCCGCGTGGAGAGAAAAACAGCCTCGGTTGCGCCGAAGGCCTGGTTGCGATGACAGATGGCGCGGTCGCCCAGATCGACTGTATAGGACGGGGCGATCAGGGTCTCGCCGGTATCGGCAATGGCCAGCGGGACAAAGTAATAAGCCCGACTACTCAGCGCCGCGGTGAGCGTCGCCGGCACCGCACCTACCAGCTTTTCCAGATCCGCTTCCGGGAGCCGTGTTTCGCCCCATGCCGCAAAGCGGATTCCATTCGCGGCCTGCTGGACCGTTGCCTGCGCGGCTACCTTTTCCGCCGGCCAAAGTTCGACTTGTACGCCCGATACCATGAATCTGTATTCTAATGCAGTGAGGTCGAGATTATGTCATTCTCCGCGCCGATTGAACGTCCCGTGAAGGGAACCATTCTGGGCTTTCCCCTGGAGGGATTCGGCCTGTTCACCAGCCTGCTGCTCGCGGTAGCCTCGGCCTTCTTTACATTTTTCGCCGTCACCTGCATCGCGATCTTTTCGCTGCTGGGTTGGAATCTAATTGGCCATCACACGGTGAGCTATGCGGACAGCTATTTATACGCAGGATTTCCGGCTGGGGTGATTGTGCTGGCGCTGGCGCTGCCGGTGTTTGCGACGCTGTGGGTTAGGGCGAAGCTGCGCAAGTAGGAGTTGCCGCATAAATAACAAAGGCGGCTCCCGGTTAGGTGAGCCGCCTTTGCATTCCCTCGGCGGCTAAGGCCGGGGAATCGAATTGGCTTTTAATGTACGGGCTGAAGCCCGTACCCTTCAAGACTTCGCTTCTGGGCAGGTTTTTAGATAGAAAATCAATTCCCTGCCGGTTTGGGGTTGGCGCGGTCGTACTTGGCGATGAAGATCTTGCGCGCCAGGCCGATCCGCGAGAGCAGCCAGATACCGTAGTAGTTCAGGTCGATCTCATACCAGCGCAGGCCGTGGCGGGCGCTTACCGGGTGCGCATGATGATTGTTATGCCATCCCTCGCCGCCCGTAAACAGCGCCACCCACCAACTGTTGCGCGAGTCGTCGCGGGTCTCAAAGCGGCGGCTGCCCCAGAGGTGGGTTGCCGAGTTGACCAGCCAGGTTGCATGCAGGCCCAGCGTAACGCGCAGAAAGACGCCCCACAGTACCATGCCCACGGCGTTCTTCCATCCGCCCATCAGCCAGCCCGCGCCAAAGAGCACAAGGCCGCTCGATGTCAGCGGAATCCAATGGTATTTGCTGATCCAGACATGGAAGCGGTCGCGGCCGAGATCGGGCGAATAACGGGCTAGCACTTCGGTTTGCGCGTGGAGGGCGTTGCCAAAGACCATCCAGCCGGTATGCGCCCACCAGCCGCCTTCGCGCGGGGTGTGCGGGTCGCCTTCCTGATCGCTCAACTGATGATGGACGCGGTGGGTGGAGACCCAGAACATCGGCCCGCCTTCGAGCGCCAGCGTGGCGCAGATGGTCATCCCATATTCCAGCCACTTCGGCACTTGATAGCCGCGATGGGTGAGCAGCCGGTGATAGCACATGCCGATGCCCACATTGATGGCCAAAAAGTACAGCCCCACCATCGCCGTCAGCCGTTGCCAACTGAAGAAGAAGAGCGCGGCCAGCGCGCCCAGATGAAAGAGGCTCAGAAAGAAGAGCGTCATCCAGTTGACGCCGTCGCCGATGGTGGCGGCGCGGCCCATGCGAATTTCCAGCTTGGCGGGAACGGCGTGCACGACAGGCGCTACTGCAGATACGTGAGCTTCTGGAGTGGGGGTCGAGGAAGGTACGATCTCAGAGGAAGTGACGGTTACCACAGATGCCATGCGCTACGAGGTCCTTGTGGAGTGGCAGCTCGCCCACTCTACCGGTAATTGTATAGTAGTAAACATTTCGCGTTGAAGGGCCGAGGGATTACTTTCGATAAAGTGAAAAAATATTCGGGAAATGTGAGCAATATTGCTCATGTTTTGCCTCTTGAAAGTTCTGATATGATCCGGCTTAATCGGGATTGGTGAAGGATGAGCAGCGAAACCAGCCGCATTGAAGCATTTTCTGACGGCGTCTTTTCCATCGCCGCCACGCTGCTAGTGCTCGATCTTAAGCCGCCCACGCCGGGGTTGCCCTTCTGGCAGGGCATTCTGAATCAATGGCCGGGCTATGCCGGCTTTCTGCTCAGTTTTCTCTACATCGGAATGATGTGGATCAATCACCACCGGCTCTTTACGCATATTCGCCGCACGAGCGATGCGCTGTTGGTGGTTAACCTGATTCTTCTGCTGGGCGTGGTGTGGATTCCCTACCCTACAAGCCTGCTGGCGCAGGCGATAAAGGCCGGCCAGCCACGCGATGCCGCGATTCTCTACTGCGCTTCCTATCTCGTGATTGCCCTTCTCTACAACCTGCTGCTCTATACCTGTATTTACAGCGGTTTGATGGACCGACAGCACTTGGGTGTTGCGGAGCTGATGCGCCAGTATCTG
>CAZHKN010000298.1:0-5746 GCA_964532725.1 uncultured Occallatibacter sp.
ATGACCGACTTCTGGCTCAATCACTTCAATGTCTATCTGCATAAGAATGACGAGACGCCCTATTACTTAGTCAGTTATGAGCGCGATGTACTCCGCCCCCATGCGCTGGGCAAGTTTGAAGATCTTCTCGAAGCTACGGCGCATAGTCCCGCAATGCTTCTGTATCTCGATAACTCCAGCAGCATGGGCCCGGATTCGCCAGCTGCTGAGAAGGAAAAAGAAAAAGAAGCTCGCCATCCCGATGGCAAACCGAAAGCGCGCGAAGGCCTGAATGAAAATTACGCCCGTGAGCTGATGGAACTACATACTCTGGGGGTCAACGGCGGCTACACTCAGGCCGATGTAACGCAGGTAGCGCGCATCTTGACCGGCTGGACGGTTGACAAGCCGCAGCGCGGCGGCGATTTCAAATTCGACGCAAACCGCCATGAGCCGGGCACAAAGAAAGTCATGGGAAAGAAGTTCAAAGAAGATGGCGAGACGGAGGGCCGCGCCTTGCTGCATATGCTGGCCGCCAGTCCCGCAACTGCGCACTTCATCAGCCGCAAACTGGCTATTCGCTTTGTCGGTGACGATCCGCCGCCGGCGTTGGTAGATCGCATGGCGAAGAGTTACCTCGCAAGTGACGGAGATATAAGTACGGTCCTGCGTACTCTCTTCCACTCGCCAGAGTTATGGGAGACTCAAAACTGGCACGCCAAGGTCAAAACTCCGCTCGAGTTTGTCGTCTCCGCCGCGCGAGCGAGCGATGTGGATACAACCGAGTTACAGCCGATGGTCAATGCCTTGCAAGGCATGGGGATGCAGCTCTACGGTGCGATTCCTCCCACGGGCTATAGCTGGCAGGCCTCCACTTGGGTCAGCACCGGCGCATTGGTCAACCGCATGAATTTCGCGCTGCAATTTGCCTCGAACAAGTTAGCCGGCATTTCCGTTAATTGGTCTGCTGATAACCCGGACTCTGCAGATCCGACAGCTGATAGCGAAGAACAGCGTCTGGAATCCTGGCTGGTAGCAGGCGGACTCGCCAAAGCCACGCGCTCGGCTGTATTGCAGCAATTTGCCGATCAGATCGCATCCCAGAAAACAGACGACAACCTGCTGAATGTGCAGTATGCTGTTTTCGGCCAGGCATCGCAGGAGAAACCTGCAACTCCGCCCAAGCCGAAGTCCTCCCTCGAGAAGCAGGACCAGTTATTGGCGGGCCTTTTACTTGGCTCCCCAGAGTTTCAACGAAGATAGCTCGCAGAGCGCAGACTGTGTCAGAGTTACCGGCATGGCTCTCGCTAATTGGAGGCAAATGATGCATCTCAACCGGCGATTCTTTTTACGAGACGGTGCGCTGGCCCTGGCCGGCACCGCGGCCCTGCCCAGTTTCCTCGTGCGCTCGGTAATGGCCGAGGCCAAGGCCGCCGCGCCCAACGCGCAGCGGCTGATCGTCATCTTCCAGCGCGGCGCTGCCGACGGACTCAACGTCGTGGTTCCTTACACCGAGAAAAATTACTATACGATGCGCCCCACCATCGCTATCCCTGCCGACAAGGTGCTCGACCTCGACGGATTCTTCGGCCTCCATCCCTCGCTTGCGCCCTTCAAGCCGCTCTACGATCAGGGCCATCTGGCCATCATTCACGCTGCCGGATCGCCGGATATGACGCGCTCCCACTTCGACGCGCAGGATTACATGGAGTCCGGTACTCCCGGCATAAAAGCCACCACCGACGGCTGGCTCAACCGCGCCCTGCAGGCTGAAGACCTGCGCCATCAGCAGGAGCATACCGCCTTTCGCGCGCTGGCTCTCGGCTCTCAGGTCCCGCTGACACTGACCGGCAAGGTTCCCGCCATCGCCCTGAATAACATTGGCAACTTTGCCGTCGGTGGCCACGGCCCCGCGCCGTCTCAAGCGGCCAATGCATTTGAGGCAATGTACGGCGGGAGCGGCGACCGCATCTTTCATCCGGCGGGCGAAGAGACCTTCGATGCGGTCAAAATGCTGCGCTCCGTCGATCCGACGCAATACAAACCCAGCCCTGGCGCCGATTACCCGGATACCGAGTTCGGCAAGAATATGAAGCAAATCGCCCAACTGCTCAAAGCGAACCTGGGCGTTGAGGCCGCTTTCACCGATGTAACCGGCTGGGACACGCATCAGAACCAGGGTGGCGTCACTGGGCAGCTCTCTGATCGCCTGCGCGACTTCTCTTCGAGCATCGCGGCCTTCTGGCGCGATATGGGCGACTCCTCCGAAGAGATCACCGTTGTCACGATGTCCGAGTTTGGCCGCACCGCCCGCCAGAATGGCACCGGCGGCACCGACCACGGCCACGCCAACACGATGTTTGTGCTGGGCGGCAAGGTGAACGGCGGCAAAGTCTATGGCCACTGGCCGGGCATCGCCGACCATCAACTGAACGAGGGCCGCGACCTGACCGTCACAACCGATTTTCGTCAAGTATTAGGCGAGGCCGTCACCAAATCCATTGGGGCAAGCAACCTGGAATTGATCTTCCCCGGCGCAAAGCTCCGCAAGGACAAATTCCTGGGACTGGCGTAATTGGCTGTCAGCGCTATAACTGTGTTGCTTACTCCGCGCCGAAGATGCGCTTGAAGAAGTTTTTAAGACCATGGAAGAAGCCGTGTTTCTTCTTCGGCTCTGCCGGTTTGACGTCGGGATTTTCCGCCTGGTCTGCTTTCGGCGCGGGAGCAGTAGGCTGTGCCTCAGGTACTGTCTCCGGCGGCTCCTCCGTCGCCGGCTGGGCCGCGCGGTCATTCGAGTTGTAGATGAGCGGCTTAGTTGGCGGAGCGGCTTCGTCTGAACTCGGCGGGGTAACTGGCGCCCGAGCCAGTCCCTCGCTCTGCGCCAGCGGGAATTCATTCCCTTTCGGCTCTGCGGGCGGGCAGCCACAGGGTTCTTTCTCCGCGTCAACCACTTTACGCAGGCTGCCATGCTGGAACATGACGCGCTGGCCCGGTTGCACACGGTAAGCCCCGCCATCGAAGGCGCTCGAAACCAGCACATACGGTGCTTTGACCCCGGCATTATCCACACAGGTGTCGCCGTGCTGGCCCAGCCGCACCTTCACATCTACCGCTCCGGGACCGCTGATCAGGATGCGGAAATCCGGCGTGAGCAAGATATCTGAGTTGCGTCCCGTGGCAAAGCTGGCTTCGATCGCTCCGTAATCGAGCGCCATCAGCAGGCCTGGAACCTCATCGGACGGTACGCTCGAATCAGACGTCAGCCTGACCGTCGAAGTGGCGCAAACGCGCAATGTACCGCGCCGTGGCAGCGTCACCGGCGTCGTCTCCGTGCCTGCGGTAACCGAACCACTGACCATAATGACGGCCCTGCCCCGCGATACCGCCAGGGCGCCGGTAACCTCGGGAGCCGCCTCGGGAGTCTTCGCATCCATCGGCACGATAGCGATTGGACCCGCCACGAATGGCGTGTGCTGCGCGCGAGAGGATTGCGCATCGACCGCAGGCGCAGAGTCGAGCGCCAGAGCCAACCCAGCGGCGCCGCAGACCATCAGCAGATGCAGATTGCTTCGCATAGAGCTTACATCGCCAGGAAATTGCGGATCATCTGATGTCCGCCTTCGGTTAAGACGCTCTCCGGATGAAATTGCACGCCCTCAATGGGGAGCGACTTGTGGCGCAGCCCCATGATGACCGTCTCCGCGTCGCCATTCCCGTTGCTCTGATTCGTCCGCGCGGTCACGGCCAGCTCCTCCGGCAGCGAATCCTCGGCAACGATCAGCGAGTGATAGCGGGTGCAAGTGAGCGGGGTCGAAAGGCCAGAGAAAATTCCCTTGCCGTCGTGCTCAATAGGGCTGGTCTTGCCGTGCATCAACCGGCCGGCCCGGACGACCTGCCCGCCGAAGGCCTCGCCAATCGCCTGATGTCCCAGGCAAACGCCAAAGATCGGAGCCTTTCCTGCCATATGCCGGATCAGCGGCACCAGAATCCCCGCCTCGCCAGGCGTACACGGCCCCGGAGAGAGCAAAATCCGCTCGGGTTTGAGCGCCTCGACCTCTTCCACAGTCAGCTCGTCGTTGCGGTACACCTCGACCTCTGCGCCCAGCTCACCCAGATACTGGACCAGGTTGTAGGTAAACGAATCGTAGTTGTCGAGAACGAAGACCATGCACTCCAGTGTAGACGAACTCCAGCAGATCGTGTGCGGACGGAGCCGCAAACACAACACCGGTTGCACACTGACGGCGCATCTGCAAAACTGGCTTTGGCAAACAATGGTTCTTCATTTCCTGATTCAAGGCCGGGTGCAGGGTGTGGGCTTTCGCTGGTTTGTCCACCGCGAGGCCAGTGAGCTTGCGCTATGTGGCTGGGTGCGCAATACCGAAGAAGGCGCGGTCGAGGTGGTTGCAGCAGGTTCCGCTGACGATTTGGCTGAGCTGCGCGCCAGTCTGCATCGCGGCCCGCGTGGCAGCCGCGTCGATCGCGTCATTGAACACCACCTGACGGAGAGCGAAGCCGAGGGGCTAAGTTCCTTCCGCATTGAAGGCGCCTGGTAAATATTTTGAGCAAGCAATCGGAAGTGACAGGCCGCGAGTTCATTCACAGCATTACTCCCAGCAAAGCCCTCCGGCGCATCTGCTTATAGAAAAGAATGAGCAGTCCGCAAAACTGCTGGCCAAATATTTCCTCGTGGTTCTGTATTTTTCCCCCTTGACACCCAGGCATCCGTTCGTGCTAGCTTACCGTTAGTGGACACTTACCTACAAGCCGGACTGGATGCTCTCGGGGATGCAACCCGCATGGCCATTTTCCAGAAACTTGCCGATGGCCCCATCGCCGTAAACGAGCTGGCCCGGACGATGCCGGTGAGCCGGCCCGCAGTCTCGCAGCACCTGAAAGTCTTGAAGGACGCCGGACTGGTGAGCGACAGCCGCGCTGGCACACGCAGGCTCTACCAATTGAATCCCGAGGGCGTGGCGCGGCTGCGCGCGCACTTTGACCAGATGTGGACCCAGGCGATGAGCGCCTTTCAATCGGCAGCAGAAAAACAACCAGAGGGAGTGATACATGTCAAACACAGTGGAAGAAGCCGTCGTTCGTAAAAACGTGCGCGTTCAAGCCTCCATTGAGCGCGCCTTTTCCGTCTTCGTCGAGCAGATGGAGACCTGGTGGCCGGCAACCCATCACATCGGCAATACTCCCTTCGAGGCAATCTTTGTCGAGACGCGCGTTGGTGGCCGTTGGTACGAGAGAGACGCGGCCGGCAACCTGAACGACTGGGGTAAAGTCCTCGCCTGGGATCCCCCTCATCGTGTTACTTTTTCCTGGCATGTCGGTCCGGGGCACGATTCCCCTGAGTGGAAGTGCGATCCAAACCCGGCCAAGGCCAGTGAAGTTGAAATCCGATTTACTGCCGAGGGACCGGCAACCACTTTTGTTGAGCTGACCCATAGCAAGTTGGAGCGTCACGGCGAAGGTTATGAGCAACTGCGCGCCCTCTTCGATGGCCCCGGCGCATGGATCGCAATTCTCGAACTGTACGCCAAGGCGGTACACGAGGAAGGAGAATGATGAACAGCACACTGTATCTCCGCATCGCATCGGTGCTGACGTTGATTCACTCAGTACTGCACACCATCGGCGGGGTCTTCGGCAAAGCCGGGCCGGGCCCTGCCTCTGTCGCATTCGCCGCCATGCAATCCAACAAGTTCGTAGCCATGGGAGCGATGCGCAGTTTCGCGGATTACTACAGAGGCCTTGGTCTAGG
>CAZHKN010000299.1:0-5707 GCA_964532725.1 uncultured Occallatibacter sp.
GGCAGGGGCTCCATGAAGGTATAGGCCATGTTGACGAAGGGGTTCTGGTAGAGCTGCTGAGAGTGCTCGATGGCAGCGACCCGCGCGGCGGTGGTGGCGGGGTCAAGTCCGGAGGACTGGACCTTGTGAATCTGCGCGGCGAAGTAGCTGTCCATGAAGTGGGGCATGAAGTTGAAGTAGACGACCTCCCACATGGCGACGTAGAAGACGCAGGTGATGAGGGTGATCAGGATGCCGCAGGCGAAGGCGCGGCCGAAGGAGATTTGGCCGGCGAGGGTGTTGTCGCGGTAGCTGCGGATGCCGAAGTAGATGAGCAGGAACGACGCCACCATGATGGTGTAGCCGATTACCATGCTGTGGCCGGAGCCGATCTTCTTGGCGAGCAGAAGCGAACTGTCCATCAGCACGGAGATCATGAGGCCCGAGATCAGGCCAAAGGTGAGAACGGTTTTCTTCATGGCTGGCTCCTGTTTCAAGTGAGGCTGGAGTCACATTGCAGTGGAACGGGGCTGGATGTCGTCATCCTTTCGAATGATTTTATAGAAACGGAGCGAAAATCATGCTTTTAGGGGACTCCGTCACGGCAGAAGGCCGAGTTCTTTGCCGCGCTGGACGGCCTGGGTCCGGCGGACGGCTCCCAGCTTGTCGAAAGCGCGGGCACAGTGCGTCTTGACGGTGTTTTCTGAAACGAAAAGCTGCGTGGCGATCTCGCGATTGCTCAAGCCGCGAGCGACCAGCGTGAGAATTTCGAGCTCGCGCGCCGTGATGCCCAGGGCCTGCTGGGCGGTATTGCCGGGGGGTCCAGGTCTCGCGTTTGAGACCTGGGGTTCGAGCGTCGGAGCTGCCGCGGGGATAAGCACTTCCTTCACCACCACCGTTTCCCGAACGGTCTCGCGACTGCGCGTGATCCTGAGACCGAGCCAGATGCCGAAGGTCGCAAAGAGGATGGCCACCAGCGCGCCATAGAGCTCGACCGAGTGCTCGATGACGATGAAGCGGTATTCGGTGTATTGCAGGGTGGCGATGAGCAGGCCGCCGACGAGACCGAAGATGAGGACATGGCGCTTCATGATGGGGTTGTGAAGAAGTATATCCCTGTGAATCGAAACCGGCCCGCTCCCCTCGAGCATTTTCACAGAAGGTAAAGGGTTTGGGGACTCCACCCTCGCGACGTACTTGTTTTTGTCGCTATCGGGGTCCGCGGCGACAGCTGGGGTGATCTAGGGTGAGATTCAAGCTTGCGCGCTGCAATCAGCTCTCAGCCCAACACACTTGCCGCCGCCGTCCACTCCCGCTGCTGGCTCTCTGCCACGCCGCGATGGGTCAGCGTTCCCAGCCAGGTATTCAAGCCTTCGGCAAGGCCCGCATCCTGCTTCAGCGCCTCCTGTGCGCCCAGATTCGCCAGCCGCAGCAGATACGGAAAGGTTGCATTGGTCAGCGCCAGCGTTGAAGTATGCGGCACCGCTCCCGGCATGTTGGTCACGCAATAATGCACCACTCCATCGACCACATAACTTGGGTCCGAGTGCGAGGTAGGCCGTGCCGTCTCCACGCACCCGCCCTGGTCAATGGCCACATCCACTATTACCGCGCCCTTCTTCATCCGCGCTACCATCGCGCGGGTCACAATCCGCGGCGCTGTCGTGCCGGGAATCAACACTCCGCCAATCACCAGATCCGCTTCGTGAACCGCGTGCGTGACGTTATAGCTGTTCGAGGCCAGTGTGTAGAGCCGTCCATTGAAAATGTCATCCAGTTCGCGCAGCCGGTTCAGGTTCAAATCAACCAGCGTCACTTTGGCGCCAAAGCCCAAAGCAATGCGCGCCGCGTTGGTGCCCACCACTCCGCCGCCTAGAATGCAGACATGCGCTGGCGGGACGCCCGGTACGCCGCCCAGCAGAATCCCGCGCCCGCCTTTTTCCTTCTCCAGGTAACTGGCCCCGACCTGGACGCTCATCCGCCCGGCCACTTCGCTCATCGGCGTAAGCAGCGGCAGCATGCCGGCTCGGTCGCGCACCGTCTCATAAGCGATGCCAACCACCTTCGCGGCCAACAGTTTTTCCGTCAGCACCGGCAGCGGCGCAAGATGCAGAAAGGTGAACAGCACCAGCCCCTCGCGAAAGAAGACGTACTCCTTTTCGATCGGTTCTTTCACCTTGACCAGAATGTCGGCTTTTCCCCAGACATATCCCGCCTCGCCGACGATCTCCGCCCCGGCATTCTGGTACTCCGCATCGTCAAATCCCGATTGCGCCCCCGCCCCGGTCTCCACCAGCACCGCATGACCGGCCTCGGTCAACGCCTTTGCCCCGGCCGGGGTTACGCCCACGCGCGCCTCATGATCCTTGATTTCCTTAGGAACCCCGATAATCATTCACTGCCTCCCAGCCAAGCTGACCGCAATCCGATAGAGCATTTTTGATTCACTTGCAGACGATTGGAGATCTCGAAAGGTAGCTTTTTCTCCAGGAAAAAGCCACTCAGCATCCCGGTTTCTGCAAAGTGCAGAATCGAAAATGCTGTAGCCGCCAACCTTGCTGCTGTTGGATTCATTTGCGTCACCTATGGCGGCACAAGTTAGACGCCGCAAGCCGCCCGTTATCTGAATGCTACGGGGAATGCCGAGGTCTGTGCGGGCAAAATCCGTTCCCGCACCGCGTTGCGGGACGCCAGCCTGCGCCGAATCCCGGATTTGCCGCTCGCGCAGACCGATTCCGCTCTAAACCGTCGAGCGGTTATCAATCTGGCTCAGACAGTGGCAAATAACCATTGTCACCGCCGTCAGGGCGTGGTCCAATGTCCTTTGGCCCCCGATCAGAATACCTGCTCTCTGGAGAGTGCTCAGCCTTATGACTTCAAATGATGCGCCAGAAATCAATACTCCCGCTCAACCTGTTGAAAATATTGACTTTCGCGCCGAGGTTTCGGGGGAAAACCTCCAGTATCCCTACGGTTTGAAGATCGAGGAAAAGCCGCCGGAGGCAGTGGTTGAGCCACCCAAACTTATCGGCAAGAAGACAATTCTTTACGCCTCGATTGCCGCCATTGCGGGACTTCTTATTGCGGTGCTACTGGCCACGGGTATTTTGATCATCCCCGGCATTCCCAGTGCAGCCAGCATGTTCAAGCCGCCCTCGCCGGTCAACGATCTGGGAGCCGCTCCCTTCAGCGCTGCCGGCCTGGTTGGCCACCTCGTACTGCAATCCGAGGGCAAGCTGCAATATAAGTTGCACATCGAGCCTTCCAGCGTTCAGCAGCAGGAGGGATTCTCGGCCACTGTCTCCGCGCAACCACAGCCCTTGGAAGTGAATTTCGTTCTCAAAGACTCCAGCGGTTTCGCCCTCTGCGGCAAGCAAGTGCTGCTCCCTTATGGGGATACACAGCCCCCCGCTCCCTCCCAGGCCAAGCCGGGATCAAAAGCTGCCATCGAAGCAGCCGCCGCCGAAGATGCCCGGGCGCGGGAGTTGGACCGCGAAAAGGGCAAGGATCTCTTTCAGAACGACGAAGACTCCGAAGGCCGCATCATCGCTCTCAATGCGCAGGGTGACCTCGCCTGTACGCCCGATGCCTACAAGAAGATCGATTACTGGGATTTCACCACGAATTTCCCTCCAGTGGCAACGCAGGTGGAGATTCTGGCCCACCCCGGGCGCTCGGGGCATGCGGCGCATTCATCCAGTGAACCGGGCAAACCCGCTCCCGGTTTTTATATTGAGGGAGACGACATCATCCGCAGCTACGACGCCGACCGTGGCCTCATCCAGACAACTTCGGGCAAGGCCTATTTTGTCGACAGCAAAAAAGGCAAGCAACCCGACCTGACCGGCTGGGCCGTAAGCTCCGCGCCCATTCACTACCGCTGCGACTCAAACGGCGTCTGCACCCTGACGCGCACCGGCTCGGGCATCACAGTTCATGCGCATCTGAACAAGTAGCAGCGGCAATGCTGTCAATCTGATAAACAGAGTTCGTCCAGGCGGACCCGCTTGCTCCCCCGGCGTCTGCGCATCTTGATCTCTGTTACCTTTTGAAGGAACGCCCAACGTTCGGCCTGCTCAATGCTCTTGGCAACGCCGTAATAGCCATTGCGATAGAGATCCGCCAATAGCCGCCTTGCGCTCCAGTCGCCCTGCATAGCAGAACGGGTAAGCCACAGTAGCCCTTCGGCTACATCCTGCTCTGTGCCTTCGCCCAGGAGATACATAAATCCAAGGTTGTACTGCGCGTCTTCGTGACCACGCTCCGCCGCTTTCCTGTACCAATGAACGCCCAGAGCCGGGTCTTTGGGGCCAGACCAATCACCGGTTGCATACAGCGCACCCAAATCCCGCTGTGCGCCACGACTCCCGAGTTCGCCAGCTCGCAAAAGACTTTCGGAGGTTTCTGGCTCATCTTCCTTGCCACGCCTTGTCGTCCAATAGATCGCGTCGGCATGACCTGCCTCTGCAGCCAATCGCAGATATTCTCGCATCTCATCGTCTACACGCTGAGGCGCAGATGAGTAGTAGAGAATCAAATGTGCAAGACACGCCTTTGCATCCAGATCCCCCTGATCTACATATGGTTGCCACAGTTTCCGGATCGCGCGCCAATCATAGCTGGGAAGCAAACGCTCAGTTATTTTGATAAGTCGTTTTTTTGTAGCATCATTCACATCGATAGCATATCAACGCTGCCGGGTGTCACTCCGGGGTGGTACGGCAGAGCACACATCTGACAGCTTTCACAGTGTGCCGCCTTGATCGTTCGCAACTGAAGTGAAATATTCGGCAAAAAACAACCCCGGCCGGAGCCGGGGCTGTTTGCTGAAAAATCGGGGAGGGCCTAAGCCTTGGCCGTTACGCGATCCACTTCCTTCAGGCGGGCAGCCTTGCCGCGCAGTCCGCGGATGTAGAAGAGCTTGGCGCGGCGCACCTTGTAGCTGCGGATCTTCTCGATCTTGTCGATGACCTTGGAGTTGAAGGGGAAGATGCGCTCGACGCCCTGGCCGAAGCTCATCTTGCGCACGGTAAAGGTGCCCTGGGGTCCGCGATTGATGGCGATCACCAGGCCCTCGAAGGCCTGCAAGCGCTCTTTATCGCCTTCCTTGATCTTTACGTGGACGCGAATCTGGTCGCCGGAGAGGAACTCCGGGAGGTCGGTGCGCTTGAGCTTGTCGGCTAGGCGCTGCATTACGGGATGAATGGACATGGTCTCTTCCTGCTGTTGAACTCAGAATTTCCAGTTTATCAGAGAATCGCTTTCCGCGCCTAATTGGTGCCATCTGAGGTCATGGCGCGGATTAGACCTCCGCATGTCTATCGCATCCGGGCTGCCGGTGTGCGGATCGCGAGACAGGCTATTAAAGGCTAGTGAAAAGCAATTGTTCGGGAGAGAACGGATCGGGAATGGATCTCAGGTATTGGCTCTTCAGCCGGTCAAAAATTGCGCGGACATGAGGCGCGCCGGCATAGAGCCTCCCTCGCCGTTCCCCGATAGGGATCAATAGACCGGCGGCGACGGCATTCTTCAGATCACGGCTTGCGAGAATGTCGTTCAGATCGGCTAGTTTTCGATAGCCTGCGTTCTTGACACGATATCCGATTGCTCCGTCACAGACGGCATTCGACAATCGCTCGGGGAGGCCCTGCTGCTTGACCAATTGATCCACTTCCTGCCAGAGCAAATCCATTACCGTCGTTCGATTGAGTAGTGTCAAAGCCTGCCT
>CAZHKN010000300.1:0-5684 GCA_964532725.1 uncultured Occallatibacter sp.
AATAATCGCTACTATGTGAAGTAAAGCAACCTTGAGCGTTGGATGCTCAATCAACAATAGCACCGAAGCCAGAAGTCCCAAAAATAGAAATAGTATCCCCTTCCCCTTGATCAACACAGGATTGGTTAAGATCGGATTTTTCATCGAATATTAACTCGGCGTGCTATTTCGACAACCTCAAGCTCACCCTTGAAGACGCCGTACGCCGCCGCCGCGCTCAACAACGTCTGCCGTCGATGACAACTGAATGGGCAAAAGTGAAAACGGCCGCACGGCTGGTATCGGACAAGCTTCGCCAGAAAGGAAGAGTTCTTTACCTGTTAATGAGCAAAGTTCATGGTAAGAATATATTTGGCTAACCACTTACGCTAGTTGATTTTAAAGAGATCAACCTTCTCTGAGAGGTAAAAGTCCGGAAGCAGTTTTGTGTCGCGCGGCGGGATTATGCGAATTCCAAGTTTGGCAAGTGCAGCAGCTTTTGCCGCAAATTTATCTCTCCCCAGATCGTGATCCCAAGTGAAGAATTCCGTACACTTTGCGTCTAGTGCAGAGGCAACATGAATCGCGTCCATGCCGTGTAAACGGATATTGTCACCCCATCGAAGGTTGCGAGCGCGCTCGGCTACAAAGATGGAATCCTGAACCAACTTGAACATTCTGCCCGAGCTGAGTACGCCAACAAAGAACTCCTGCACATCTTTGCCCCAATCATCACCGGCAGCTACGCATTCCGCTACACTAATCGAAGATGTAAAGAGCGCGATCTCATCATTTTGAGCAGCTTTCAGAGTCTGCCTCATTATCCACAAATCGCGTTCACGGCTATGATCATGGGTGCCTTTGGCGTATTTCGCTAGTTCGATGATCGGATTCGCGTCGCAGTATATTCGAGGAACACTCATTGCGTCTTCCCCGTTCGCAGGAATTTGTCCACATCGTCAATGCTGTAAGGGTCAGCAAGGAGAATATGATCCACATTCAAATGGTGAATGCTCCGCCCTCTGGTGTCGGTTCTGATGCGACCATGAATATGTAACACCTGCTCCTTTACTTCGAGCGCTTTAACTATCGCAGGGTACTCGCTGTCTGGATATAGGCATTTGATAAGGTTGTCCGTCGATAGTTCGCGCAGCATGAAGTGCGGAGGTTTGGATTCCTTGTACAAGGAATGAATTTTCCCTTGAACTGATCCGACCGCTTCCCGGTATGGCAAGACGTCTATAAATCGAGCTAAGGTTGCAGTTCGGCGGCTGATCTCAAGAGGGACAGTGCTATCGTCCTGACCAAATACCGCAACATCCGCAGTCTCTCCCTCATCAAGGAAGTTGGCTACCTCAAAGAAGTGTTCCGACGTGGACGGGCTTAGAAATTGAGGAAACTCACTCCTGGCCAGCATCACGATAGCGTCGTTAAAAACCGTGAGTCTCTCGGATCCCACGTCATACGGGTATTCCGAAGTGAACTCCAAGGAACTGTTTTTGAAGTCAACTCCAACCCAAGAAGCGGGTTCGGTCAGTTCCATGTCGTCTCCCATCGAAGCGAGAAACTTTCGCAATTCCTCTATTATCTTCTCCAATTTGTCCAGAGAGATTCCGCGCTTGCCCTTATTGAGCGTGATCCGTAGGCGTAGTTGGCTCATGTTTCCACTCCTGATACACTGAGAGTGGCACGTAAGGTTATGGCGTTCGCAGCGCCAAATCTATACGATGAAGAAGTCACGATAAGCTCCGCCAGAGCAAGCGGTTTAATCAAGGTCACACCCGTGAGCGCGGGTTGACGCACCGCATGTTGGATTGTAGAGGCAAGGAGCGCGCCCACGCAATGAAGATTTGTCCTTCATCATCAGATTATGAAAATAAAGTGTTTACGGTGGCACCCTCTTAGGTTCTTTCTGTGTCCCGCTCCGAGGTTCTCGCAGGATGCTCCACTTTTGAGCCGTACTTGTTTTTGCCGCTAGGGTGGGATACCAGCGCTTTATCTATTGCGATAGAAAAATAATTACCGGATCGGCTCCGCGTACATCAGCCCACCCCGCGTCCACAGATTGTTCGGTCCCCTCGCCAGCTTCAGCGGTGAACCCGAGCCGAGATCGCGCTCAAAGATTTCGCCATAGTTGCCTACCGCCTCCACCACATCGGCAACCCATCCGTCGCGCAGACCAATATATTGCGCATACCCGCGCCACGCGCCCAGCAGCCGTTGCGTCACCGGATCGTCGCTCTTCTTCATCTGGGCTATATTCGCCTGCGTAACGCCGCTCTCCTCGGCCTGAATCAGCGCCTCCGCGGTCCAGTCCACAATCTGCGCCCATTGCGGATCGTCCATGCGATAGGTCAGCGCCAGCGGGTCTTTGGCGATCACATCGGTGAGAATCTCGAAGTTCTTCGCCATGCCTTTGAAGGCAATCTGCTCGTAAGCCAACTGCGTTACATCCGCGCTGATCGCCGTGCAGTTGCCGGTGATGAAGGCCGCCTCCATCTCGCCCTCTTCCTGGAACGAAAACGGCAGCCAGTCGACCTTTTCGCGCTTGCCGTATCCCTGAAGCTCGATCTCGATCTCCGTCCCGCCCAGAAAGCAGACCTTCTTGCCTGCAAGGTCTTTCGGTGAATGGATGCCCATCGTCTTGCTCACCAGAAAGCCCTGAAAATCGTAGAGAATCGGCCGCGAGAAGCCGAAGCCATCCTTCGCCGCATTCATATAATTCGCCGAGCCTGTCGCCAGCAGCGCAATCTCGCCCGCCTTCAGAGCCTTCAGGGCATCCTGCTCGTCGCGGTACGGCTTTACGGTAAATTTGGCGTTCGGCCCCAACGCCGCAATGGCCGCGGCCTTGCACAGGTCCAGATCGAATGCGCCGTGGTTGCCATGCGCGTCCTGCGTGGAGTACTCGGGTTCTTCGGTATCGATGCCGCAAGCCAACGACCCAGCGGTTTTGATTTTATCCAGTGTTATTCCCGCTTTTGCCGCAGCGGAGTTACCAATCATCAAAACAAAAATCGCACTAAGTAAGAATGCTGAAAACCTGCCCATCCGGGATCTATTCCTTCCGACAATCATATTGTGAGTTGTTGACCACAAATCTGGGTGCCCCATGTCCCTCGCATTCGGGGACATGGGATACCTCAGAACGAAACAAGAAGCAGCGTTACTGCCAGCTTCCCGAAGTTGGAATCCCCGGCTCGGAGCTAGGCCGCGGATTGAAGTCCGCCGGAGCCGGATCGATTACTCCGCTGCCTGTCATATCCGTCGGAACGATGCCCAGAATGCGGCAGCCTTCGGCGTTGAAGTGGGGCAGCGTGGTCACCTGTGCCGTCGGAATCTCGGCATAAGAAGCGGGCAGTTTGGCTACCTTGCCCATCAACCGGGCGTTGTCAAAGGCCGTGAAGAGATCGCCAACATCCGGTGTCTGGTCATCCGACGGTCCAAGGTACCGCTGCGGCGTTCCCTGCGGGGTCTTGTAGGTTGCCGCGCCCAGTTCGCGCGCCGCTGCTTCGTCCGGCAGATCTGCCAGCGGAGTCAGCTTGAAGAGCATATCGATGAACTTAATGATTGAGCCATGCTCGGTGGCTTCGTGCGAGATGCCGTGAACCACGCTGAAGGGCGAAATCACAATCGCCGGGATGCGCGGACCCTGGTCAAGAGCCGTGTTGCTCGGGTCCCAGGAGCGAATTGCCGGCTGGGTGTGGTCAAACAGGCCATCGGTCTCGTCATAGGTGATGATGATCGCGCTCTCCGGCCAGTACTTGCTCGCCGCGATTGCATTCACCTCATCGGCCAGCAGCGCTTCGCTGATCTGCGCATCCGAGTAGCCCGGATGGTCGTCGTTGCCGGCAAAATCCGCCTCGACCGTCTTGTTCGGCGAGCGCGGAGTCAGCCCGTCCAGGTTGCCATAACCGCCGCGAACATAAAACACACCAGAGGTTGGCAGCGCGTTGTTCGAGATCGCGGTGAAGAAGTCGCCCAGGCCTTTCATGTGCGCCGCGGTCTCATTCGGATTGTTAGCCTCGTAGCCGAAGTACTGCGGCGCGTCGTGGTGGGCAATGTACGTGATATGCGTGGCCGTCGCAGACGGGTCGGTCGATTCGTGATCGTATCCTTCCTGGTACCAGGCCCAGTTCACCGGCAGATTCTTGCTTCCGGCAATCTTCTGGATATCGCCCTGCACATCCACCAGGTCAAACGCCGGATTCAAGTCGTTGGCCGTGATGTTTTGAATCTCGTTGCCCATGAACGAAAGCGGCAGGCTGGCGAAGGTCAGGTTCGAGGCAGGGTTCGTCACTGTCGAAGAAGGAACGCCGCTTTCCGTCGGCTGCTTGCTCGCCGCCGGTGTAAAGATGTCCAGCGCCGATCCCCAGAAGGGCTGCGGATCGCCGGTCACCGGCAGCGCCGCGTTGGTGCTATTGATGTTGTTGCCCAGCGCAGGATACTTGACCCACTGTGTCTCGCCCGACTGCCCTGCAATCATTGCAATCGCGTTCGGCGTCGAAGGCCCAATCACCGTATCGAAGAAGTTATCAAACAGCGTGAACCGGTCGGCATAATTCCACAGGAACGGCGCAGTATCGCAATCTACATGGCTCACCACCAGTTCGCCCTTCTGCTTCTGCGCCTCGCTCGGCAGCGGTCCGGTGTAGGTGTAGGTCGAGGTGGACGAGTTGAAGCTCAGCGTTCCGCTCAGGCCCTCTTCGACAAAGGCATAGCGGTCATTCTGCGCTACATTCTCCGCATTCAGGTCCAGTTTCTCGTCAATCGCGGCATGGCCGTGGTTCACCGAGTCCGTGTCTTCGGGATAAAGCAGCACTGTCGCTCCGCCCGTCGCCGTCACCGACTGCGGAATCTTGAAAGGCGAGATCAGGCTCACCGAGCCGTCGGTGTTCACAATCGGCTGGTTGAAGCCGGGCGTCTCGGCTGCCGGCTTCGTGAACAGCCCATTCGCTCCCGGATAGGTGCCAAAGTAAAAATCAAAGGAGCGGTTCTCCTGGAAGAGCACAAACACGTACTTGATGTTCTTTTGCAGCAGCGTCAGCTTCTGTGCTTGGGTCAGCGCGGGTTCCAGTTCTACGCGGACAATGTGGCGGGCAACTTCTTCGCTCGATTTCGGTCCAATTTCAACGACTTTCGCCGGTACCGGAGTAGCAACGCCTTTCGCCTCTTCGGCTGTCGCGGCAAGCGGTTGCAGCAGCAGGGCCGCGGTCATCACAGACGCGCAGCCGGTCTTCAATAATTCCTTGGGTCGCATATTCATTCCTCTCGCGGATCGTTGGTTGTTCATGTATAGCTTGCATAGTGTTGACGGGGCGGGGTGTGCTGGAAACGCGATCCTCCAGCAGCGAGGTACAACCTCCAATGACTACCAAATACTTGTGAATTGAAGATGGCAGTACTGTTAAAAACAGTAATTAGAAGAATCTCAGACCCATGGTCGCGAGATCAAAAGCGCGGAAGCACTTCCACGCTGAAGTCCTTCGCGATCCGGCGATTGCTTCGAATCTCTGTAGTTGGCTGCATAAAGACGTTTTGAAAGAGCACGGCTTCAGCTGTGCCGCAAAAGACGGAATAGAATTGCGAGCTTCAACCCCTGAGGGATCTCCTTCCTCTCCCTTGACGGAATTTATGCAACCTGTTCTAGTGCTGTGTCCCCCGAACTAATTCGCATAAATAATGGAGATGCGGCATCGGATAGAGTG
>CAZHKN010000301.1:0-5648 GCA_964532725.1 uncultured Occallatibacter sp.
CTCGGGCGCGACGATGAGCCTTTCGCTCAAGAGCGGCACCCAGAAGTTCCATGGCGAACTCTGGGAGTTCAACCGCACCCCTGACTACGACGCCAAGGATCCCATCGCGCACACGCTGACGGACATCCACTACAACATCTACGGCTTCAACGCCGGCGGCCCGGTCTACATTCCGGGTGTCTACAACACCAGCAAGCAGAAGACCTTCTTCTTCTGGAACGAGGAATGGCGCAAGATTCTTTCCGGCGCTGGCACATCCAACAACCCGGCGCTCCCGACGGGAGACGTTCCAACCGCAGGCGCCGATCTGCACTATGTGCAACCCGCCTTCGCTACGAGTGGGCTCGTAGTGCCCGCGGTGAGTCCAACATCGAACTACGCAATACACACCCTCGCGCCTCTGGGTCTGGTCCCGGGAGCGGCGGCGGGCACTCCGGGCGGCTTCGCTAAGGATAGCGCCGGGTTGCCGATCATCCCGCATTCGCTCTTCGACCCCAATGCTGTCTTGTATTTGAAGTCGGGCCTCATTCCAGCCCCAACGGCAGGCGCAAGCACACCGGGTTATAACGTCGCCAACGTCTCCAACCCAGTCGACGTGCGCGACGATGTCGTCCGCATCGATCACAAAATCAATGACAAGTGGCAGTTGATGGGCCACTATATGGCCGACCAGGTTACGCAGGGCTATGCGAAACCGGAATTGGGTTGGAACGGGACGAGCTACAACACCGTTACCAGCACCTTGGCAAATCCGGCAGACAGCGCGGCGGTCAAACTGACCGGCACAATCACGCCCAACTTGGTGATGGAGACCAGTTTCAATTACGACGGCAACGTGATCAACATCACGAACAGCGCCAATGCGCAGCTTCCTTCCGGCTGGGCAGCGAATCCGGTAACCCCCAGCTTCGCAATCACCAGGAACGCGCTTCCCGGCATTGGCCTCGGTGGCGTTTACGGCACGACAGAAGATACCGCCTCCGCTCCGTGGCACAACGCGGCGCGCGACTACGAGCCCAAGGTGGATCTCTCGTATACCCAGGGCAAGCATGCCATGAAGTATGGGTTCAGCTACAACCGCTATACCAAGAACCAGCAGTTGTTCGGCGACCAGCAGGGATTCTTCAACTTTGGCACCCTCTCAAACGATAGTGCCATGGACCTGCTTTTGGGCCTGTCCAGCAGCTATTCTCAGTTTCAGGCCGTGCCGATTCGCCACTATGTGAACCAGACACCGTCTGCTTACATTTTGGACAACTGGCATGTGACGCCGCGGTTGACCTTGCAGTTGGGATTCCGTTACGACGCTCTGCCGCATGCCTGGGAGCGCAGCAACGCTGTTGCCAACTTCAACGCGGGCGCCTATCTGCCCAGCGAGGCTCCGCTCTGGAATGCTGACGGCACCATCAGCTCAGCCAGCCAGGGCATAAGCTCCGTCAACGGCGCGAGCTATTACCTGAACGGCATGGAACTAGCCGGACAAAACGGTTCCCCGCGTGGTCTGGTCAAGAACGACTACAAGACCTATCAGCCCCGCGTTGGCTTCTCTGAAGACCTCTTCGGCAACGGCAAGACGGTTCTCCGCGGCGGCTTCGGAACCTTCTTCGAGCGCCTGCAGGGCAACGATATCTACAACGCGGCGACCAATCCTCCGTTTGCCTACAACCTCGGCCTCAACAACGCGACGTTCAGCGCGCCCGGATCCAACTGGGTGACGGGTACATCGGTTGCCGCGAGCGGTGGAGTTCCGATCTTTGCCGCGGGCGTCACCAATCTGGCCCAGAACTACAATGCTCCGGCCGTTGCGCAGTTCAGCTTCGGCGTACAGCGTGAGGTGAAGCCTTCGATTATCTGGGTTGTGCAGTATGTTGGCAACTTGGCCTGGCATCAGAACATCGAGCAGCACATCAACACCTTCCCGCTTTCCACAAGTGCGGCCACTCGTTGCGATTCAGGAGATAGCGGCAATAAGTATCCTGGAGATACAACCTGCTCCAGTATTGCCAACGCCAATATTGACCGCACCTACCCGGGCTACGTGGACATCGAGCAGGAAGAAAACAACACCAACGGCAACTACAATGCTTTCCAGACCGGTCTGCGTCTGCAGAACAGATGGGGCCTGAGCGGCGAGTTGGATTACACCTACTCGCACGAGATCGACCTGACCAGTTCTGACCTTACCGCTGTCAGCAATCCCTGGAACCTGAAGTATGACAAGGCTTCCGGCAATCTGGATCGCCGTCAGATCCTCAACGCGAACTACGTCTACAAGCTCCCCTTCTTTGCCAAGGACACAGGTCTGGTCCACTCGGTCGCCGGCGGATGGGAAATTGCAGGCACCTTCGTCGATGAGACCGGTATCCCGGGCAATGGCAATCTCAACTACCAGGGTCCCAACCTTTCGATTGCTTATGACCCGGTCGGATTGGGCAATACGAACAACAGCTACACCAACCGTCCGAACGTCAGCGGGAAGATCGGCTACGCGAAGAAGCAGGGGCAGTGGTTTAATACATCACAGTTCTCTGCTCCAGTTCCAGCGTGGCTGGGCGGACCCAATCAGGGCTTCGGCAACGCCGCCAGGGATGCAATCGTCGCGCCCGGTCGCGTGAACTTTACGACGGCTCTGTATAAATCGTTTGCAATCACCGAGCGTGCACACGTTGAACTCCGCTTCGAATCCTTCAACACCTTCAATCACTTCGAGTATGCGAACCTGAATACCACGTTTGGACAAAGCAACTTCGGCGCAGTCACGAGCGCGTGGGATCCACGCGTGCTCGAACTCGGCGGCAAGTTCGTGTTCTAAACTAACCCTCAACCGGGGCGCGGCAGGCAATCCCTGCCGCGCCCTTTTTCTTTGCCTGCACCCAGTAGAATTAGTCCGGTGTACCGATGAGAAATTCAACTTATCCAGCACTTTGCTTTTTGCTGACATTGGTGATTGCTCCCTGCCTGGGCCAGGCGGCGAAAGCGCCCGATCTGCAGCGTGCGGCGGCGCTGGCCTTCGAGCAGCAGGGCAAGAATGCGGAAGCAGAGGCTGCGTGGCGGAGATATCTGAAGGCCCATCCTGCGAGTCCGGAGCCGTATGCGCATCTCGGATTGCTCGAAGCCCGTCAGGAACATTACAAAGAAGCGGTTCCTCTTTACAGGAAGGCGCTGGCGCTGGGTCCGCAATTACCCGGTGTGCGGTTGAACCTGGGTCTTGCGCTTTTTAAGGGCGGCGAGATGAAGGCCGCCATTGCGGAATTCCTGCCGCTGCTGAAGGATGCTCCGGCGGAGTCCCAGCAGGCGCAGCAGTTGAGAATCTTGATCGGCATGTCGCATTATGGGCTGGGGGAATACAAGGATGCGATTCCGTATTTGAAGGAAGCGGCCGCGCACGATGTGCAGAATTTGCCGCTGCGATTGACACTGGCGCACAGTTGTCTATGGACCAAGCAATTGCAATGCGTGATGGATACCTATAAAGAGATTCTGTCGCTGAATGCGGAGTCAGCCGAAGCCGATATGCTGGCCGGCGAGGCGCTGGATGAGATGAAAGATCATAACGGAGCCATTGAGCAATTCCGGGCGGCGGTGAAGGCTGATCCCAAGGTTCCGGAGGCTCATTTCGGGCTCGGATACCTGCTTTGGACGCAGAAACAATACGTGGAGGCATCGAGCGAGTTCCAGGTAGAGCTGGCGAATGATCCGAATCACATTCAGGCAATGCTTTACCTTGCGGATGCGAAGCTGAAGCTGAATCAGGGCCAAGAGGCGGCGCCGCTGCTGGAGAAGTTAGAGAAGATGAATCCTGCAATTGGCCTGGCTCACCTGGATCTGGGATCGATCTATGCGGACGCTGGCCGCAATGATGACGCGCTGCGCGAACTGACCGAGGCTTCCGAACTCACGCCGGAGGATGCCGATGTCCACTGGAGATTGGGGCGGCTTTATCGCGCGCTTGGAAAAATTGCTGAGGCAAAGGCTGAGTTCAGCAAGGCCAGCGCGATCAATCAAAAAAGCGATGATTCGCTGATGAACAAGATTGCTAATCCAGCCCCCGGGCCTGAGGCGACGCCTGCGCCCGAATCGTCCAGCCAGTAACAACTGCTGCTTCAGCATGGATGCGGGCGTTACATCGGCGTGATCTGGTTGGTGTTGCGGCGGAGTTGCCAGCAGGTGCTGAGGCCCGATTGCGGAAACAGCGCCTGCGCGCAGGGTTGATCAACGGATCCGAGAAAATCGTACTCCTGCTTGTTGCCTTTCAGCGGGATTGCGATAGAACGGCTGACGGTGATTTTGGATTGCGGCGAGCCACGCAGGAGGAAGATTGCCCAGTCGCCCAGGTAGGTGACGACAAAGGCGGCAATGAGGGTTATTGCGATTCGCTTCGACCAACGGATCATTGGATTTCCTTTTGCTGAATAGTGCGCGGGGCTTGCCCTGCGAGAAGATTGGACTCATCTTTGAGTGCAATGCCAGAGAGTTGGCGGCGCTGCGCTTCTGCGATATAGAAAGAAATTTGCGCGGCAGCCTGGATATAACTCAATCCCTCGGCGCGGATGTTGGAGATGCAGTTGCGTTCTGCGTCGGCCCGTCCAGGCTTTGGCTGCCAGGTGATATAAGCGCCCAGGGAGTCGGGAGAACTGAGTCCGGGGCGTTCGCCGATGAGAATCACAGTGAGCTGAGCGCCGAGCGCCGAACCAATCTCATCCGCGATGGCCACGCGGCCTTGTTCGACTACGCAGACGGGCGCGAGGCTCAAGCTCGAAAGTTGGGGCAGCAGTTCTGACAAGAGTGGAAGCGCATGCCGCTCGACGGCGAGAGCGGAAAGTCCATCGGCGACTACGATTGCCAGATCGCAAGCGGATGGGTGCAAAGCGGTGAGCAGGTCGCGGCTGGCTGCATCGAGTGTGCGGCCCAGGTCAGGGCGCTGGAGATAGGTTGCACGGTCTTTTGCAGCGGAATGTAAGAGATGAACTTCGGCCACGGAGATTTCACGCAGGGCCGCGGCCAATACGGCCGCCTGTAGTTGCGCATGGACAGCGTCACGAGCCATCGCGTGAGAGCGCTGGAAGTCAAGCAGATCGCGGGTCTGCTGACTGACACCGGTGCGGTCCAAACCAACGCGAGCCGGCGTCAAGGCGCGAAGACGGGCAGCCAATGCAAGATGATTTGCGTCGCTCATGTCTTCAGCAGTCTTTCCGGATGATTGGCCTCCAGCGCCAGGCGGTTGAAGTGATCGCTTGCAAGCCAGGTCTCGAACTCTGGTGCAGGCCGCAGGCCGAGCACACGACGCAGATAGAGGGCATCGTGGAAGCTGGTGCTCTGGTAGTTAAGCATCACATCGTCGGCGCCCGGAACACCCATGATGTAATTCACGCCCGCCGCGCCCAGCATCGTGAGCAGCATGTCCATGTCATCCTGATCGGCCTCGGCGTGGTTGGTGTAACAGATGTCGCAGCCCATCGGCAGGCTGAGGAGCTTGCCGCAGAAATGATCTTCCAGCCCGGCGCGAATGATCTGTTTGCCATCGTACAGATACTCGGGACCGATGAAGCCGACCACGGTGTTGACGAGCATGGGGCCAAAGCGCCGGGCTACTGCGTAGGCGCGGGCTTCCAGCGTCTGCTGATCGACTCCGTGATGCGCGTTGGCGG
>CAZHKN010000302.1:0-5639 GCA_964532725.1 uncultured Occallatibacter sp.
GGTACAGTTTCACATTGTTGGCATAGTCGAGGAAGAGATCGAGTTGTATATCGACATTGCCGGGACGCGCCAGCAGCGCAGCATCCAGCGTGTAGCCTTCCGGTTTGATCATGCCGGGGTCCGGGATTCCGACTGAATATTCGTGACGCATTCCTTCGAGCGTCAGGCCGCCGCGAATAGCATTGCGGTGTTCCAGGGTGGGTTCTCGCCAGTAGCGTTGAATCGGCTGCCATGCATCGCCCAGACCTTCTTCATAGGCGTTGCCATTCTGAGAGACAATGGCGGTCACGCGCTCGGGGGCCATCAACGCGAGGCGGAAACCAGTCGGCGCTCCGTAATCGAAAACATACATTGCGTAGCGGGTAAGCTTCAGAGCCTGGGTGAATGCGAAGATCGTCTTTGCCAGCGCGTCGAAGGTGTACTTATAGCCGCGCTCCGCAGGAACCTCAGTAAAGCCAAAGCCCGGAAGGTCTGGAGCGATCACACGGTAGCGGTCGGCGAGGCGCGGGATCAGTTCTCGATACTGAAACGAGGACGTGGGAAATCCATGGAGCAAGAGGATGACCGGAGCGTCCGCCGGACCCGCTTCGCGGTAGAAGACACGCACCCCGTCAGCTTCAATGCGATGGTGAGATGTCAACGGAATGTTAGGAATGTCAGTCATAGACTTCTCCTTCGGAGTGGAGGCTTGCTGATTGAAATCGAAGAGAGCGATCTTGCGACGCAAAGCGTCGAGACCCACAACGGCGGATGCGAGGAAACTACGGCGGTCAAAGTTCAAGGACCACCTTACCTTTGCTGCCTTTGGCTACGGCATCGTAGGCGCGAGCAATATCGTTTTTTTCAAACTGCTCTTCAGCCAGCAGCGGCTTCAGTTGATGCTGCTCCGCGAACTCTGCTGCCCTGTGAAGAATGTGCCCGTGATGGGAACGTCCGACTCCCGTCAGCAGCGGCAGCAAACTGAACACCCCGGAGTATGTGGCCGCACGAAAAGACAGTGGCGCAAGCGAGTGCGAACCCCAGCCAAGACAACTGACGACATGACCCGTGTAGCGTTTGACGGCTGCGAATGAGGCATCCGTCACCGTGCCGCCCTGGGTGTCGTAGACGATATCGAAGCCTTCGCCGCCGGTGTGCTCAGCAACATAGTCGTCGACCGTCGCATGCCTGTCGATTGCGATCGCGCCCACTGCCTCGACAATCGACCGCTTATCGTCTGATATGGTGGCAAATACCTTTGCGCCGTAGGCAAGAGCAATCTGCACCGCGGCATATCCAACGCCGCCCGCACCGGCATGAACCAACACTGTCTGCCCGGCACGAACACCCGCGCGATCGACGAGTCCCTCCCACGCCGTAATCGAGACCAGCGGCAGCGCGGCAGACTGCCGCATGGTGAGTGTCGCCGGTTTGCGTGCCAGCAGCGCTGCATCCGCAACGATGAACTCCGCCAGCGTTCCCTGCAGCCCGCCGACCCCGCCGACCATTCCGAAGACTTCGTCGCCTGGCAGAAACGCGGTTATGCCGGCGCCTACCGTCACCACCTCACCAGCCATGTCCAGCCCCAGCACAGCCGGGAGCAGTTGCTTCGCGTGTCCTCCTTCTCCCGCGCGAATCTTGGTGTCGAGCGGGTTTACTCCGCTTGCGCGGATCTTTACCAGCACCTGATCGCTCGCAGGTTGTGGTGTGGGGATTTCTACCGCGCGAAACGGTCCGCCTGGATTCTCAACGACGTATGCCTTCATGGCTTCTCCTTTATGTTATGCGTCACAATTACCGGCGCTGACGAGAACAAAACCATCAGACCTTCCGCCGGCGTAGGGTACGCCAATATGGTACCCCGGAGCACCGTATAAGGCAGCCCCGCGGTCATGGTGATTTGAACCGCAGACATGGTCTCTCCACCATCAACCCCGAAAACCGTAAAGCCGATAATGCGGTCGTCCTCCGCAACCAGAGACTTCATGAAGCCGCGCCTCTCGGAAAGCGTCCGCGTAAACCGGCAGTGCGGCGAGAAACAAAATGGCAATGGGCAGTATAAATTCCAAGGCGTAATCTCCTTTTTCGGAACGGCTTGCATTGATGAAGAATGAGGAGAATAGCGTAAACGGGATGACAGCATCAATTGGTGCTTCCTTTCGGCGACGGTGCAGTTTGTATTTTGTCTGTGATTTCATCGCGTCCGAGAAGGCGATATTTCGTTACTAACGGCTCGGTTCCCGGACAAAATTAAGACCCGCCGGAAGCGGGTTTCCGAAAGGCCGACTTTCCGTGAGGTTGGCCCACGGCGATGGTGCCTATTTGAAGTTTGCACGGATGACGTCTAGTAGCGAGTGCGGTGGTGGGGCGTCGCCGAGGAGTTGCCAGACCATAATGCCGCCGTATTGGCTGGCTAGTTTGGTCTCTTTGGCTGTGGTGTCTTCACCAATGTAGTTGAGGACAATCCCGTCTTTGAATATGCCGCCGCCCACCGTGTCGACGCGATATGCGTTTGGGTATGCGGAGAGAATGTCGGCGTAGTCCGCGCTTGCGCCATTGCGAGCTTCGCCATAGAAGCCAACACCGAGGGCCACTTTTGATGCCGGTATGTGCTTCGCGTTAACGAAGAAGTTGAGCGAGTCCTGCGCGTCCTTGAAATTGGAGTAAACCATGAGGCTGATGTAGTCGAATGAGAGGAGCGTCGCCTGCGGCATTGAAGCCTGGATGTATTTGTCCGTTGCGTAACTAACGATCTTGCCTTCAGAGTGCATAGCGGTAATGAGCTTGGCGATGAAGTCGCCGTAGGGCGCACCCATATTGTCGGAACTTTCAACGTCTGCATCGATGCCGTCCAGATTGTGGAGACGGACGTATTCTGTAAGTGCGGCGACGAGGGGCGCACTGAGGCCAGCATTGTAAAACTGTGCAATCTCAGAAACTCCGCCACCCCCACCGCCGATGGATGCCAAAACTCTAATGCCCTTTGCGTGCGCGAGTCGAACGACGGCATCGACATCGGCATCCGTATGGGAATCGGCGCGAATGGTGAAATTACTGGCTGCGGTACAGGGGCCGCTGCATAATGGTGGGCCGACGAAAGCAATATCGATGTCGGTGATACCAGTGAGATTCGTGGCGGCAAGCGCGGCTGCCATATCGCTTTGTCGGTAGAAAGGCAAGTAAACGATGAAGTGCTTTGCTGGGTTGGTCTGTGCGACCGAATGGGTCGTGAACATCAGGCACGCAGCGAAAAGAGCAAGGAATATCCGTTTCATACCTAATTATGCATGGACGCCAGTGCTATCACACTTCTCGTCTCGATTAGACTAGGCCAGCTCGGATCATTTCCGCTGCACGAAGAACGGCGCTTTCGGAAGCAATGGAGTTGCGGCGGCGCGTGCTGTCCATAGGTCCTACGAATCGCCGTTGTGGTTCCCTCTATCCCTAGAGTCGGTTTCTGGAAACTGCACCACTGCCTTCCTTTCCCGCCAATGCCGGCGTTCGCGGCCATGCAATGGGCATAATTTTGATCTGAATCCAAATCTGAGGCATCCAACCGATCATGAGTCATCAAACTGCGAATGCATCCGCAAGCGGCACGTTTCTTATCGGCGGCGACCTGCCCGTTCGCCGGCTCGGCTATGGAACCATGCGTCTGGTAGGCGAGGGAGCCTGGGGCGAACCGGCTGACGCGACTGAGGCCCATCGCGTTTTACGTCGCGCCGGCGAGCTGGGCGTCAACCTGATTGACACTGCTGACGCCTATGGGCCGGAGATTGCCGAGCGGCTGATCCGCGAAGCGCTCTATCCGTATCCGGCTGGTTTGGTGATTGCCACCAAGGGCGGCATCACCCGGCAGGGACCGTCGAAAACCGAGTATGTGGGCCGCGCCGGGTACTTGATCCAATGTCTGGAGATGAGCCTGCGCCGCCTCAAGCTCGACTGCATCGACCTTTACCAGCTTCACCGCATCGATCCACGCACGCCGCTCGAAGAATCGCTCGGAGCGTTGAAAAAAGCGCAGGAGCAAGGCAAGATTCGCCACATCGGACTGAGTGAGGTTAGTCCAGCGGAGATTGAAGCCGCTCAGAAATTTGTCACGGTTACAACGGTGCAGAACCGTTATAGCCTGGCCGACCGGCGGCATGAGGAGACACTGGCCTATTGCGAGCAGCACAGCATCGGCTTTTTTCCCTGGTACCCGATCAACGCCGGGAAGCTGCTCAAGCCCGATCAGCCTGAGGCGCAGTCCTTGGCTCAACTCGCGGCTCGCCACTCCGCCTCGGTAGCGCAGCTCTCGCTGGCATGGCTTTTGCAGCGCTCTGCGGTGATGCTGCCGATTCCGGGAACGTCGAAGGTTGCGCATCTGGAAGAGAATGTGGCTGCGTCGAATTTGAAGCTCCGCGCGGAAGAGTGGGCGGCGTTGTAGCTTCTACTCTTTGCCTAACTCATACGGAATCCCGAATCGCCCGATTTGAACCAGCGGCCTCTCGCTGGGAGGCCAGATGCGCAGGCTAGTCACTCCTTTTGACCCTGCAAAAAGATGAGCTTGCGCTGTGCCGACGAGCGCGCCGGTGGCGGCCTCGTGAAAATGCACGCTCAACGCGTCGTTGTTCTGTGCGCGCGTCCAGCCAAAGACATACTCGCCTGGCTTGAGCGAAACTCCGCCGATCTTTACCGGGGTCTGCACCAGCAGATAGTGGGAATATTTGCCGTCGGCCGAATAGCCGGCTGTAAGCAGCACCACGCCAGCGATAAAATGCCCGCGCTTGTCCACGATGCCCGAGGCCGTGCGCATCTCGGTTTCAATATGCTCCTTCTCGACCGGAGCGCGCGCGGGCAGCAGCGATGCAAGCTCGGCATCGGTAGCCTGCCGCCATTGCGGCCTTTGCGCTTGAGCGCTGATGGCAAGCAGAAATGCAAGTCCGAGACTGACAAAACAACGAATAAATGCATTCGGTAGATGCTGAAAAAATGACTCAGAGAAGAAATTCCTGCCCTGAGGGGCTAAAGCCCGTGTTGCTTTTGCCACAATTGCGGCATGACTGAAGTCATGCCCTGATACAAGACCGTCCCGCACGCGGCATTTCGCACGGGTTCCTGAGCTGCGTTGATATTGATCCATACGAAAGAATGCACTAAAAGAAAAAATCATGAATTCGGCTTTCTGAGGGATTCGAGCGTCACAATCCCCCGTTGAATTGCTGCCGTGGCGGCTTGCGTCCGGTCGGTAACGCCCAGCTTGCCCAACATGCTGTTGATATGCGTTTTCACCGTGGCTTCGGAGATTTCAAGCTCGGTGGCAATTTCTTTATTGCTTTTGCCGTGCACGATCTGCTCCAGCACGTCGAACTCGCGCGGCGTCAGCTCTTCGGTGCCCATGCGCTCGGCCAGCCGCTGCGCAATCACCGGCGGAATATGCGATTTACCCGCATGAACCGTGCGAATCGTCGCAATCAGCTCGTCGGTAGTCATGCCTTTGAGCAGATAGGCGCGCGCGCCGGCCTGCAAGGCGCGATAGATGTCCTCGTCGCCGTCGTAGGTGGTGAGCACTACGACGCGCGCCTGCGGCGACTCCATGCGGATACGCTGGATCACGTCCACTCCGCTCATGCGCGGCAGGCGCAGGTCCATCAGGGTAACATCCGGCTGGTGCTTGC
>CAZHKN010000303.1:0-5530 GCA_964532725.1 uncultured Occallatibacter sp.
GATAACGAGCGCTATAAGAACCGCCGCCTGCTCGCGCTCTATTTCGATATGTCGGCGATGCGCCCTGCCGACCAGCTCCGCGCCCTGGCAGCTGCCGAGCAGTTCATTCGCACCCAGTTGACAACGGCTGATCTGGTATCGATCCTGCGCTATCAGGGCGCATCTGTCGATATCCTTCAAGACTTCACCGCCGATCGCAACAAGCTCCTCAGCATTCTTGAAACACTGGTCGTCGGCGAAGATCTTAACTCCACGGAGACAGCCGACGACGCCAGCAGCGCGGACACCGGCGCGGCCTTCGGCCAGGACGACAGCGAGTTCAACATCTTCTCGACAGATCGTCAACTCGCCGCTCTCCAGACCGCGGCTAAGATGCTCGGCAATCTGAACGAGAAAAAGTCGCTTATCTACTTCGCTAGCGGCCTCCGCTTGAATGGAGTCGATAATCAGGCCCAGCTTCATGCCACCGTTGACACAGCTATCAAAGCCGGCGTCTCTTTCTGGCCTATCGATGCGCGCGGCCTGGTCGCCCAAGCCCCACTCGGCGACGCCACGCAGGGCTCACCTGGCAACTCCGGCATCTATACCGGCGCGGCGGCGCAGGCCAATACCAGCGGCCTCCAGCAGTCGCAGGACACACTCTTCGCGCTCGCCGGAGACACCGGCGGCAAGGCGCTCTTCGATTCCAACGACCTCGATCACGGCATCGTCCAGGCCCAGCAAGCCATCTCCGACTACTACCTGCTCGGCTACTACGCCACCAACACGGCGAAAAACGGCCGTTTTCGCCGCATCAAGATCGAGCTCACCCAGAACTCCGGCGCCAAGCTCGACTACCGCCAGGGTTACTACGCCGATAAGGAGTTCACCAGCTTCAATACTGCGGACAAGGAGCGCCAGCTTGAAGACGCGCTCATGCTCGAAGACCCCATCACCGAGCTCTCGATCGCAATGGAGATCGATTACTTCCAGCTCAACCGCGCCGAATACTTCGTCCCCATCGTCGTCAAGATCCCGGGCCGCGAACTGGCTCTCGCCAAGCGCGGCGGCGCCGAGCACACGCTCATCGACTTCGTTGGCGAGATCAAAGATGTAACCGGAGGAACCACCGTCTCTAACGTCCGCGATAACGTCAACATCAAGCTCAGCGACGCTACTGCCGCCGAGCTGGCCCGTCGCCCTATCGAATACGACACTGGCTTCACGCTGCTCCCTGGCAAATACAGAATCAAATTTCTCGCTCGCGACGACGAGACCGGTCGCATTGGCACCTACCAGACCACCTTCGTCATCCCCAACCTCAACAAGGAGCAGCAACACGTTCCCATCAGCTCTGTTGTTCTCGGCAGCCAGCGCGTCGATCTCAACGACGCCCTCTACGACGCCATCAAAGGCAAGGACAAGGAGAAAGAAGCCGCCGTCAATCCTCTCGTGCAAGATGGAAAGAAGCTCATCCCCAGCGTCACCCGCGTCTTCAGCGCCGCCCGCGAAATCTACGTCTATTTTCAGGCCTATAAGCCGCCCGCGCCGCCGCCGCAACCCGCTGTCAATCCACCTACCGCACCGCCGTCTGTCGCGCCGCCCAATGCCAGTCCATCCGACGCGCCGTTTTTCGCCTACGTTACTCTCTATCGTGAGGGCAAGCAGGTCTTCGCCACGCCTCCCGCGGCTATCATTCCAAGCCCCGCCAGTCGCCTGGGTGTGATGCCTCTCAGCTTCACGCTCCCAGCAAACGCCCTTGCGCCCGCCGAGTACGATTGCCAGGTCACCATCCTCGACCCCACAACGCAGAAGTCAACCTTCTGGCGAACGCCAATCTTGATCGTTCCTTATTGATGCGGCGCTGAAGGAATGCAGCTTTGCGGCATTGCAGGCATCGTTCAGTTTGCCAAGCGTGGACGCTTGAATTGTTCGCCGCAGGTCGCCACGCGGGGATCGAGCAAAGTTCAGGAGCAGCTGAGTCCAACATGGATAAAGACCGTGCGGATGTGGGTTCTTCAAATTGCCAGTCTATGATAATTTTATACCGGAACGATCAAAAGGCTGATCATTTACAAAGCACATAATGATATGATTCTTACTTGCGGGTGTCATTGCGGCGAGATCGCCATAAACTGAGCGGATGTCCTTCAAATCCGAGGAATTGACGATTATGAAAAGGCTTCTGCGTTAATATACTGCTGGATTCTGTATTCTCATTGGCGTTTGCACGCATTCAATTGCTTTGGACTACTTCATAGGCAATCTAAAGGGACTCCTCTTTGGGTAACCGCTACCTGCGTGGAACAGGATGATGAATAGCTGTAGTCCCGAACTTATGAGCCAGCCAGTTTTATCAACGCTCCCCTCGATGGAAGAGGAAGTGCAGGAGCTTGCAGCGCTTCTGTCTTACCCGCCAATTTCACGATCATTAAATGTAGTGCGGATGTTGTCCTTCGTTTGCGAGAAATACTTCGCGGGCCAGACCGAGGAAATTCGCGAACACAGTATTGCTATTCATGCGCTGGGCCGCAAAGAGCTGGGATTTGATTCACACGCCGATCCCATTGTGCGGGTTACGGCTCGCATCCTGCGCAAGCGGCTGGATGCTTTCTATGAGACCGAAGGCAGATCTCATAGTCTTCGGCTGGTTCTGCCTGTCGGACAATACGTTCCAAAATTCGTACGCGTTGAAAACATTCCCGATGCTCTTTTTGATCCACCGCAGCCGAATGGCAGCGCAAACGAGTGGCAGGCGCATAGTCGCGAACGGTCGAAGATTGCTGGCGTGAGGGATCCGGAGGAGGATTTTTTTCAAGAGACTCCCCCCTATCCAAGGCAGATTCTTGACCGTGCGAAGAATCACGCCCTCCTGGTGAATGCCGGCTTGGTAGCGGCGTTATTGCTCGTGTGCTCGATAGGATTCTGGGTGGGCCGCAGTACGGCTTTCGTGCCGGGCAATTTGGTAAGCAGCTCCATTGACTGGGGAAAGCCGGTGTGGAGCGATGAGTTCAACGGCGCTCAAGGCACTCCGCCTGATCCTGCCAATTGGGGACTCGCTAAGGGCAACAATAATGGATGGGGGAACGGAGAGGTAGAGGTTTATTGCTCCGCGGGTTCAAATGCCGCGCCCTGTGACGACTCCCACCGCAACGCCTTTCAGGACGGCCACGGTCATCTGGCGCTACAGGCGCTGAAAACACGAGCGGATGTCTGGACTTCGGCCCGCATCATGAGCCTGAAAGAATTTCAGTATGGCCGTATCGAAGCGCGCATGAAATTGCCGGTTGGAGCTGGACTGTGGCCGGCGTTCTGGATGCTTGGCAGCAACTACGAGATTGTCCATTGGCCAGAGTCCGGCTCAGTCGATTTCATGGAGAATATTTCTAATCCGAAGGTTCCTTCTAATTTAGGTTCGTCTTCGATTCGCTCGACGGTCCACGGTCCGGGCTATTACGGTGGGGGCGGGTTGTTCCAGAACTACTTCTTTCCGGATGGAGGCCGTATCGACGATGGCTTTCACATCTATGGAGCGATCTGGTCACCTGACATGATTCAATTCTATGTAGACGACCCCGCCAATGTGTTTTTCGTCGGCACGGCCAGCGACATTCCGGTGGGCGCGCGCTGGGTGTTCAACAGTCCTTTTCATTTAGTGGCCAACCTGGCTGTGGGCGGCCAGTGGCCCGGCCCGCCAGACGAATCGACGCCCAGTGCTCCAGCCGTGCTGATTGACTATATACGGGTCTATAAGATTCCACATATTCCCGCGCCGGCGATGGAAGCTCAGCCAATGCTATTGCGGTCTGGAGGTTCAGGCGGCACCATCTTGACCCTCACATCAAAGGTCAAGACTGGGCGGGTATATCTCACCTGCACCGGCGCACCGGCGAATACCTCTTGTTCGCTCGCCATGCATGTAGCGGACTTTACCAACAGTCCAAAGCAGGAGGTTGCGATCTCGATAGCAGCAAGACCGCTCTCCGGAGCTGAACAGTATGCAACGCCATCGGGAGACTATACCTTGAACGTCACAGCGCAAACCATGAGCGGAGACACGTCATCCATCATGATTCCGTTGCGCGTGAACTGAACGGGCCTGGGCAAAACCGAGCAAGCGGGTAAACTCGTCGCAGATCTCTTGCCGACCAGAGCAAGAGAGGCGTATCCGGAGAACATTTGAAGCAATTAACCCCAGAAAGTACAGAATGTTCGCACCTCATCTCGAAGTGCTAAGAACTTTAGTAACCATGGAACTAATTCGCACTTTTTCTTTCATACACCTAAGAATTAGCATTTTATTCATCGCTTCTTCACTGTCTTAGCCTGTCAATTGGGTGATTGGATGATTACCGATTATCTATCCAGGGGTTATCAGGGTAATTTTATCGTCAGATTACGTAGATTTCTCTCCTGACCATACGGCCTAATGGCTGTGCAGTACACGCAGTTCAGGAGATCAACCATGAGCTCGAAAATTCGTCTGCTCCCCTGTAGAACACAGGCTATAGCAGCTTTCACCCTGCTCGCTGCTCTGGTGGCGGTGCCATCCCAGAGCATGCTTGGACAATCCACTACCTTTACAGTCACAAACAATTGCAGCTACACAGTTTACCCAGGCATCTATCCGGCCAGTTACTCCAATGGCGGCTGGCAGATGAATCCAGGGAGTACCGTCTCTTTCACCGTAGGTACACCCTGGAACGGCCGCATTTGGGGCCGCCTTGGATGCAATTCATCTAGCCCCGCCCTCTGCGAAACGGGTCAGTGTGGCGGCACCGGTCTGCAATGCGCGGGCACTACCGGCGTTGCCGGCACCTCGCTGGCCGAATTCAATCTGGACGCCTCGGGCACCGACTGGTATGACGTCAGCTATGTTGATGGCTTCGACAACCCAATCGGCGTCAAAGTCTCCAACTCAACTTGCTATTCTCCGAGCGCTTGCACAAGCGCTCCGGTCTCCAGTTGCCCGTCGGGCGAGCTGAACGGCCCGGATTGTGCGAGTCCTTGCACCGAGTACGACACCGACCAGTATTGCTGCCGCAATGCCTATGGAACCAACGCGACCTGCGTGGTGTCCAACTGGCCTCAGCCCGAGCAGTCGTATGTCAGCAATATTCACAACTCCTGCCCTGGCGAATATGCGTATGCCTACGACGACAGCAACGGCCTGCATACATGCGCTACCGGCGCAAACTACGCCATAACCTTCTGCCCGAGCGGAAACGCCTCCACCACCATCGCGAATGGCGCATATGCCATGGCTCCTCAAAACGCTCCGGGCCTGGTTATGGATGATTGGCAATCCGGCACAGAAACCGGAAACCAGATTGACATTTGGCCGATCAATGGAACCGGCGCGCAGAGCTGGGTCTTCAATAGTTCTGGCGTCTCACCGGCCGGTTATTCCAACATCGCGGTTTCGTATGGACCGTATTGCGTAACGGCATCCGGTTCTACCAGCGGCTCGTTGGTCAACCTCCAGCCCTGCAACGGCTCACCCGCACAGGCATGGCAGGCTGTTCCAGCGGCCGCCGGCGCGCCCCCGCCG
>CAZHKN010000304.1:0-5522 GCA_964532725.1 uncultured Occallatibacter sp.
GAGCGGGCAATTCCGCAGTCGATTCGCGGCATAGAGAATGAACCGGTGATTCTGCTCTGCCACGCGCCCGACTATGTCGATACCCTGCTGCGGCATCCCGTCGGCAAGACCATCAGCCTGGTGCTCAGTGGCCACACGCACGGCGGCCAGGTGCGCATTCCCTTTGTGCCCCCAGTTGGTCTGCCTGCCCTCGGCCAGAAATATATTCAGGGATGGTTTCGCTTCGGCGCAATGCAACTCTACGTAAATCGCGGCATCGGCACAGTCGGCGTTCCCTTCCGCTTCAACTGCCCGCCGGAGATTACCCTGCTGCGGCTGAGGGCCAGTTAGTAAGTCAGCAAGCCGTGCGCCAAGGTTGTGATTTGTCATCCTAAGCGAGCTGTCGCTGATCCGTGGACTGCGCCCTCGGTTTGGGCAGCCAGATTAATTTCGCCTGGAATTCGTCTTTTATTTGCTCCCTCATTCATGCATTTGAAATATTCTTATATTCCAATCACAGATACCGGCGAAATTCCAGGCCGGACCGGATACTTCAGCGATCTGAAAACACAGACATTTAGCAGATATGCCGAGAGCACCAGGGCGCGCTCGATTGCCGCATTGAGCGAGGTGCGATTGAAGCAGGCAAAACATCGCAAAACCTTGAGGAGAGCCATGATGTCGAAGCAAAGCAGTTTTATTGTTCAACGGGGACTTTCTGTCCTTCTAGCCCTCTGCGTGGCGCTGGGTGGCCACGCTCTGGCGCAAACCTACACCGAAGGATCTATCGCTGGGACCGTATTCGATGCCAGCAGCGCTGTCGTAGCGAATGCGGCAATCGTGATCCATAACGTAGGCACCAATGCCGAGATCCAACTGACCTCGGACGCCAGCGGATATTTCAAAGCGCCGCAACTGGCGGCGGCGATCTATACAGTGACGGTAAAGGCGGAGGGCTTTGCTCCGTTCAGAGAGGTCAACGTCATCGTGCAGGTTGGCCAGACCACCGAGGTTTTACCTCGCCTGCTCGCTGCCAGTGCAACCTCTTCGGTGGAAGTGACCGGCGAAGCGCCTATCCTGAACTTCGAATCGCCGGATATCAGCTCGGTTCTGACCGCGACCACGATTGAAAATTTGCCTCTGAACGGCGGTCGCTGGTCGGATATGGCGCTGCTGACTCCAGGCGCTGTGGCCGATTCGAGCGGCTTTGGCTTGATTTCCTTCCGCGGCATCAGCCCGATTCTGAACAACGTTGAAATCGACGGCGCGGACGACAACCAGGCCTACTACTCCGAAGAGCGCGGCCGTACTCGTGAAGGCTACTCCACATCGAAGTATCTGATCGAAGAGTTCCAGGTGAACACCGGCGTCTACTCGGCGGAGTTCGGGCGCGCTGCCGGTGGCGTCATCAATGCCATCTCCAAGAGCGGCTCCAATAGTTACCACGGCATCGCGTATTTCTCCGACCGCGACAACGACTGGGGTGCGATGAATCCCTACACAACCAACACCGTCAACACTTCCACCGCATCCGCGCCGAGTTTCGAGACCATTCCCTACAAGCCGGTCGACTGGCGCAAGGAATGGGGATTCGATGCCGGCGGCCCGTTGAGGAGTGACAAGCTCTTCTGGTTTTATGGCTTCGCTCAGTACCGCCGCAACTTCCCCGGAACCGGCAAGGCAAATACTCCGGGTTCCTTCTTCACGCTCCCTGATACGGCCCTTGCCACTGGCTACAACTGCAACACGACCGGCGCCAACGCGGGCTACATCACCCCTCCCAGCGGCGGCACAGCGGCCAGTTCAGTGGACCAACAGGCCTGCGAACTGGCCGCGCGAATCCCAAGCCTCGGCGGCACCTACGCAGCCGGTGCAACGGCGTATTCCACTCAGTTGACGAACCTGCTCTCCGATATCGGCGCCGTTACTCGCACCGGCGATGAAGTATTGAACACCCCCAAGCTGGATTGGCAGATCAACGGCAAGAATCATCTCAGCGTGCTTTACCACCGTCTGCGCTGGGATTCGCCCGGCGGCGTGCAGACACAGGCCACCAACACCTATGCCATCGACACATTCGGCACAGATTTTGTGAAGCTGGATTATGGTCTGACCAAGCTGGATAGTCTGATTACCAACAACATTTCCAACGAAGTTCGCTACCAGTTCGGTCGTGAGTTAAACGACGAGGGGCAGCAGCCCTACAGTGCCTACACCAAGCAGTATCTGCAAAGCACAAACGGGGTCACCAATACCGCTGCCGGCGATTTCTCGCCCAACGTGCCGGAAGTAGCCCTCGATACCTCAATCGGGTTTTATCTAGGATCGCCCTACTACTCCTACCGCAAGGCGCTGCCCGACGAGCATAAGTGGCAGGTCGGCGATACGGCCGCATGGCAGAAGGGCAACCACAACATCAAATTCGGCGTGGACATGGTTCACAACTACGACATCATGAACAACACATACGAGGGCAATGGTGTCTATTCCTACAGCTACATCGGCAACTACTTCGCCGACCTGTTGAACGAGGGAAGTGCGAACGGTGTATGCAACAGCACCAGTTCGGTCTCGGCTCCCGGAAGCGCAACTACGAATTACACAGGTAAGGCGCCTTGCGGAACTTTCGTGCAGGGCTTCGGACCGACAACATGGAATATCGCCACCACGGACTACGGCTTCTTCGGCGAAGACCACTGGAAACTGACCCCCCGGCTGACACTCGATCTGGGTGTTCGCTATGACTTCGAGAGCCTCCCGGCGCCGTATTCGGCGCTGGTTACGGCTTCCGGCAGCTTTACTCCGTACCTGGCCTCAACCAACGGCCTGTGCTCTGCTTATACTGGCCCCGGCTCCTGCCCAACGTTCGCTGCCCAGGCTAACCTCACCAACCACCCAAGCGACAAAGACAATGTTGGTCCACGCATCGGCATTGCCTACGATCCTTTCGGCGATGGCAAGACCACCCTGCGTCTCGGCTACGGTCTTTATTTTGGCCGCGTGACCAACGGCGTGCTGTTAAACAACCTGCTGAATACCGGCAGCCCGCTCGGCCAATATGTCTCCTCGTCCTTGAAGCCGAATAGTACTGGCGCTCCGCAATTCCCGAATATCATCTCCGCCGCCAACGGCTCGGCCCCAAGTTCGCAGTTCTTTGCGTCGAACTTCCGCAACCCGCAGGTTCATGAGTTCGACCTTTCCATTCAACACGACTTTGGCCACGGAACCGTGGGCCAGATCAGCTATATGGGTGCCATGGCCCGGGAATTGCCGAATGCGGTAAACATCAATCTCAACCCCAATCTGAATACGAACGCAACCGGATCGCCCAACGGGGTGATCGACAGCGTCATCACGGTCTCCGATTCAACCGGAGCGGGTCCACTGCTCAACGGAACCACCTTCACTGTTCCCACCTACACCAACTTGATCAACCCGAACTTCGGGGCTGTCAACGAGCTGTTCAGCAATATCAACTCCAGCTACAATGCAGGAGTCGCCGAGCTAGAGAACAAGTCGTCGAAGCTGATCCAGTACGATGTGAACTACACTTGGTCGCACGCCCTTGATTACAACCAGAACGAGACGACCACCACGCTGAGCAGCGGCGTCTTCGACCCCTATAACATCGGCGGATACAAGAGGGGCGCCAACTACGGAAACTCGGCGTTCAATGTTGAAAACCGCCTGGTCGCCTGGGCTCTGCTCAGTTCACCCAACGTCCAGAGAAGCGGCTGGGTCAAGTGGGTCGCAAACGACTGGAGCCTGAACCCTGTGTACCAGGCTCAGAATGGCCTGCCGATTTCGGCGACCATCGGTAATGGTTATCCGTCGTATTCCGCATACGGTTCCAATTGGAACGGCGCCGGCACCAACTATTGGATCCCTGAGATTGGGCGCGACACCTATCAGATGAAGCGGACGATGGTTGTCGATATGCGGTTGGAAAAACAATTCGAGAGGGAGATCAACGACAAGCCGTACCATCTGCAATTGATGGGCGAATTCTTCAATGTGGCCAACCACCAGAATGTCACCAGTGTGAGCAACACTGCCTATAACCTGTCGTCCAACTCGTCGGTAACAAGTGGTTGCACGACTGGCCAGTTGGTACCGGGGCAGGCGCAGCAGGAATGCTCGACCCTGACATTCGTTCCAAAAGCAGGCAGTGGGGTCACCGCCAGCGGCTTCCGCGCGGTGACCAACACCAACTCCAACTTTGCCTATAGCCCGCGCCAGGTCATGCTCTCGCTTCGGCTTGACTTTTAACTCCAGGACAACTCTTCAAATGATGGGCGGCGGCTTCGGCTGCCGCCCTCTTTTTTGGGTCGAAGCGTACATCGATTCAGCAGATGTTCTCGATATTTTATTCGCATAGGGACTGCCCAGTCGTGCGCTTGTGGATGTATGATTCCTTCGCCGCGTCCCCTTGGCGGTTTTCCGGTCTCTATTCCCTGCAAGCCCCAATCGCTGGGTAGCTTGATCGAGTCCCTGTCGCGATGGGGACAGGAATCCGCGCCACGGAAGCCGCCAGCGCACAGCGCCGAAAGAAATTTCTCCCAGGAGGAACTAAACATGGCTACCGTAGAGGCTTTACATCTCGCCAAATTGAGCGAAAATACCAGCTTTCGCGCTCGTTATGGCAACTACATTGGCGGCAAGTGGACCGAGCCTGCTTCCGGCCAATACTTTGAGAACGTCACCCCCATCACCGGCAAGACATTCTGCGAGATTCCGCGCTCCAACGCGCAAGATATAGAGCGAGCGCTCGATGCGGCCCACGCCGCCCGCGACAGCTGGGGACATACCAGTCCCACCCAGCGCGCCATCATTTTGAATCAGATCGCCCAGCGCATGGAAGACAATCTGGACCTGCTGGCCCTGGCCGAAACCTGGGACAACGGCAAGCCGATCCGTGAAACCACGGCCGCCGATCTGCCGCTGGCTATCGATCACTGGCGCTATTTTGCCGGCTGCATCCGAGCTCAGGAAGGAACGCTGTCGGAGATCGATCATGACACCGTCGCTTATCACTTCAAGGAACCCCTCGGCGTCGTCGGGCAGATCATTCCCTGGAATTTCCCCATCCTGATGGCTACTTGGAAGCTGGCTCCAGCCCTGGCCGCCGGCAACTGCGTAGTGCTCAAGCCAGCCGAGCAGACTCCTGCCAGCATCCTCGTCTGGGCTGAGCTCGTCGGCGACCTGCTGCCTCCCGGTGTCCTCAACATCGTCAACGGCTTCGGCTTAGAGGCGGGCAAGCCGCTAGCCTCCAGCGCGCGCGTCGCCAAGATCGCCTTTACCGGCGAAACCACCACTGGCCGGCTCATCATGCAATACGCCAGCCAGAACCTGATTCCCGTCACGCTGGAATTGGGCGGCAAGTCGCCGAATATCTTCTTTGCCGATGTTCTCCAAGAGGACGACGATTTCTTCGACAAGGCCATCGAAGGCTTTGTCATGTTCGCGCTCAACCAGGGCGAGGTCTGCACCTGCCCCAGCCGCGCGCTCATCCAGGAGAGCATCTACGACCGCTTCATGGAGCG
>CAZHKN010000305.1:0-5466 GCA_964532725.1 uncultured Occallatibacter sp.
CCAGTCCATGTTGAAGAGTCCTTCACCATCGTCATTCCACACTGTCGTCAACGCGCCGGTCGATCCCATGCGCTGCCCATCGCGCACGAAGCCCTGAATGTTGGCGAAGGCCTTGGCGGCCACCGGGTAAACCTGATTCCAGTTGTTGTCACCAGGCGAAACCCAGGTCTCGATGCCCGCTTTTACAAACGGCTCGAGCATCTTGTCAAAGCCCGAGGAGTCCCAGTAATTCCACGGCACAGCGATCATATCCTTGGGCAGCCCGACGACGGCATTGGGGTCGGCGCCGCCGATATCGCCCCAGAAGATCAGCCGCCGGTGCAGCGGCGCAAGCTCCTCGTGAATCTGCTTCATGAAATCCACATAGACCGGTCCATAGCCGCGCGCCTCAACCGCGGGCCGCGTTCTTCCCTGCCCCAGATCAAAGGTTTCGTCGGCCCCGATGTGCAGAAACGGCGATGGAAACTCCGCCGCCACCTGCGTGAACCAATCCTTGATCAGCGGCAAAGTCCCGGCCTGCCCCGGAGCCAGCACGTGCCCATGCGGCGTCTCAGCCATATCCTGATATAGCTCGTACTTCAACACATGATGCAGATGCCCAAAGGCCTCCTGCTCCGGAATGACGTCAATGTGATACTGCCGCGCATAGCGCACGAGTTCGGCTACTTCTTCCGGAGTTAGCGCACTGCCCGGCGGCGCGGCCAGCGGCTGGTCAGGGTAAAGCAGCGTGTGCTCAATGTATGGCGAGTAGATATTGATCTTGAAGGCTGCGAAGACGCGAATCTGATGCTTCTGGAACTCTAGCGTCGGGAAGGGTCCGCGCGAGAGATCATCGTCAATGCCGCGATACTTCATCGCCGGCCAGTCGCGGATTAGTCCGGTAGGGAGAACGCGCTTGCCACCTGCGATGGGCAACAACTGCTTGAGGGTCTGCACGCCATAGAAGATGCCGGAGGCCGTTTCGCCGATGATGAAGGCCTCTTGCGGTTCAATATCCAGCACATAGCCCTCTTCCTCCATCGGCATGTCGAAGCCGCGATGAAGCCTGGAAAGAACTGTGTTGGCTTCGAGTGAGTCGGTACGCAACAGCGTGACTTTATAGGCTGGCGCATTGGTCGCAGCGCTGCCGAGACCCTGTGCCGCCTCCTCGAGATCCCGCGCTGCAAACTCATCCTCCGCATTGTGGCTGGGAACCGTCGCCGCAATGCCGCCGGCAATTGATGTCTCCCCGGAAAAATGCGCCTCGCGCGGCGTGGGCAGCAGGTGAATTTGCGCCACGGCCAGCGTCGGTAAAGTCGTCAACAGCGCGACGCAGCCGAGACTTGCCCGGCGCGCTGGCAACATCGAAAAGACAGAAAGATTTGGCATTCCAACCCACTCCCACCACAAGATTTGATCATTTCAGCTTAATACGATCATTGTAGACGACGGAAACGCAGGCCTACCAGCGAATGTTCACAGCCAATCAAACCCAGCTTGAGTCCCCATCAGAATTCGTGAAAATCATCCACCAGCGTAGCGATAGTCTGCGTAAGCTCATCCGTCTTCGCGCTTGTCACAGAATTCGGATTAGCCGCTTCCGTCTGCGCGCGCAGTTTGGCAACGGCCAGCCAGTTATCTTTGTGTGGCTGGTCGGCAACCCACGGCGGCAGCGGCATGGCTAGGTAACTGCTGAGCGCCTCCGCGTATCCTTCGTAGAGCATCCGCATGGCGCGCAACCGCTCCATCGAATTCCCGTCCTGGCAGACTTTCACCCCGCTCTTGGCAAGCGTCGCATAAAGCTGCTCATAGCGCTCCGCTGGAAGCCGGTCCGGCGCATCGTTGACTGGCTCACGCGAAAATATCTGCGCCAGATCAACCATCGCATGGCGCGCAATGGCAAAGGTTAACTGCGCCTGGCGCGCCTCGTGCCCGCGCACGCCGGCGATCAGCAGCGCCGAGGTATCGAGTATCGAAGTCAATGCGCTGATCCAGCTTTGATTACTATGCTGCGAGCGAAAATAGCAGAGCAGCGGATAGGAGATGTGGCTCTCCAGCAGCTCCGCCGACCAGCGCTCCCACTCCGAGAGCAGCAAAGCAAGAGCAGCCTCGCCTCCTGGGTAAGAATGACGCCGCAGCAACTCGGCTGCCGTCGGTGGAGAGCCGGCCCGCGCGTCAAGCAAAGAAATGCTGACTTCGCGCCGGGAAAATGCGCCGTAGAGAACCGGAAAATATCCCATCACCACGGCCAGAAATCCCAGCCCGATTCCCGCCTCCAGAATAATGACCTCGCGCGCAAAAGCGCTGCGCGGTGTTACATCCCCCAGCCCTAACGTAAAAATAGTCGTCCCACTGACGTACAGGTCGGAGCGCAGGCCGGGCTTCTGTGTAGCGTCGTTGAAAGGGCTGCCCAGCGAGTAAAAGATCAGTGCAAAGCCGAAGACCATTGCGCCGGCCCACACCACCAGCAGAAAGATCAGCGACATCGGCCCGTAATAGCTGAAGGCGGATTCCCGCTTGCGAGGGTCGTGAAGGCGCTTGACGAAAAAGACCCAGGGGTTCCATGTGACGATATAAAAAAGCCGCGTCAACCGGAAACGCCCTGAGGCGCGGCGCGGCAAAATGATGGTCTGAAAAGCATCCAGAAGCACGGCAAACACGCAGACAATGCCGGCAACCAGAGTGAAAACTCCCATTGATCCTCCTGCCGATGCACTGCCGACTCGGCATTTTTCACGCTCTGCCCCCTCACTCTATCCCAGCCGCGCCGGAAGAGCAATTCAGACCAAAGTCTCACCATTCCATCCGCTGCGATTATGCTTAAGCCGTGGGAGTTGAGATAAGACAATAACCGGAGATTCTGCGTGAACAGCTTTCAATTTTTTGGCCCGGCGCACCTGTGCATCCTCGCCGCCGTCCCTTTGCTTGCCGCTCTGCTTACTTTCATTCAATGGCGGCTTCCGGCTGGATCGAAAATCCTGCGCATCAGCCTGGGAACCATTCTTCTTTTGGATTCAGCGGCCTATTACTCCACTCTTGCAGCAAACGGGCAGCTTTCAGACCCGGATCATCTGCCGCTCCAACTCTGCGACGCCTCGCTCTGCCTCGTTATTGTCGCGCTCTTCACGCTCAACAAGTTCGTTTACGATCTGGCCTACTACGGTGCGCTGGCCGGAGCCACGATGGCCCTGCTCACGCCCAATGTCACCGGTCCGTTTCCTTCTCTCTGGACCGTGCAGTTCTTCATCGATCATGGATTGATCGTTGCCGGCGCGCTCTATCTGGTCTGGTCCGGCCAGGCGCGGCCCAGCAAGGGCTCCGTTCTGCGAGCAATGCTATGGCTGAATATCTACGCAGCTTTCGTGGGAACTATCGACTGGATCTTCAAGACTAACTATATGTATCTCCGCGCCAAGCCGCAGAACGGATCGCTGCTCAACTTCCTCGGACCCTGGCCCTGGTACATTCTGGCTGCCGAAGGTGTCGCGCTGGTGGTCTTCGGATTGCTCTATCTTCCGTTCCGGCCAACTGCTTCAATGCCACGACCTCAAACAGAAAATCCCTGAGAAAGTTAGAGAGGTTTCTCCATCAAAAACGAACCGGCTTCATTATGCTGCCCGCCGAAATGGCTCAATCTTAGGCTGTTTTTTCTGCGAGGCCTGCCAGAGATCGTAGTCGGTTTGCAGCTCGTACCAGATTTCAGCATGGGTACCGAATGCGGCTGAGAGGCGCAGCGACATATCGGCCGAGATGCCGGCCTTACCGTTCAAGATGCGAGAGAGCGTTGCGCGCGAAACCTGCAAGTGCTTTGCCGCGGTCGTCACGTCAATATCGCCCAGAAATTCGCGGACTATTTTGCCGGGATGCGGCGGATTATGCATGCGCATATCGTTTCTCCCTATATTCTGACGGTCAACCAGAATCGTAGCGCGCAGATCTCAAAACTACTTCTCCGTCAGAAACGGCTCCGGTTTCAGCGAACCATCCCTCTGTTTCACCAGCATCTGCACCTTACCCTCGGCGGCGTCCAGTTCCTGCTTGCAGACGGCGGACAACCCGACGCCCTCTTCAAAGAGCTTGAGCGAGTCTTCGAGGGCCAGATCGCCCCTCTCCAACTGATCGACGATATTTTCGAGCTTCTTCAGCGATTCTTCAAACGACGGCACTGCTGTTTCTCCATTTCTTTCGGGCACGATGCATCTGGACAGGCCGCAAGGTCGCTACGGCCACGCTACTGTGCGAATAATATCTGAATGTTGGGCCAACTCACTTGAAACGTTGCTACCGGGCAGCGCAATAAGGACAACCTGTACTCCGCTCTTCCTGGCAAGTTTCATCGCAGGTACGCAATCGGTATCCGCGGTTACCAGACCAATCCTATCCACGCATTTCAGTGCGGAATAGGACGCTATGTCCAAGCCGATCCGCATATCGACGCCCTTCTGCTCAAAATCTGGGCGGAAATCGGCGTCGGTCAGAGTAGCGACTCCGGTTACTGGAGTTCTCTTCAGCTTATAGCCGCGGAACTTCAGCACACCGAGTCTGACAGCCATCAGATCCTTCTTGGCGAGATCCTTCAGCCATTGATCCGAGTCGGCAAATGTCTGAGTCGTGCCTGAAACTGGGAGACTCTGGCACCCCTGATACGGTGCACAATCGTAATAAAGAGTCCGGAACAGTTCTTCATCCCCAGTTGGGCAGATTTTGGAAAAGGCCTCAATGAAGTCGGGGTTATAGCGGATTGTAGCTCTCTTAGCGGCAACGCGAAGAAACCCGCCGTCGATCATGAGGACCAGCTTTTTCATCTATGTCCTAAAATAGCAAACCCTGAAGCTCTCGCTTCAGGGTTTGCCGTAAACATGCTCGCCTACGAGCGTACGGAATATTACTATTATTAGCTAATTTGTTTCATTTGTCAAACAAAGTTCGACAAATGAAACACGCAATCCCTCCCCCGTCTTCATGCTGCAGTTTACGGCAACACAGACGCAATCACTTCGGCGGCAGCCGTATACCGCCCGCTCACCTGCACGCCCTGCACCATGGGACGCACCGCCTCCAGCATCTCCTTGGCGATCTGAATCCCTTCACGCTTGGCGGCGTCCGGCGTCTCCGCTTTGGCCATGCGAATCATAATCTCATCCGGCATCGCGACGCGCAATTCATTCTTCTGGAACTCGGCGCTGCGCAGGCTGGCCAGCGGCCAGATGCCGGCGATAACCGGGATGCGAAACTCCTCAATGCGTTTCAGGAACACCTCCAGCAGGCGCAGATCGAAGACCGGCTGGGTGATCGCATATTCGGCTCCCGCCTCTACCTTATATGCAAAGCGCCGCAGTTCGTTCTCGATATCCGGCACGCCGGGGTTGGCGGCAACGGCTATGGTGAAATTGGTCGAAGCGCCGATGGGGTTGGCCCCGATATCCAGTCCATGATTCAATCGCCGCACGATGTTGACCAGACCGATAGCATCAACGTCAAAGACAG
>CAZHKN010000306.1:0-5465 GCA_964532725.1 uncultured Occallatibacter sp.
GGCTAAAGAAACGGCTTGCCCGGTGGGGGTGGTGGTCTTGGTGGGGGGGGGTACCCCGGCGGCGGTGGTGTTTATCCTGGGGGGGGGGGGGGTGGTGGACGGCGTCCCGGCGGCTCGGAAAAGCCAGCCGTAGACGGCAAGAAAATCCTGGAGCAGATTGCCACGCGCACCGGTGGACGTTTTTTTGAGGCCAAGAAAAAGGACAATCTCGATGAGATTTATGGCCAGATTGCCGAGGAGTTGCATGGCCAGTACCTGCTGACCTACACACCCGACATCGTCGATAAAGAGGGCGGGTTCCATAAGATCGTGCTGAAAGCCAACAACGACAACTATTTAGTGGTAGCACGGGAGGGCTATTATGCTCCGGGCGGAGAGTCAAAATAAGAAAATTTGAAGATCATCGAAATCACATTCTGTGGAAAATTTAACTCCATTTTCCTGACACGAAATTTCACGAGCCGGTGTATGATTAAGCTATAGTTTCCCCACGGGTAAGAAATATTACATATGAGTGGTATTCCAGCAGGATACCGCCACCCATGCGAGTTCGCGCCGAAGTTTTTCGACCAGAACTCCCTGCTTGTTTCTGAGAAAACACAAAACACACACCTCAAGTAGGCAGTTTTTCTGCCGATGATACCGTCGTGCATTGCCGCGTCCGCAGCTCGTTATGGACGCAGCATTCGTTATTTATGGGCTGAACCAGCTCTGGAGGAGCGATGAGCGGAAGTCGAATCGTGGATCGCACATTCGGTCCCTGGCGTAAACCCGACGCCGGCCAAGCGTCCACATCCCTGTCTAAATTCGTGCCTGATTCCGCCTCTGGAGCCAAATCTGAGGATGCGTCTGCTTCCAGTTCTGAATACACCTTCACTTTTGCTTCCAGTGCGTCCCCAGCTCAAGCAGCGAGTAATACCTTAGGGTTATCCACTGAAAGCGTGGGAACGCAGTCTCTTTCGATTGCGCTGATTGGCCCGGACCCGCGCCGCCGCGATGCGCTAATAAGAGCGTTGTCTAGCTGGCAGTCCTGCGCTGTACAGGAGTTTACCTCCTATCCGGCCAGCCTCGATGAGGTACCCCGGCTGCTCGAAAATCCATTCGATGTGGTGATGATCGATCTGGACATCGACCCGGAGTATGCGCTGGACCTGATCGAAGGCATCTGCGCGGCCAGCGCGACCACGGTGATGGTCTACTCTTCCGGCATAGATTCAGAGCTGCTATTGCGCTGCATGCGGGCCGGCGCGCGCGAGTTTCTCTCCGAACCCTTTGCCTCCGCCGCGGTGACCGATGCATTGGTGCGGGCCTCGGTGCGCCGTCCGATGATTCGCCCCGTCGAGCCTGAGGTTGTACAGCGACCGAAATCGACCGGTAGGTTCATGGTTTTCATCGGCGCAAAAGGCGGCTCCGGCGTAACCACGCTGGCCTGCAACTTTGCCGTGCTGTTGGCACGGGAATCGGACAAAAAAACCTTGCTGATTGATCTGGACCTGCCCCTCGGCGGAGTCGCGGTTGATCTGGGCATCGTGGCCAAGTATTCTATCGCGGAGGCGCTACAAAATTCCGAACGGTTGGATGCCAGCTTCCTCTCAAGGCTGGTGGTCAAACATGCCTCGGGGCTTTGGGTTCTGGCTGCTCCCGGCAAGTTCAGCAGCTTTAGACCCAGTAACGAGGAGATTGACAAGCTGCTCGAAGTGGTCCAGCAGGAATACGATTATGTGGTTGTAGACGCAGGTTGCCATTACGATCTGGCCGGCACCGCGCTCTTTGGCAAGTACGCGACTGTATATCTTGTCACGCAAGTCGGCATTCCAGAACTGCGCAATGCCAACCTGCTGGTCACGGAGTATTTCACCTCCGGAGTGCCGGCGCTTGAGATCATTCTCAACCGCTATATGCCGCGTTCGCTGGGCATTGACGAAGAGCACGTAACCCGCGCACTGACCCGCGAACCCCGCTGGAAGATCCCCAACGACTACATTACCGCGCGCCGCACCCAGAACCTGGCTACACCACTGGCCCTTGAGGATTCTTCTGTCTCCCACGCTCTGCGCCGCATGGCGCGGGTAGCCTGCGGCCTGCCGGAGGTACCGGAGAAAAAAGGCGACAAGAAAAAGTTGTTTACTTCGATATTCGGATAAGCAGCCTTGACAGAATGCTGCTGTGCAAATCGGCGCTTCCCTGCCCCGGCAGTTATCGGCTCACTGCTCCCTGTGCCTCAGTCACCCTATATCATCAGCATGTATGCGATTCGAGATCGTCACCATCTTTCCGGGATTCTTTGCCGGCATCTTTGAGCACGGTATCCTGCGCCGCGCACTGGCCGAAGAGCGCGTGACAGTTGGCGTTCACGATCTGCGTGTCTACACTCACGACCGGCACCGCACCGTGGATGACCGCCCATTTGGCGGCGGCGAGGGGATGGTGCTCAAACCGGAACCGATTGCCGAGGCCTTCGCGGCGATAGGCATTCCACCCAAAGCCGAAAGACATTCTGCGACTGAGCAATCTCAGCCGCGCGTGATTCTGCTCTCCGCGCAGGGAAGGCCGTTTACGCAGGCGGTAGCCCGCGAATTATCCGGTGTCGAACGAGTGGTGCTGGTTTGCGGCCGGTATGAGGGCGTGGACGAACGAATCAACGATATTTACTGCGACCAGGAACTCTCCATCGGTGATTACGTCTTGAGCGGCGGTGAACTGGCTGCGGCAGTGGTCGTGGATGCAGTAGTCCGGCTGATTCCCGGCGTGCTGGGCAACGAGGCCTCGGGGGAGTTTGAGAGCTTTGGCATGGCCGATGCCGAGATCGATATCGACATCGAAGGAGTTCCTCGCTCCCAGCACGGAGCCGGCGGCCTGCTCGATTACCCGCACTACACGCGACCTGCGGAGTTTGCCGGGGTGAAGGTGCCGGAGACGCTGCTGAACGGCGACCACCAGCAGATTCGCCGCTGGCGCCGCGAGCAGCAGTTGCGCAAGACGCTTACCAACCGGCCCGATCTGCTGGAGCGCGCTACGCTGAGCCGAGAAGACCGCAAGCTGCTGGAGGGGATACATAAAGCGCAGCTTGCGGAACTGAGCAGCAAGGTCGCCGAGGCCTACGCAGACGTCCCGATGGAAGAAGGAATAGCGGAGATTGATGAACTTGTTGAGCGGGAGCGGTATGGGGGTTAACGGTTTTCTCGTTTTATAGCCGTCCTGCGTACTCGGCTGAATTCTTCTTCCACACGCTTGAGAATGGACTCTGAAGCTCGAAAGCCGAGCGCTCTCAATTCGTCGAGCTTTGCGCCGTAGTCGAATTCCTTCAGCAAAGCCATCTGCAAGAGAATGGTAAGCGTACCGGTAACTTGGATATTGCGTTCCTCCGCAGCGCGACGGCCGGGCAGGTCGTCGATGAGCAAGAGGCTTGGTTGAAATTCGAGGGCGAGGTTGATTCCCTCTGTCTCCCCGGCTCCCAGGTGAAGAGGCAAAGTTGGGTCTGTCCGGTGCGCGCTTTTCAATTCTACCCATTCCGGCAATGAGCCAAACCATAGCCGGACGATCTGCGGAGACTGCGGGTGCCGCAGCTCTCGCAGGACCCCGGTTGGGACAACGATCTTTCCGTAGATGAGGTGCAGATCCTCAATTAGGCCAAGCTGAAGGATGTAGTTGAGTGGACTCGTGTCGGCAACGACGATCATACGGATTCTGAGATGGTTCTCGATTGCATCCAGCGGTCCATGGTGGCCATATCTTTTTCGAAATCTTCGACGGTGTAGTCGAAGATTTCGTATCGCTGAAGGAAGGGATCGACCTCCATGCGGGTGTCGAAGCCGAGAAGTTCGCGTACCTGCTCCATGGTGAGGCGGCGTTCGCGGTAGGCCGAAGCGACCGTATCTTCCAACAGACGCCGCGCCGCATTCGTGCCTTCCGGCACGATGTTGGAGACGAATTGGTCGGGAATTTCGACAGTGACCTGCATGGAGTGATTGTACCGCTAAATGGTTTTTTCACAGAGAGGTTCACGGTAATGCGGCCCGCTCCGGGGTCTCAGGCGCAGTAGGGTTGCATTTCGGGCGGCGCTCCCAGGGTCCCTGCTCCTTCTTCGATCAGATGCAAGAGATCTTCTGGCTTGATTTCCCATGCTGTCTTGATTCGCCAAGGATTCCCGCGCTCCAGTTCGGCGAACCAGCACCAATAGCCATTGCTTTTCGCGGCGTAGACCATCAGCGCGCCGCGACCGTTTGCCTTTGAGTTACCGCTATACCAAATAAGAGTTGTTTCCGGTTCTTCGATAGCTGCTTTGCGCCTGAGCGCCGTGCTGGCCGGCATTTGTCTATGTATCGGTCGCCCTGGGTGAATTTCACTATATTCTGGAGCTGCAAATCTACGCTGCAATACAACTCTTTCCGGCACAAAGGGCGGAATTCCTAACTTGTTAGGTGTCCGTCCCTCTGGCCTCAGAGTCCATCCTATCTGCCCGAGGGCTTTTCCGGAAAAGCCGAGCCACCTCGAACCAAACCAATTATCGATCTTGATCAGTGCGAGATTCGCTGGGGAGTGGAGTCGAAGGATGCCGTTCACTGCCCCTTCGACTTGGCGGACGAACTCTGGCTCGTCATCAAATTGAGACTCAATTTTCAGGTGAGGAGCGTAAACCTGTTCAATATCCCGCTGCCTCGAAGCCTGCCTTGAGGTTGCTGCAGCTTGACGTGTCGATTCCATCGCGTGGCGAAGCAGCAAATTCGCTTTGGTCTGATAGCCTCGGCCAAAGCTCTTCAGCCATTCGATTACGTCATCGTCTAGGCGAATTGTTACGGGACGCTTGTTAGGCCGGTAAAGGCGACCGACCTCCGCGCCGCTCCAATCAAGGACTTCTGGCATCTCGGAAAAATCGACTGTAGCGTCGGTCTTTGCGGCGATGGTTGCGACTTCCCGCTTGCGAGCGGCGGCGAGCTTCTTCATCGGTCGTCGATTCCTCTCGATATTCCGCCGGACCTCGGTCGAATATGTTCCCAATGATGATTCATTTCAGAGTCTATCGAATGTACGTACATAAGTCAATACAAACGGAAGCGCCGTTGGAATTGAAAACTGCCTACCGGAACCTCGGTAGGCAGTTTGTCTTGTTGCTACAACGATGGTTAGTTTAGCGTGATCTCCACACTCAGCGGAGTATTTTCGCTCGAGTCTCCCACCCGGATCACGAATTTACCAGGGGCGATGGTCCATTTGTGAGCTTTCTCGTCCCAGTAGCTGAAGGAGCGGGCGTCGAGGGTCAGTGTTACATGTTTGGTCTCGCCAGGATTGAGGCGGACCTTTTGAAATCCTTTTAGTTCGCGTTCGGGGCGTTTCACAGTCGCCGATGGGTCGGAGACGTAGAGTTGGGCAACTTCTGCTCCGGCAACCGAGCCGGTGTTGGTGACGTTGAAGCTGACTTGAACTCGAGTGGGGTTGAGACCGCTGAGGTCAGCGGTTGCCGGGGC
>CAZHKN010000307.1:0-5460 GCA_964532725.1 uncultured Occallatibacter sp.
TTCAGGAACCACCAGCAGCGGCACCACGCTGAGCTGGACCGCTTCTACGGTTGGCTCCGGCTGCTCGGTTTCGAGTTATACAATTACCGGCGGTCCGTCTACAGTGACGAGTACCGGAACCAGCACGACGATCAGTGGACTTGCGGCAAGCACCGCGTATACATTCTCGGTAACAGCTACGGATGCGGCAGGCACCAGTTCAGCGGCGACGGTGAGTGTGACGACGTCCTCTTCAGGTTCGTCGAGCACATGCGCGGCGGCATGGGTCGCAACGACGGCCTACACGGCGGGCATGGTCGCCAGCGAAAATGGCAACAACTACACGGCTGCCTATTGGACAGAGGGGAATAATCCGACGACTGCCGGAAACAGCGGGGCAGCCGGATCCGGAGATCCCTGGAGCCTGCCAACTGCGTGCAGCAGCAACGTCTGCACCAGCGCGCCCGGCGCCTTCACCGTCTCCGCTTCTGGAACAACGGGCACCGGTACGACGTTAGCGTGGACCGTTCCAACCGAGGGCACGAGTTGCACGCTGACCGGTTACGAAGTTTATCAGGGTGGAGCGGCAAAGGCTGCGGTGGCTGCCGGAACAACGAGTTATGCTGTTTCAGGCTTAACGGCCGGCACTGCGTATAGCTTCGACATCGCAGCGACGAATGCCGACGGAACTACCACCAGCAACACATTGTCCGTGACCACGACAGGCACGAACCCCTGCACGGCTGCTCCCGGAGTGCCCACTGGACTGGCCGCATCCGGTACGACCAGCACTGGAACGACGCTCAGTTGGGCGGCTGTAACTCCTCCCAGCAATTGCAGCATCACGAGCTACACCGTATTGCGAAACGGAAGTTCAATTGGAACTACAACCGGCACATCCTATACCGTTTCCGGCCTCACGGCTTCAACCAGCTATAGCTTCACGGTAGAAGCGAGCGACTCTGAGGGAACCTCGTCCGCGAGTCCGGCAACAAGCGTGACAACCTTGGCCTCCACGGCTGGCAATGGCCGGGTCCTGGTCGGATATTGGCATGACTGGGAAACCCCAGAGTGGATACAGTTGCGGAATGTGCCGACGAGTTGGGACATCGTCGTCGTTGCTTTTGCGAACTACAACGGCAACGGACAATTCTCGTTCACCGTCGATCCTGACGAAACACAAGCTCAGTTTATTTCCGACGTGCAATATCTGCACAGCCTTGGAAAGAAAGTGCTGATTTCCTGCGGCGGGGCGACCGAAACTCCCACTTTTGCAAGCTCGAGCGACGCGGCGAATTTTGCTTCGTCGGTTGCAGCAATGATGAATCAGTTCGGGTTCGATGGGGTCGATATTGATTTTGAAAATGGGGCGGTTTACTTGAATCAAGGCGACCTTAACCTTGCCAACCCCACAACTCCGAGTGTTGTGTACCTTATTTCCGGCCTCCAACAACTGCACCAGGCGCTACCCAATGCGATGATCACGATGGCGCCGATTGCCAACTACGTTCAGGCCGGATATCAATACTACGGTTCGGGATTGTACGGCGCGTCCAATTGGAATGGCGCCCAGCTTCCTGTAATCAACGCGATTCGCGGCTTCTTGACCTACGTCTGGCCACAGTACTATAACGAGGCCAACATCGAGGCTCTCGATGGCAACTACTATAGCGAGGGGAGTGAAGACAATCTGGTGGCAATGTCGGAGATGTTGTTGAAGGGCTTTACCGTGGCAGACGGCGCAGGGACCTTCCAGCCGCTGAATGCGAACCAAGTCGTCATCGGCGTACCGGCATCCACCGCAGCTTCACCGGGTTATCTGCCTCCTGCCTCACTGGATGCAGCATTTAACTACCTGACTACAGGACAAAATCCCGTGGGAGCTTACGTCCTGCAAAATTCGGCCGGGTATCCCGATGTTGCAGGTTATATGATGTGGTCCATCAACTGGGACGTGTACAGCAACGGCGGCAGCGTGGGTTCGGCTGTAAGCACGTACTTGGAGAGCCTCCCGCCTATCAATTGACCCGGTGAATATATGGTTTGTGTATTGGAATAAATTTTGGCAAAGGAACCATATAACACGCCGGGCCGCGCCGATTGGAGCGGCCCGTCGTGTTTTGCGTCGAACTGTGTGCAATGCGCTTTATAGGTTGATCACGTTGACGGCGCGGACGCATGGGGCGCGGCTGATTACCTCAAACCGCTCGGACTTCGAGTTGATAAAGCTATCGAGATTTCCGCATGGAAGCACCTGCGGTGCGGCGGACGCTCGCTATTCGCTCGCAGGAGGTTCGTTTCTTTCCCACCCTTCGATAGAAAAAATCGAAGGGTGGGGCACCCGGCACCCGACCACGATCCACTAGTCAATTTACTCCGCCACAGACCAATCAACGGATAGTTCGTCGTCGTATCTGGCTCCCGATGGATAGCCTGACACAACTCTTTCAGGCAGAAGTACACCCAATTTCTTTCGATCAAGATCGTATCCGGGGTAACTTGCTTCCATTACTTGCCAGAAGTCATCCTTGATCTCTGGATCAAGACAATCACCTATGCTAGCGAGAAAGGCATGTGTATCCTCGTATCTCTTAATCACTGTTTCTGCACCGGATTGCTTCTCGATCGTCTGAAGGAACTTTAGTAGGTTGTCTCCGGGCTCCCTGTAAAGCGGCCTTTTCCCATCAAAGTACACTGTCTCAATCTGTTCTCTCTCAGGGTTTACATTGCCGTGAATTGTATTATTTCGATTGTCCATAATGCGCTTAAACTCTTTGAACTCTGAAGACTCCGCGTCGATTGCTTTGACAAATCCATTGCATTTGTACGATAGATCGTACACCTTCACATCAATCGGTGACCGGATGAATGCGTCGAATTGCCTGCTGTTGTCTCTAATCTCTTTCTTGCAAAGTACAAGTATTGCCATGTTGATGAATGCCTCCGCAAGGATAGGCGTGAGTAGCGAAAGCTCAAGGCACCCTTGGAAAATTTTCGTGGTCCGTCTAACCATTGCCTTCCTGACCTTGGGCTCGTCAAGAAAGGCGCTTTTAAATTCAACTGCGCTTATCTTGGATATTTTTGAAAAAGAATTGACGCTAATGTGCGATAGAATATTCTTATGGATTCCAGCACAGAGTTCAGCCGTTTGGATGTACTTGTTGGAAAATATTACCCATCGTTCAAGTGACTTAAATACCTTGCTCTTCTCCTTTGAAACTCGCGCATAGTCCCCCTTGATCTTGCCCACTAGCTGAGGCCATTGCTCATCGGAAAGCGCTTCTGAAACCATGAGATGCACCTCCCGATTTGTCCCAGATATGTATACAACTTCATCGGATGCCTTCAGGTTAAAATCCCAGTGAAACAGATTATCGCTGGTATTCTTTCGTGCCAATCTAGTTTGGAATCCATTAGGCTCGCCAAATCTTGCCTTCAAATAGCAGTAAATATCCACTGGGCAAATTCTCTCTCTAAATATCATCGATGATCTAAAGGCACGAGGGGCACCTTCTAATTTGGCCGCGACTCGCAGCTTTTCCAGATGAGTAACCATTTCGCGAGTGTCATACGTTCGCCAGTTCTCGACGTCGTAGCATTTCGGGTTCTCTAATGCTTGTCCCATCGCAACCCCACCTCATGGCTCTTACAAAAAGGCCGTACCTAACTTTTTAGGATGTAGGCATCGGCACTGCGGAGTGAATTCCATCTCTGTATACCATTTCGGTTGTTGTAGCTGATGCGTTACCACTTCTACGCTCAGAAATCGAGTATACTGCCGATTGCTTGCGTCTTAAAACCACAAAGGCCGTTCCCGATGGGAACGGCCTTTGTGGTTTTGCGCCGAAGGCGCGTCTGCTGCATGCAATGCCTGGTCCCCGGCGACGGGTTCGTTTTCGGGGCGGCGGTTTGATGGGGCTGGCGGCGTTGTTGGAGGCCGGGCGGCTCGAAGCAGGCAGAATCGCGCCGAGGCGGACGAGGCCCTCGACGGGCTTTTCGCCGAGGACGTTCCGAGAATCCCTTCGACTTCGCGTACGGGTGTCTGTAAAATGAAATGAGGAGTGGTCGCGCATGGCTACAGTAGTCCATCCCGTGGCTGAAACCATGAGCCGTACAGCAGCGGTGAGCGGTGTTCTGGCTTCTTTCCGCATGGAGGGTCTTGAGCCGGATACTGCAACAGCTGCGCTGCTTGCGCAGTATGAGGCTGGTTCCCTGTCGCTCAATGAATTCGGTCTGGCAATTGAACGCCACGTTGCTGGGATGACAAGTGAAAAGTTCGTCAAGGGCGCTGCCTGAATCCCCGTCCTCCCTTGCCGCCTCGGAAGACCATGGCTGCGAAACCCAAGCATCACTCAAGCGATGTCCCTGAAAACAAGTTTGGTTTATCCGAGCAAGTCGAGTTGCAGCGGCGCGAGACTCCGTTCGCTCTGCGGCGTTTGCTCGAATTGCAACTGAGACCTATCGCTGGAGACTTCGACACGAGACATTTGCAGGCAATTCATCGCTATATCTTTCAAGACGTCTACGGATGGGCCGGAGAGCTTCGCACGGTTGGGATTGCAAAGCCTGGTGCAGCCTTTCCACCACCGGCGTTTCTGAAGGTGAATCTTGATTCGCTCTTTGTTGAACTGGCGCACGAAAACTCTCTGAAGAATCTTTCCGCAGCGGCATGGGTACATCGGGCCGCATACTTCCTGGGAGAAATCAACGCTATCCATCCCTTTCGCGAAGGAAACGGCCGAACACAGCGAGAGTTTATCCGTGAGCTTGCGCTGGCCGGTGGGTATCGGTTGATCTGGGCAAAGCACACACAGCAGGAGATGATCGAAGCATCGCAGCGTAGCTTCCTGCGTAAGGACTATTCTGCTTTGGAAGGAATTCTCTGTGCGGCTCCGGGCATAGATAAATAGTAGGGGTTTTCTTCGTTGAGAATTTCATTCTTCCCAAGAGGTATCCATACGAACCACCAAGGCCGCTCCCGATGGGAACGGCCTTGGTGATCTAGCACGAACAAACATTGCCTAGACGGTCAGTCCCCGGCGACGGGTTCGGCTTGGGACTCGCGGTTGATGGGCGAGGCGGCGTTGTTTGAAGCCGGACGGATGGAGTCGAGGCGGACGAGGCCCTCGATGGGCTTTTCTCCGAGGACGTGCTCGCGGTAGAGCTTGGCCATGCGCGCGTTTTCGGCGTCTTCCTTGACCTTGTCCGCGGTGGTAACGGCCCCTGCCTTGTTGTCTCTGGCGCGGAGCTTTTCTTCGCGGCTGTTCTTGGCGATGCCCAGCTCGTCGAGGGTGTGATTAGCCTCGGCGTTGACGTGCTCCATGTTGAGGTTGAGGGTGTGGCCGACCTGAGTCATGCCAACCTTTTTGCCGCCGGCGAAGATCTCGTGACGCCCGTGCTCCTCATACCACTTGGTGAGGGTGGAGGTCATGTGCATCTTCTCGATGATGTTGCGCCAGCCGACGCCGGTGTTGTAAGCGC
>CAZHKN010000308.1:0-5407 GCA_964532725.1 uncultured Occallatibacter sp.
CGATATATCCGGATCAGTTGGATATTGAAAGCCGCTAAATATGCCGCGCAGGACGGCTCTTTGTCTGTCAAGTAAAGAACGAGTATCATCTTCACTATGGCCACGACCCACATTTCGGAAGCCGAGGCAATCCGCGACATCCGTGGATTGCTTGTCCGCGCCCATCTGGGCGAGGAGATCGTTATCGAAAAGGAAGCTGCGCCTTCGATTGTGCTGCGCAAGGCCGCGCCGCCGCGCCGGTCCGTCTCCGAGTCCATTGCTCTGGCCGAGGCCCGCTCGAAAGAGCTTGGCTATAAGCCGGTGATGGATGCCGGGTTCGCCGCTGACTTAGAAGAGATCATTGCCAAGCGCAAGCCGCGCGATACTTCTGCGTGGGACTGACTCTCGATTCCGGTAAAATCCGCCGTCTGAAACCGGCGGTGATATTCTAAGTCAGTCAAGAAAAAGCAGAAAAAAGTCCAAATCAAGTCAGGTCCGAGCAAAAGTATGTCGTTGAACGATCTCGAATTCGCATACGCTCCCGTCCGCGATCAAGTGCGCGACCTGCGGGAGTATCTTTGACCCCGCTCGCATCCGGCGCGAACTCGCCGCAATTGAAGAAAAACTAGCCGATCCTGCGCTCTGGAACGATCCCAACGCGACCAAACCCATCATGCGCGACAAAAAGCGCCTGGAGTCTCTCGTCGCCGACGATGAGGAACTGGTGCGCCGCTCCAGCGACATCGAGGCCTACTTCGAGCTGGCCCGCGAAGGCGAAGATGTGTTGGCCGACATTGAGGCGGGTATCAAGTCGCTTACCGCATTTAATGAAGAGCTGGAAGCCCGCACGATGCTCTCCGGCGAGGCTGACGCGCTCAATGCCATCGTCACCGTGCACCCCGGCGCAGGCGGCACCGAGAGCCAGGACTGGGCCGAGATGCTCTTGCGCATGTATCTGCGCTGGGCCGAGCAGCAGGGCTTCAAAACCGAGATGAACGACTATCAGGATGGCGAAGAGGCGGGTATCAAATCCGCGACCTTCACCATCATGGGCGAGTACGCCTTTGGCCAGTTGGCCGGCGAGAGCGGCGTGCACCGGCTGGTGCGCATCTCGCCCTTCGACTCGGCCAAGCGGCGCCATACCTCGTTTGCGTCGGTCTATGTATCGCCTGAAATCGACGAGACCATCCACGTCGATATCCGCATTGAAGACTTGCGCATTGACACCTATCGCTCCGGCGGCAAGGGCGGCCAGCATGTGAACACCACCGACTCCGCCGTGCGCATGACGCACCTGCCGACCAACATTGTGGTCCAATGCCAGAACGAGCGCTCGCAGCACAAGAATCGCGAGAAGGCGATGAAGATGCTCAGGTCGCGGCTCTATGAATTTGAGTTGGAGAAGAAGCGCGCCGAGAGCAAGAAGCTAGAAGACTCCAAGCTGGGCATCAACTTCGGCTCGCAGATTCGATCGTATGTCTTGCAGCCGTATCGCATGGCGAAGGATCATCGGACCAAGGTTGAAGTCGGCGATGTGGACAAGGTGCTCGATGGCTATCTGGAACCCTTCCTGCGCGGCTACTTGCTCGCCAAGCGGCGCGGTACGGCGGTTGCCGCGGATGAAGATGATGATCTTGATCTCTAGGTGGTCTGTAGCAACGTGCTTTGTATCAGGGCATGACTTCAGTCATGACGCACAGAACACAGAAGGACGTATGGGGCTTTAGCCCCTGCTGGGTGCCCCAGGTCTCGCTTTTGAGACCTGGGATGCCAATGAATCAAAGATAGGGACAGAAAAGATGAACGATCCAGCCATCGTCGACGAGATATTAACCAATACGCGCACCATCGCCGTCGTCGGCATGAGTGACAAGCCCTGGCGAGCAAGCCATAACATTGGCCGTTATTTGATTGCGAACGGCTATCGCATTTTTCCAGTCAACCCGGCGCTTACGGAAGTCCTCGGACTCGTCTGCCATGCCGATCTCGACGTGGCACAGGCCGCCTCCATCAGCGAAACCGGCCACGGCCTTGACCTCGTCGATGTCTTTCGCGCTTCGGAGTATGTTCCCGCCATCGTGGACGATGTGATTCGGCTGGGCATTCCGTATTTGTGGTTGCAGGATGAAGTGATCCACGATGAGGCCGTAGCCCGCGCCCGCGCCGCCGGGGTCAAATGCGTGCAGAATGACTGCATCCTGCGCCAGCACGGGACGCGGCCAGATTTGCATACCCGAGAGTCGAGCCAATAATCCTTTGTAACTAACCTTCGGTTCACTGAGTCCAATCTTAAGGAGTCAGATTTCCTTGCCTATGCGCCTTCCCAGGTTGATTTTTGTGCTGTTCTCTTTGCTTGCCTCGCGATTGCCAGCGCTTGCCGCGTCGGCTTCTGCGGATACTGAGCATCTGCATGTGCAGTTGGTTATTCCGGAAAAACAATTCTCTGCGGGCGGAATGAATGAGGTGGGGCTTTACTTCAAGCTGGAGCCGGGCTGGCATATCTATTGGAAAAATCCAGGGGATTCCGGCGAGCCGCCGCATATTCAGTGGACATTGCCGACGGGAATCAGCTCTACCTCAATGGAGTTTCCCGCCCCTAAGCGCCTGCCGCTCGGTCCGCTGATGGACTTTGGCTATGAGAACCAGGCTGTTTTCCCGCTCGACATTGTGGTTGAGCCTTCAGTGAAGCCGGGTCCGGTTGTGCTCCATGCCAAGGTTGATTGGCTCGTCTGCCGGGAGGTATGCATTCCGGGCAAAGCCGACCTTGAAGAGAGTGTGCGGATAGTTCGTGGTAAGCCGGTACCAGGGCAGTTCATTTACGGAGACCACGAGCTGATGGAGTGGTCCCGAGAACAGCTTCCGCTGTCTCAGCCGGCAGAGTTCAAAGCAGTTTTCCAACCTTTGGCGAATGGTTTTCGGTTGCAGGTGGATACTGGGCATCGACAGGCGCAAGCCATTTTTTTTCCCGAAGATCAGGATGTTGTTGACAACCCTGCCCCGCAGAAACTCACGCCAACGCCCAAGGGTTTCATTCTTGACCTCAAGAAAGACGCAAGCCTCAAGGAGAATCCTACGCAGTTGAAGGGTGTGCTTGAGCTTTCCTACGGAAACTATGAGATCGTTGCGCTGTCTTCGGGTGCGGCGACAGCGATAGCAGTAACAGCGGACGCTGCAAATACTACTCAAGCCGCTCAGGCAACCACATCCGGCGCGGAACAACCGGCTGCACAGGCTCAATCTTCTGCCACGCAAGCTCAATCTGCGGCCCAGGTGGCTAACTCGGCTGCTACCGTTGCGCCTGCGTTGTCGTTGACGGAATTATTGCGGGCAACAGGCCTGGCCTTTCTTGGCGGGCTGCTGCTGAACCTGATGCCCTGTGTCTTTCCCGTGCTCTTTATCAAAGGGCTTGCGCTGGTCAACTCCGGCAATGAGGAGCGGCACAAGCTGCGCGCGCATGGTTTTGTCTACGCGACAGGCATTCTCGTCTCCTTCTGGACATTGGTAGCGGTGCTGTTGGGGCTGCGCGCTGCGGGATCGAGCCTTGGCTGGGGATTTCAGTTTCAGTCGCCGGTCTTTCTCGCGTTGATGGCCGGGCTGTTGTTCTTTCTTGGCCTCTCGCTGGCGGGGCAATTCGAAATTGGCCTGACGCTGACCGGTGCCGGTGGGTCTCTGGCCTTGAAGCAAGGCTATACCGGCAGCTTTTTCACCGGCGTGCTGGCCGTAGTGGTAGCCACGCCATGCACCGCGCCGTTTATGGGCGCTGCTGTTGGCTATGCGCTGGCGCAACCGGCAGTTGTCACTTTTGCCGTGTTTACTGCGCTGGCCCTGGGCCTCGCCGCGCCTTATGTTGCCCTTACTCTGCAACCGGCCTGGACGCGCTTGCTGCCCCGGCCCGGCGTGTGGATGGAAATCCTGCGTCAGGCGATTGCGGTGCCGATCTTCGCAACGGTCATCTGGCTGGCATGGGTGCTGGCTTCAGGCTATGGCGCATCGGTTTTGGTTGGCCTGCTGGCTAGCTTCCTGTTGCTGGCAATTGCTGGGTGGTTTCTCGGCCGTTGGCCGGTGAAGCGCTGGGCAACGACCGTTGCTGCGGTGATTCTGTTAGGGGTTGTTGCGCTTGCGGTTTATTCCCGTACATTGGCCGAGGCGCCCGCCGCGGCGCCGGCAGAGTCCGCCGCACGCAGCGCCTGGGAGCCGTGGAGCGCCGATGCAGTCGCGCGCTATCAATCCCAGGGCCGCCCGGTCTTCGTAGACTTTACCGCAAGCTGGTGCCTCAGTTGCCAAGTCAATGAGCGCGTTGCGCTCCAGCAGCCTGAGGTGCAAAAGGCCTTCGCCGACACGAACATCGTGCTGCTCAAAGCCGACTGGACGCGGCACGATGACGCGATTACGCAGGCGCTGGCCGGGCTGGGCCGCAGCGGTGTGCCGGCGTATGTGCTCTACGCCCCAGGGCAAAGCAGCCCCCAGCTGCTGCCGGAGGCGTTGACTCCGGGGATTGTGATTGATTCGCTGAGTTCGCTGCCGAAAAACGCGCGCTGAGGCATTGCATGCGGCACGCGCCTTAAGGCTGCGGTTCAGTGGACTTCAGAAATTCAGCCAGGTAGTCCTTCCAGACTGCGGCGACGGTATGGGTTCCGTGGCCTCGAGTGGCGTCGGAGATGGGGACAAGGATGAAGTGTGCGTTGGGCATGCGCTTGACCATCCTTTCGGCGATGCCCAGTTCGGGCGGATTGATGTAGTCGTCGGCCGAGTTGATCCACAGCACGGGTGTAGCGATCTGCTCAAGACGCGGGCTGGGGTCGTAATTGCGGCTGGCATTGGCGTAGTAGATGAAGTCGTTGGCGTCGGTTGATGCTACGGAGCGGGCGAGATACTGATCGACGTACTTTTCTGCCAACTCACGTGTGGGGGCCTGCTTTTGCATCTGCAGCGGGCTGGAACCCATCACCAGGAACAGTTCGTCTGCGGCGCGCAAGCCTTGTACCGGCTGGGTCTTGTACTCGCCGTCCATCCATGCGAGGTCCTGTTTGATGGCTTGGATGGCCATGTAGCGCATCATGCGGTTGCGCCCCGCAATCTGGACCGGCAGGCAGGCGAAGGGCGCCAATGCGTCGGCAAAGCCGGGGTAGGTCTCGCCCCAGACGAAGGTCTGCATGCAGCCCATCGAGGTTCCCAGGATCAGGCGCAGATGGTCGATCTTCATCTCGTCCAGCATCATGCGCTGACTGCGCACCATGTCGTCGTAATCGTAAGCGGGGAAGTGGGCGTGCAGGCCGTCCGAGGGCTTGGAGCTTTCTCCGTGGCCAATGTCATCCGGCAGAATAAGGAAATACTTGGTGATGTCGAGCGGCTGGCCGGGGCCAAAAAGCACATTCGAGAACAGCGGATTCAGCAGCGAGTGGGCATTGCCGCCGGTGCCATGCAGCAG
>CAZHKN010000309.1:0-5355 GCA_964532725.1 uncultured Occallatibacter sp.
GCTTTCGGGATACACCATCCCTGGTTTCGCTATAGCGCTTCCAGGCGCTCTCATGGTATATTTCCCCCTCAAAGCACGCCGAACACTCCACAGTGCATATGCCTTCCATAGGCTTTATTTCGAAGGAAGCCAACTTAAGCTGTGATCATCGTAAATTTCGAAGGAAGCTGAAACGGATGCAATTGGATTCTGAACCAGTATTCGACGATTCACGAGTTCTCCCGTTGTTTCGACCGGAGGTTGTTGCCGCACAGCAGAAAAAGCTGGAGGGAGAATTGTTGCGTATTTATCCCTTTTCTCCGATATTTCTTCTCGTACTTGCCGGAATTGTTTTCGTCTGCCTGTTGGGGATATTTCAATTCGGACGGACTTTACCTTGAACCTTTCTTTCCCATGGCGGAGCAGGCTTCCTCTGGTGCTTCAGGCGGAGGCAGCGGAGTGTGGCATTGCCTGTCTGGCCATGGTGGCGGGATATTACGGAAAGCAGATCGATCTGCCTGCTTTGCGACAGCGCTTTTCCATGTCCCTTCGCGGCGCCACTCTGGCACATCTGATTCGCTTTGCGGCAGCTCTTGATCTATCCGGGCGTCCGCTGCGAGTTGAGCTTGAGGACCTGCCCCTGCTCTCTACTCCGTGCATTCTTCACTTCGATATGAACCACTTTGTGGTCTTGAAGAACGCCACTTCGCGGAAGGCCACTGTTTACGATCCAGCGGTGGGGCCGCAGCAACTCACGATGAGCAGCCTGAGCCGGCGCTTTACCGGCGTAGTGCTTGAACTGACCCCAACTGCCTCATTCCTACAGCAGGATGAGCGGCGGCCGCTTCGTCTTCGCGATTTTTTAGGGAAAATCAGTGGAATGAAGACCGCGCTGGCGCAGGTTTTTCTGCTCGCATTTGTATTGGAGATCTTCTCGCTGATCAGTCCTCTGTTTCTCCAGCTTTCTATTGACAGGGTGGTTGCCCGCCATAACAGTGCTCTGCTGCCAATTTTGGGTGCTGGCTTCTCGGCTCTGGTAGTTCTGCTGGCGCTGTTTGGAGCGCTGCGCAGTTGGACGACTTTATATCTGGGGACGCAACTGAAGCTGCAAAGCAATGGGAGGCTGTTTTCACATCTGTTACGGTTGCCGGTCTCGTGGTTTGAGAAGCGTTATTTTGGAGACATCATTTCAAAATTCGACAGTGTGGAGGCTGTTCAACGCACCTTATCGAATAATTTTGTCGAAGCCTGTCTGGATGGCCTGGTTTCGGTTCTGGCGCTCGGTGTCATGTTGTGTTACAGCAGGCGGCTGGCGGCGGTGGTTGCCATCAGCGTTCTGGTCTATATAGTCGTGAGAAATCTTGCCTACGGTCCCCTCAAAGCAGCTACGGAAAAGCATATCCGAGGTTTGGCCCGGCAGCAGGACCACTTCATCGAAACGCTGCGCGGCATCCGCACGATCAAGGTCTTTGGAAGGGAAGAGACACGGAATGTTCACTGGCTGAATTTGTTCGTGGAATCCACGAATGCTCAGGTGGACGCGGAAAAATTGAACATCCTGTTCAAAGGCGCAAGCACGCTTGTCTTTGGCCTCCAGTCGGTATTCATTGTATGGCTCTCTATCGACAGAGTGCTGCATGGCGCGATGAGCGTGGGCGAGGTCTTTGCCTTTGTGATGTATCAGGAACAATTCAAGGCGCGAACCACTCAGTTTGTCGATCGTCTCTACGAATTCCGTATGCTTTCGCTGCAGACGGATCGGCTATCTGACATTGTTCAGGAGAAACCGGAGGTTACGGCGGCAGAGATGCAGGAAACCGCGGAGCGGAATGCGAGTGTTGAGGTGAAGTCGCTCTCCTTCCGTTATTCGGATACCGATCCCTGGCTGCTGAAGAATGTGAACTTCTGTGTTCAGCCAGGAGAATGTGTCGCTGTTGTGGGACAGTCGGGCGCCGGCAAATCGACTTTACTCAAATTGATCTCTGGCCTACTTCGTCCGCAGGAGGGAGATATTGTGATTGCCGGGGTTTCTGTTACGGCCCGTTGCGTCTCTTTCGCAGGCAAGGTTGGTTTTGTGCTGCAAGATGACGCGCTTTTTGCCGGGACGATTGCCGAGAATGTTGCCTTTGCATCTGACACATTGGATATGGAGCGGGTGAGAGAATGTGCCCGGCTTGCCTGCCTGGATCGCGAGATCGAAGCAATGCCGATGGGGTACAACACTCTGGTGGGATATATGGGATCGGCGCTTTCCGGAGGGCAGCAGCAGCGGCTTCTGCTGGCGCGGGCACTTTATCCGGCGCCAGTTGTGCTGATCCTCGACGAGGCAACCAGCCACCTTGATATCAAAACAGAAAAGCGGATTGCTTCCATGCTTTCCGGACTGGGCATGACGCGGATTTTCGCAGCGCATCGTCCGGACACCATTGCCATTGCGGATCGCATTCTCATGCTGGAGCACTCGGAAAGAGAGGGAGAGACGGCCGTAACCCTTCGGTCTTATACTGCTGAGATCGGCGCGGACGATGCTTCTCAGGTCGTGGCGCAGATGTTGTAAATCCCCACAATAAGGAGAACGATATGAAACAGGAAACCCCTCGGGTGCTCGCTCGTATCGGCGCCCGCGAACTCACCCCAGCAGAAATTGCCCGGGTAAGCGGCGGAGTCAGCGCGCTTTCCGCAACCACCAATGTAGCCACTGCCATATTTTCGGCACAGAAGGATACTCCAGAAACGGATGACATTTAACAGAAAGCACGGGTCATCCGAACGCCGTTTGTCACAGAAAGGGAGAGGAAGCGAACCTGCGCTGACCCAACAGTGTTGATTCGTTCGGACTCCTGATGGAGAGAATATGACAAAGAACAATCGCGTACTCGCTCGCAACGGCGCGCGCGAACTTACGCCGGAAGAAGTGCTCCGGGTGAGTGGCGGCGGTCCGTTGCATACCAATGTCATTAGTGTCAATCCAGTCACGGGTCAGAGAGACGGCGACGGTTAGAGCGAAACCAGGGTTACTGTGTCCTGTTGAGTTTTGTTCAAGGTTGCCGCTCCCTGATGGTCGCGTCAACTGGACGGACGTGCTTTCGGGATACACCATCCCTGGTTTCGCTATAGCAAGCAAATCGCACAGTCTATCGAAGTGACCTTACGAAGCACTGCATCAACCGGGTGCCGGGCCAGATTGGCACCCGGGAATCTAATCCAGGGCAATTGTGCAAACGAATGCCGGACTGTCCCGATCAATTCACCCCAACGGAGAAACGGATGAAGATTGTAATACTCGCCTTTGCAAGCGATACTCATACCGCAGCACTCAAATGGGCTTTGGAGCGGGCAGGATATTCCGTTGTGTGCTGGGCCGGGCTTTCGTGGATGGAAGATCGACAAGCGACCCTCTCAATCGAGCAGGGAACCAGGGTTGTGCTCGGCCGGCATGTGATCGAGCCGGGGGATGTGGTCTGGATTCGACGTCCTAACCCTCCGATGCATAACTCCGATGTTACCGAGGCCGATAGAGATTTTGCGCAGACTGAGTACAAGTGGCATTCCCGCTCTGTTTTGTATCTGCTGGAGCATCTTCCGGTACGCTGCATCAACCCTTACTCAGCTTCTCGCGTCATCAATAACAAAGCCGTCCAGCTTCATCTTGCATCGCTCTGCGGATTCAATACACCGGCTAGCCTGCTGACCAATTCTCCCGCGGAGGTGAGAGAGTTCCTGAACCATCCCTCGCGGAGGGCCATTTGCAAGTCTTTCTTTCCGCATGTCTGGAAAAAAGAAGGCAGTGAGGCCGTTTCTGTTACAGAAACATTTGAGATCAAGGTGGAGGATTTGCCGACGGATGAGGTGCTGACTTATGCTCCGGCCATTTATCAGGAGATGATTGTGAAAGAGGCCGATGTGCGGACCGTGCTGATGGGCACGACGGTGTACTCTTTTCTTTTGCGCACGACCAACAATGTACTGGACTGGCGTCAGGAAGTGGGACAGGGCAGAGCAACGGTGAAGCCGGTGCCGACTCCTCCGGAAGTAGAAACCGCAGTCCTTGCCTTTGCGCAAAAGGCGGGAATCGAATTCGGAAGCCTGGATTTTGCAGTAGATGGGGACGGGAAGTGGTGGTTTCTCGAAATCAACGAGGAAGGCCAGTTTCTGTGGCTAGACGGTTTCGCCTCTGGAGCCGGGATTCAGGAGAAGTTTCTTGCTTTTCTGACCCTACCGAAAGGCTCCACACGGGAAGCTATTGAGGCAGCACAATCGGCTTTCCATTCGTGGGAGCAATTTCTGGAGTCTCCAGAGGCAAACAGCGTTTATTTTCCTGAGGAGAACCTGACGGCCCCGGTGCTCTCCGTGGAACCCTGACGGCATGATGATAAGGTTCCCGATGCCAGCCGGTATTCGACTAATTTCTATGCTGTGCAAGCCACGTCCAATATAGCTTGAGTCCTGCGCTCAGCAGCTGACTACTGCCTCCCGTTGAACACAGATCAAAGCCTGCTTCCATCTCTTCCAAAACCACCTTATCAATACCGAATACAGCTTATCCGGAGTGGCAGATCGCGGCTGCGGATGTTTTTGTATCAAGACTGATAGCTATTGCCGCAGAGCCAGATTCTCCAAGAGCAGCTCACAACTGGTTGTAGTTTGCTGTTGGGCCGTTTGTGGCGTAGACGATGAAACCGAAGCTCTGGTTAAGCCGATGCTGAATGCCGGTTAGGTAGTTCTTGTTCGAAAAGCTCGGAGTAGTGAACAGATCCTCCGCGAAATCGTTGACATCGTTGCCGTAGGTGTGAGCGGCGAGATTACCGCCATACGTGATCGAATTTTCGCCATGAGACCCTTGATAGCCCAGGGTGGCGACCAAGCTCCTGGTCAGTGAGTGCTCGATCGTCAACGTATAGTTCTAGATGTCCGGCATTTTCAGACTGTAGATAAGCCCTTATCGGGGGTATGACCCTCAATCCGGTTGTAGCCGACAAAGGCTTCATTCAGCAAGTGATCTGAGAATGTATGCGTCTCGTTGCCCTGCGGAGAGAAGGTGTAAAAATTGCTGTAGATGAGAAACGCCGACCGGGGGCTGGGCGTCTGGGTCGCTTGGGTATAAGGATAGATTGGTATTGTGGAACGGTATAAGGCGTGCTGGCTGCGCCAGACCAAACTCCCCGCGCGCTTGCAGTCCTTGGGCTGTGTAGTAGCCACTCGCAAATCCGTGATACGCGGCCGTTCCAGCCTTCGTTGACATCATTGTTTCAATTGAGCTGGACTTACCATAGTCCACGCTATACGTATTCGTCTGAACCGTGACCTCCGAGAGAGAGTCGACGTTGGGCGTCAGATTGTTGACGACGTTCGGCAGCACCTTCGCGAGCTGCGCGA
>CAZHKN010000310.1:0-5346 GCA_964532725.1 uncultured Occallatibacter sp.
CGGTCTTATCGATGAGTATCGACTCTACCTCCGCCCCGTCGTGCTTGGCGGTGGCACGCCATTCTTCGCCGGCCCCCGGCCGCCGCTCCATCTGGTGGCCAGCGAGTTAATCGCCGATGACATGATTCGGTTAACGTACGTTCCGGCTTAATCGCGCGACTCGCCCGACGGACTGCGCGCAGAAATTCAAACTAAGACACTACCCAAGATAGAGTAACTTTCGTATCAATCAATGCAGCCTTCCGGTAACTCTCTCTTGGGGGATGGGTAACGATTGACCATCAAGAATCTAGCAGTGTAGACTCGGAGCATCAATACAAAAATTCCTGGACATGAGGCGCTGGATTGAAATCATCTTTTCGATCTATCCGGCATGTTCCGTCTCATTTACGCAGAGTACGCAAGCCGGTCGAGAATAGCGCTCACCGCGAACCAACAAGGAGTGAAATGGCTTCTAATGCAAATGCAGCACTTGATGAATTGATGAGCGTCCGCGGCGCCGTCGGTGTTTCTCTTGTTGATTTTACGAGCGGAATGTCGTTGATTACGGCGGGTGGCAATGGGTTGAACCTTGATTTGGCAGCCGCAGGCAACTCCGAGGTAGTTTTGAGCAAGTTGAGAGTCATGGATTCTCTCGGGTTGAAGTCGAAGATCGAGGATATCCTGATCACGTTGACCGATCAGTATCACCTGATTCGCTTGCTGCCAGAGCACAAGGGTGTATTCCTTTATTACGTTCTGAAGCGGGATGAAGCCAACCTCGCAATCGCGCGGCTCAAACTTGCGGAAGCCGAGAGCAAAATCACTTTCTGAATGATTGAGGATTGCCTCAAACCAAGTACGAATCCCGATGTTCCCGCGGAAGCAAGTAGCGGCACGGAGCCTCAAGAGGGAAGTGAAGCTATTGCAGCGGAGCCGGTATTCCGCCGCACCTTCAAGTTATTCAGCGCGTAGTCAATGAAGCGCTGATCGAAGTGCGGAGGCTGACCGAGGAAACGGCAACTGGCGGTCACCTGATCGACGATGAAACGGGGCTGGTAGCCTGCAAACTCCAGCCCCTTTTCCTTTTTGAGTTTGTGAGTGATGAAGTCAAAGACCTCGGCGGGCAGCGCCAAGCCCTGGCGGGCGCATTCGGTTTCAAAGATGCGCCGGTAAGCAGCCAGATCAGGCGCGCCGACCTCGATCTTGTAGGGCAGGCGGCGCAGGAAGGCAGGATCCATCAGGTCTTCCGGTTCGAGATTTGTTGAAAAGATCACCAGTTCTTCAAAAGGGATACTAAAGGTCTTGCCGGTGTGCAGCTTCATATAGTCGATGCGGCTTTCGAGGGGCACAATCCAGCGGTTGAGCAGGTGAGTGGGCGAGACCAACTGGCGGCCAAAATCGTCGATGACAAAGCAGCCCCCCAGCGCCTTCAAATGCAGCGGCGCTTCATAATAATGGCCGGCTTCGTCAAAGCGCAGATCCAGCATATCGAGCGTCAACTCGCCGCCGGTAACGACAAACGGGCGGCGGCAGGGAACCCAGCGCAAGTCGTGATCTTCAGCGCGAATGAAGGAGAGAATTTCGCTCTCTTCCATTTCCGCGGGCTTAACGGCAATATGAATGCTTGGGTCGTAAAAACGGATGATCTGGCCTTCGACGCTGATCGCATGGGGAATATAGATTACGTCGCTGAAAACGCTCGCGAGCGAAAAGGCAAAAGAGGTTTTTCCGTTGCCGGGCGGGCCGTAGAAGAGCATTGCGCGGCCTGAGGCCAGGGCTGGCCCGCATTGTTCAATGATGCTGTCGCTGAAGGTCAGGTCACCGAGCGCCTTGCGGATTCGATCAAAGGTGATGCGCTCGTTGGTCGGCTTCTGGCGGCTGACCTGCTCGATGAAATCCTCAATTGGCACCGGCGCGGGACCCACGTAGCGCAACCGTTCCAGAGAGTCGATGGTGAAACGCTTGCCTTCTTCGGTAAAGGTATAGCGCATATCGATCGGGCTGTGCGCGTCGCCCATTCCGAGAACCCGCAGCAACTGGCGGTCAACGGCCATCTGCGCCAGATCGGCAACGATGTGAAAGGGTAATTTGATTGCTTCAATGAACTGGCGGCAGCTCTCCAGCCTTCCGGTGTAGATGAGCTTGAGCAACAGCTCCAGCAACTCGACCTCATCGATTCCCGTCGCTGCCAGATTGGCCGGTTCGGCCGGCAGCCGGTGCAGAAAGGTCTCCAGCGTCTGCTGCTCGATGGCTCCGAGAGCGACGAGGTTGTCCCCGAGACGCCCGCCGCTGGCCAGCATCCGCTCAAGAGCAGCGGAGACCTGCTGCACAGTGACCAGGCCGGCCCGGATCAGCAGATCGCCCAATCGCATTCGCGCGCCGATAGTATTCTCCTCTCGTCAAAGCTCTATTCCGGATTTTAGGGATGAATCCTGTGAAATACAGTGATTGGGAGGCAGCGGCGCGCCACGCATCCCGGATTTGGGCCAGGGCAGGGAATCGCCGGTCAAGTTGGGAAGTGGTGACAATCATCTCCCAGAGATTGCATTCTTGCGATGATTTGAGACGCTATGGATTTCGGCGCATCCAAAGCAGTGGAGCCGAGAAATTTTCTCCGAAGGAGTTCTCCATGAACGTGATTCTCTATGGCGCTACAGGCAAATCCGGCAGCCGCATCCTGAACGAACTCAATGCACGCGGGCACAAGGTGACAGCCGTTGTTAAAGATCCATCGAAGTTGCCCGCGGGAGTCGAGGGCAAGCAGGACGATCTGAGCAATGTGGAAAAAATTGCCGCCATTTTGATTGGCGCAGATGCAGTTGTGAGCGCTTATGGCCCTCCACCGGACGATACCGATCAATTGATTGGCGTGACCGAGCGCCAGATCGAAGCAGTGAAGCGGGCGGGCAATCTTCGCCTCATTGTCGTCGGCGGGGCTGGTTCTCTTGAAGTTGCGCCGGGTGTTTCCTTGCTTGCATCGGGCCATCTGCCTGCACCCTGGGCGCCGATCGCCGTATCTCATGAGAAAGCGCTCAAGCTGCTCCAGGCCTCTGCTATTGATTGGACCTATTTCAGCCCGGCTGCCTTCTTTGAACCTGGGGAGCGGACCGGCAAATTCAGGCTGGGCACAACGAATCTCATCTCCGATGAAAAGGGGCAAAGCCGTATTTCAATGGAAGACTACGCCATTGCCTTGGTGGATGAGCTGGAAAAGCCTGCTCATCGCCGCGCTCAATTCACCGTCGGATATTGAGCTTTACGGGCATTGTTCAGCCCCTCGGCAGCGCCCGGCTGCTCCTGAGGGGCTGAAAAGCTCTGTGCCGCGCACCTCCTGCTTCCAGGCAGGGTTGCGCGCTGCGTTCTTGTTCTCTGGTCAACCAAGAGACCTCAGACGTAGTACATAGCGCTCGCCTATTATTTACAGGAAGCGAATCTGACCACTGTAGCTTTCTGCCATCCCAGTTTTTTCCTCATCCGGCGCTTCTGTCTCCAAAGACTCCCCATACGCGCTCAGATCGCTTATGCTGTTAACAATCCTTTATTGCTTAGGCGAGACCCATACCAAACTCATGAACCCTGTCGTTCTGGCGGTAGACGATCTACGAGAGCAGTATCTGCGGGAGATGGAGCTGGTGCGCCAGACCTGTCATCGCACCGGCGACGGTACGGCCGCCATTCGCCGCCGCTCGGCTGTGGTTGACCGGCTGCTGATTGAGATGTGGCGGCGGGTCTCGGGCGATCGTCCCTCGCAGAACGTGTCGCTGCTTGCGCTGGGCGGCTATGGGCGCAAAGATCTCTTCCCTTACTCGGACATCGATATTCTTTTTGCCTTCGCGGACGAGAAGACCGAGGAAGTGAACAAAGCCGCGGTGCGGGCGATGATTCAGGGGATGTGGGACATTGGCCTGCGGGCCAGTCCCTGTTCGCGCACGGTGAAAGAGGCCGGCCGCTTCGACCCGGACAATCTGGAGTTCACGCTGGCCACGCTCGACCGCCGCTTTCTGGCGGGGGATTTCCCGCTTTATCAACAACTCCACAACACAACCTTTCCCGGCCTGGTGCTGAGCGAGTGGAACACGATTACCCAGAAGCTGGGCGAGATAGCCCGCGCCCGCCATGCCAAATACGGCAACACCATCTTTCACCTTGAGCCGAACTTGAAGGACTGCCCCGGCGGCTTGCGGGACTACCACCTGGCCGTCTGGTTTGCCTTGCTCTTCCATCTGAAGGAAACCAAGGAATGGCCCCGCCAGCGCGGCGGCGTCTTCCAGAGTCCGCGCGGCGATGCCGAGGCGGCCTTCGATTTCCATGCCGCGGTGCGATGTTTTCTGCATTTTCGCCACGGGCGCGACGACAACGCCCTCGATTGGCAGGCGCAGGACGAGGCTGCCGCCCGCTCCATTGGCCTGGAGACACGGGGCACCGCCGATCCGTCGTACTGGATGCGAACGTATTATCGCCACGCCCGCGTGATTTATCGCCGCGCCGCGTTGCTGATGGAGCACTTGCCCGCGCCGGTCAGCTTCTATAAACAGTTTCGCCGCCGCCGGGTTCCGATTGCGGGCACAGAGTTTGTTCTCGATCAGGGGCGCATCGACGTTTCACCGGGCGCGCAGTTCAATGACACCAGCGCGATTCTGCGCGTCTTCTCGCTGATGGCCACCAACGGTTACACCTTGACTCAGGCGGCTGAAGACCGCATCACCGACGCGCTGCCGGTGCTGGCAATTCACATTCCAGAAGGGCCGTATCTGTGGAACAGTCTGCGCGAGGTGCTGCTTGGACCCCACGCCGCACATGCTCTTCGCACCATGCATGCGCTGGGCGTACTGGAGATGCTGATTCCTGAATTCCACGGCATCGACGCGCTGGTGATCCGCGACAGCTATCACCGCTATACGGTAGATGAGCATACCTTCCTCACCATCGACAATGTACACAGCCTGCGCCAGCCGGCTTTTGATTACGAGAAGCGCCTGGCGCAACTGCTGCCGGAGATAGACCGGCTCGATCTTTTCCTGCTGGCGCTTTTGCTGCATGACACCGGTAAGGCCCGCCGCACGGGCGAACATGCGGCGGCGAGTGTCGAATTGGCCGATGCCTTTCTTGCACGGCTGGATTTTGACGCCGAGGAGCGCGAGGCGGTTCTGCAACTCATCCGACTGCATCTCGATATGTCCAGCGCTTTGCGCCGCGACATCTTCGACCAGGAGAACATTCGGGGCTTTGCGGAGAAGGTGGCCAGTCCCACACTGCTGCGCATGTTGACGTTGATGACCTTCGCGGACATCAAGGCCGTCAATCCCGAGGCGTTGACTCCGTGGAAGGCCGAGAATCTCTGGCAGCTTTACATGTCAACCTCGA
>CAZHKN010000311.1:0-625 GCA_964532725.1 uncultured Occallatibacter sp.
CGCCTCATTGGCCTTGGCCATTGGGAAGCTCTCGGTCTGCGCCTTCACCCCATGCCGAGCAGCTACATCCAGCATCTCTTTCAGCCGGTAGGGGCTGCCTGTTGGGTTGCCGGTAATCGAGCGGACCCCGGAGATCAGCGGGAATGCATGAACCGAGACCGGCGAGGGCGGCACGCCGACAAAGCACAGCGCTCCCGTGGGCCGAAGAGCCTGCACATACACGCCCCAGTCCTGGTCGGCGTTGGCCGTGTTCAAAATAAAGTCCAGCGTCCCGGCTGCTTCCTTCATCGCCTTTGACTCGCGGGTATTCACAAAGTGGTGCGCGCCGAGCGAGCGCGCTTCCTCTTCCTTATCTGCCGAAGTCGAAAACGCAGTGACATGCGCGCCGAAGACCCTCGCAAATTGAATGGCGATATGTCCCAGTCCGCCGATGCCCACAATGCCTACGCGCGACGAGGGATTGATCTCATGGGTGCGCAGCGGGTTGTAGACGGTAATGCCTCCGCAGAGCAGCGGGGCGGCATGCACGCTTTCCAGGCCGGCCGGAATCGGAATTACAAAGCGCGAATTGGCGCGAACGCGGTCAGCATATCCGCCGTGGCGATGCAGGCAGGTGCCTTCCACA
>CAZHKN010000311.1:635-1907 GCA_964532725.1 uncultured Occallatibacter sp.
CGGGCAGAGGTTTTCCATCCCACGTGTACACCACTCGCACTCGCCGCAGGAGTTCGACTGCCATCCGAGTCCCACGCGCTGGCCGATAGTCAGCGATTTTACGTCGCTGCCGATCGCCGTCACCGTGCCCACAATCTCATGGCCGGGGATAAAGGGGTACTGGCTGATGCCCCAGTCATTCGAGATCAGATGGAGGTCGCTGTGGCAGATGCCGCAATGGGTTATCGCGATTTCTACTTCATGCAGGCCCAGTTTGCCGGGATCATATTTGAAAGGCAGTAATTCGGCGCCCGCTGCGTGAGCTGCAAGTCCTTGTATTTGGCTCATGATCGTTCCGCGGTCCTCGCTCGGTGGGTCAACAGGCCGGTTGCAGACGGGGAGGCCAGCCCTAAATTTGAATGCAAATTTTCCCCCGCAGCACTAGTTTAACCCTCCACCGGCTTCTATGCGTAAATTTACTATCTAAAAACCGCTCAAAACTCCGTTCACCGGGGCGTTGGCGAGCACCATCGCAGACTCGCCATTCAGGTTGACATCCTGCGCGGCTCGCACAGGCTCCAGTGCATTGGCTACAGAAAGTGGCAGAGTGGGCAATACATGCCCCTGCATCTCTGCCTGCGCGTCCTCGGTCATCAGGCTAACATAAACGCGCTCGACGCTGTGTTGGCTCACCGCCTGCGCGCGCAGAGTTTGCAAATCGGCCGGATGGTTTGGCTGCCGGGGCTGGTCCAGAGTGCGGTCCAGCGTACCGGCGTCTGAAACCAGCAGCCGCAGATTCCCCGGCGGCAACCGTTCCGGCAGGGCAACGCGAATGCGTACATTGCGCTCCGGCTGCTGCCAGGGGCGCAGCGTCGCTTCCACCTCTATCGTATCCCCGGCGTGAACAATGTTGTTCGAGATCAGGCGCGCCCCCGCCAACTCCACCCGCACTTCACGTGGAATCGCCTGAATCTGCAGATCGATTCTTTGGACTGCCGCGCCGCCTCCCCGCAAGCGGCTTCCATTCAGATAAATCCGCGCGAAACGTTCCGCGGCTCCGAGCGACGCGCTCATCGGCGCGGGCAGACCCTCGCCGGATGGCGCCCACAGGTCAAGCGGAATCGACGGCGCGCCGGCCAGTTCCACACTGCCGGTCAGATGGTAGCTGGTCTCAAAGGTGTTTTCGTTGGTCTCCTGCAGGACTTCATAGAGCGAGACCAGAAAAGCCTGCGGAGTCAGCGCAGGCAGGTCGAGAATCTCGAGATTGAGCTTCCGCTCCGCGCCAGTTCCAAG
>CAZHKN010000311.1:1917-5345 GCA_964532725.1 uncultured Occallatibacter sp.
AAGCACGTTCATGTGCACAGGAATCATCCTCGCCTGTGCGCCGAGCACGCCGCGAATGGCCGCGTCGCGATCCTCGGTGAACGCGCCAATTACCGCGCCGGTATTCACAATCTTGAAGGCGTTCAAAGGCGAGGCCAGCGTAGCCACCACCTCGGCGGTGGTCATCGGCAACGACACCGGCCCTGCATCCAGAATGGGGTGTCCGCAGGCCAGCAGTTGTTTGGGGTCGATGTAGGTGACCGTGCAGGTCGCGGCAATCTCCAGGTCGCCGCGCACCAGTTGCGCGCTTACCGCCGAGCCGGGCACCACCGAGGCCAGCGCCGCCGCAGCCTCACCCGCGCTCACAGCAGACGAACTGCCCCCACCCCCGGCGGCAACCATCTCCAGGCCAGTCCCAGCCATCTTTTGCTGCCAGAGCTTGATCGCCTCCGGCCGGAATCCGCTCATCGTCAGCGGCGTCTCCATCGCCTGAAAATTGGTCGTCCCGACCTCCTGACCCCTGATCTCTGACCCCTGATCCCTAACCCCTAATCCCTGACCTCTGATCTCTGCCAACGGCAGATCGCGCACCTCAAGCATCTGCGCAATCGGCGTAATGCCGGCAATCGGGTCTTTGCTGAACTCGCCAATGCGGTAGGAGAGTGAGCCAAGCAGCTTGTCGCCCACATACACCGGGCTGCCGCTCATCCCTGCCACCACTCCTGTGTACTCCGGCTTTGCGCCATGCAATTGCGCCAGAATCATGTCGTGCCCGGGGCCGCGCGCCCCGCGCAGGATGCCCAGGATCTCCACGTCCATCGGCTCCGGCGTGGTTCCGCTGAAAACCGTCCACGCTGTGGCGCGAAGCCCGCGGTGCACCTCGCTCAGCGGGAAGAAGCCACCCGTCGAGGGCGGCGGAGCGGAAGCGGCGGGCGCGGTCTGCGCCGCAAGCAGGGTAGGGAAGAGTGTGAGCAAAACAGCCGCTCGACGGAAACACGTTGCCTTCAGGGGATTTTCCACGTCTATAAGAGTACAGGGTGTGGGACGGATATTTGCGTCTCCCCGCACGCTCCAAGTACGCACAGGATGGTCCAGGAGTTACGGTGGTACCATGCTGTTGAACACAGAGAGGTCGCCATGCCGTTGCAGCGCCTGCAATTTCCTCATCCTCGCATCAAACCCCTCGCCTGGCCGTTTGCGGCGCTTTTGTGCTTCTTCATGACCCCGCTGAGCCACGCCCAGAGCCAGACGCAGCCTGCGCAACAGCCGGCCCAGCAGCCGGCGGACCAGACTGCTTCCGACTCCGGCGGACCCTCCGGTGACTCCGGTGTCATCGTGCTTCCCAAGAAGAAGGAATCCGCCGACGAGCCTCCGCCGCCTGCCGCGCCCGTAGCCCCAAAGATCAAAGCCCCCGAGGGGATGCCCACCTATTCCCTGCGCGTTGAAGTTCCCGAGGTCACGGTGGATGTGGGCGTACTGCTTGAAAGACCGGCCAGTTTGTGCCCAACCTCAAGCCCTCCAACTTCCGCGTCTACGAAGACGGCGTCGAGCAGAAGGTCACCGGCTTCAAGCGCGTCGAGGCGCCCATCACCGCGCTTTTGCTCTGCGAGTTTGCCTCCACCAACTACCAGTTCATTTACGATATGCGCAACTCCGCCTTCGCCTTCGCCCAGCAGTTGCGCCCGCAAGATTATGTGGCCATGATGACTTTCGACATGCGCACGCAGATCGTAACCGACTTTACCCAGGACAAGCGTCAGCTCGATGAAGCCATCCAATCGCTGCGCGTTCCCGGCTTCAGCGAGCGCAATCTCTTCGACGCCCTCTATGAGGCTGAAGACCGGCTCAGCCGCATCGACGGGCATAAATACATCATCCTCATCGCCTCGGGCCGCGATACCATGTCCAAAATCACCCTCGACAAGATCTTGCAGAAGGTCAAGGCCACGCCGGACATAACCATCTTCACCATCTCCACCGGCGCTGTGGCCCGCATCATGAGCGAGGGCCGCGGCGGGTGGAGTGGCCAGATGCGTGACATGGACTATCTCCAGGCCGACAACGAGATGCAGACCTTTGCCCGCATGACCGGCGGACGCTTCTTTGCCCCGCGCTTTGTCGGCGAGCTGCCCGAGGATTTCCAGGCCATCAACGAGTCCATCCGCAGCAAGTACGAGCTGATCTACCACCCCACCAACAGCAAGCAGGACGGCACGTATCGCAAGCTGCGCGTGATGCTGGTGGACGACGAAGGAAAGCCGCTGCAATTCCAGGACGAGAAGCACAAGCCCCTAAAATACGACCTCATCGCCCGCGATGGCTACCGCGCCAAGCAGCAAGTGGAGTAGAAGCAGAGAATTCCTTCATGGACATCGGAGAATCTCCATTATGACCGGCCCGTCTTTATCTGAAGTGGAAACGTCACTTGCCGCAGCAGTACAGGATTACCTCCTTGCTGAACCAAATGATCGAATCTCGGAAGACAATAATTTGCGTCCACTGTGTAGTAGCCTTGCGCGATGGCTTCGCGACGTGCTGGAGAACTCAGATGGGTGGGGTCCATATCGAAGCGTGGATGGCATCCTCCCTTGTACGGCAGATCGACCTTCACCGGCTGACTTCGTGTTAAGGGGATTGCTGGTTTGGATGGATGACCGCACTCGGGAATGGAAAGAACCCCTATTCGCCAAAATCCATTTGTCCGGTAATCCGTCAACGCCTTTGGAATATGAGGTGCACATTGGAGATGCAGAACGAGGCTTGGGGAGCGTTCCATATGGGACTCAGCATGATTATCCATCCGTTCCCGTGGACCGTTGGTTCATTACCTTCGCTGCGCCCGATGCGAGTGTATGACCGCCTATAGGGATTTCCGCGAACCACAACTGAGGATTTATTCCAGAACGCAAAGCGGCGGCCCATCCTCCCACAAGGAATGGACCGCCTCTTCACATGCCCGGCATAAATTATTGCTTACCGGATATCTTTACTTGCTAAATTGACTTACAAAGTTCTCTTAAACAACGGTGTCGCAATCAGCAGGGTTCCTAGCCCGAATAAAAGAAGAAACAGCAGGTCGTACTGGATGGAGACAAAACCACCGTCCTTCAACAGAATCGACTTGAAGCCGTGCACGGCGTAAGTGAACGGGTCGACAATCGCCAATGCGCGCAGCCACGCCGGGAATGCTTTCGTCGGATACATTGCTCCCGAGGGATACAGCAGCAATATGTTCAATATGCCGAACATCGCGCGCGGCACCAGCGGATCGTCCACGCGCACCATCATCAGGAACATCATGCCGTTGAAGGCGATCGAGGTCACGACGATCATGCACAGCAGTTCCAGATCCGCCATTGGATGAAAGATCACGCCGAGGCCTGCGGTCAGCGAGCCGATAATGGTCAGCGAGATGCCGCTTAGAACTGCCTTGATCGAGCCGGCGATAT
>CAZHKN010000312.1:0-5264 GCA_964532725.1 uncultured Occallatibacter sp.
GGAAATTCGCTCCGGCGACGCATTGCTTTTCATGCAAATCCGCGCCGAATTGCTGCCAGAGGTTTGTGTTGAGCAAAGCACAAGGGGCAATCTCCCCGTGGGAGATTGCCCCCCGTGCAGCAACCTATTCCAGATCAATCCTTCCAGATACATTGCATTATTTCGGCGCGTCAAGGCGGGCCAGCAGGAGATCGTGGTATCTCAGCTCTATCGGCTCTCCATCCTTCAATGTGACGGCCTTGCCGGTCCACAGATCCTTGCCGGCCTGCGGACCATGCAGCCCCAGCTTGCCGAGATTCAGGTGGAAGGGGTGCGTGGAATAGCGGTCGCTGCCGACATTGATGACGGCCACGGCAAGCGCGCCGCCCGAGAGCTTGCGTGTCCAGACTTCGACTTCGCCATCGGCATAGGCCTTGGAACCCTGCAGGCCAAGCGCATCCTGGTTGATGGCAATCACGTCGCGGTTGGTGAGAATCTCCTTGATCTCCGGCTTCATATTGGGCAGGTCGTTGCCCGCGAGCAAAGGCGCGGCGAGGATGGCCCAGAGCGAAAAATGTGTGCGATTCTCCGCCAGCGTGAGTTTGCCGTTGCCCACTTCGAGCATGTCTGGATCATTCCAGTGGCCAGGCCCGGAGTATTGTTCCAGTCCGTTCTGCTGGCTGGCGATAGCGTAGATGCGGTCCCATTCGGGAGTAATGTCACCGGTAGTGCGCCACAGGTTTCCGCCTGTCGCCGGAGCCCACTCCCAGACCGCATCCCAGCCGTACTGGCAGAAGGAATAAACAATCGGACGACCGGTCGCCTTGAGCGCCTGGTGCATCTTTTCGTAGGCCGCCTGCATCAGTCGCATCTGCGCCGCCCGGTCGCCGGGGGCCTGCTTCTCCATCACATCGGGGATATAGCTGCATAGGTCGTACTTCAGGTAGTCGATGCCCCACTGGGCGTAGAGCCTTGCATCCTGCTCCTCATGGCCCAGCGAGCCTGCGTAACCGGCGCAGGTCTTCGGCCCGGGCGAAGAATAAATGCCGATCTTCAGACCCTTGGAGTGAACATAATCGGCCAGTGCCTTCATGTCGGGAAACTTCGCGTTTGTATGCAGCACACCCGTCGCGTCCCGCTCTCCCTCCCAAGTGTCGTCGATATTCACGTAGACGTAGCCTGCATCTTTCATGCCTGTGGCGACAATCTGGTCGGCGGCGGCGCGCACTCCCTTGTCGTCTACCTTATCCGCAAAATAATTCCAACTGTTCCAGCCCATCGGCGGTGTCTGCGACACCTGCGGTGTGGCAGGAGTTTGGCATGAGGCGGTTAAAAAAAAACAATTCAGAGCCAGGATGGTCGGGGTGAAAGAAGCGAAAGCGCGCATGATTTGGTCCTTGTCTATTTCTGTGAAAACGATTTCATGAGGAATTCTAGTCCCCGTCGCGCCGATTCAGCAATCCACTTTTGACAATTGGCCTGCGCCGGGAAGGTATATTCTCTTTATCCCGCCGTTGCACCGGGCAAAATATCTTCCAACCGGAGTGAAACAATGCCAGGATCACGCAGAGATTTCCTCGCTTACAGCTCAATGGGCCTGTTGGGAGCGGCCTTGCCGGCTCAAGCCGCGCAGACACCCGCCGCCCAAGACAGCAATCTACCACCGGGCGCGCCGCCAGCATTTGGAACCGCTCCGCCGGTTGGCCCCGAGGTATCCGTCAGAACATTTGAAGAAGCGGAAAAACTGGTTCAGGTGACGATGACCCCTGCGGATCGGGCACAGGCTGCGGGCAACTGGCGGATGCAGGTAGCGCCGGTCTATGAGCGCCGCACGGGTCCGCGCAAGCTGGCGCTGGAGCCGTCCGACGTGCCGGCCACGCAGTGGAGACCGCTGTACTCTCAGTGGCCTGACTTCACCGTCACATCGCGCAAGGAATCGCCTTTCGATTTTGTTCGCTCCAATAGCGCGAATCTTCCATTGCCCGCGAAGGATGAGGATATCGCCTTCGCTCCGGTAACGCAGCTTTCGCGATGGATTGAGAGCCGTGCGCTCACCTCCGAGCGGCTGACCAATATCTATCTGGAGCGGCTGCAACGCTTCGATCCCAAGTTGCGGTGTGTCATCACATTGACGCGTGACCACGCGCTGGCGCAGGCAAAGCAGGCGGATGCGGAGATTGCCGCAGGCCGTTATCGCGGGCCGCTGCACGGCATTCCCTGGGGCGCAAAAGATCTACTCGATACAGCAAATATCCCAACGACCTATGGTGCGGAGCCGTTTCGCAATCGGATTCCTGCGGCGGACGGCGCCGTAACCGCGAGGCTGAACGCCGCCGGAGCCGTGCTCGTGGCCAAATTGAGCCTGGGCGCGCTGGCGCTGAATGATATCTGGTTCGGCGGGCAGACGATGAACCCCTGGCTGCTGGAAGAAGGCTCTTCCGGGTCGAGCGCCGGGCCGGGAGCGGCAACGGCCGCGGGGCTGGTCGGCTTTGCCATCGGCAGCGAGACGGAAGGCAGCATTGTCAGCCCGTCGATGCGCTGCGGAGTGACCGGCCTGCGCCCCACCTTTGGCCGTGTGCCGCGCACCGGCGCAATGACGCTCTGCTGGTCGCTGGACAAGCTCGGTCCAATCGCGCGCTCGGTGGAAGACACGATACTGGTGCTGAATGCAATCTCCGGGCCGGATGCCGGGGATCTGGCGTCCGTGTCTACACCGAGCAGACTCGGGTTTCATGCCGGGGCTGATGTGACGGGCTTGCGAGTCGGGTATTTTCCCAAGTGGATGAACGAGGATCCTGCCACCGATGTGGACCGCGCCGCGTTGGAGACAGTGAAGAAACTCGGCATGACCGCCGTTGAGGTCTCGATACCCGACTGGCCGTATGACTCGCTGAACCTGATCCTCTTTGCGGAGTCCGCCGCGGCCTTTGAGGAGCTGACGCTGAGCCACGGCGTTGACCAGTTGAAGATGCAGGTTCCTGACGGCTGGCCGAATGTCTTCCGTCAGTCTCGGTTCCTCTCGGCGGTGGATTTTGTGCAGACCGATCGGCTGCGGCGCAAGGTAGCGCAGGAGATGGCCCGGGTCTTTGGTGAAGTTGATCTGCTGCTGGTTCCGTCCCTGCGCGATGAGATGCTGACGATTACAAATTTCACTGGGCATCCTTCGCTGACGCTGCGCGCGGGCTTTGTGCATGTCGCGGAGGCGCGCAGCGACTGGGCGCCCGACCCGAAGCATCCGCTGCCGAAGTTCTCGCCGCCACGCCGTGTGCCACATGGGGTTACGCTGATTGGCCGGCTCTTTGACGAAGGCACGCTGACGCAGGCGGGCATGGCGCTTGAAGGCGCATTCGGCGTGGCTGCGGAGCGCGCGCCGGGATTTTAGGTATCCTGCCGCTCCGCATACCTTCCTGTGAGTTATGGAAAAATATTGCAAAGGAGCTTTCCAGTGACAGCCATCGCCAATGACTTGACGGCGCTCTTCCTCGAACACTCCCGCCGCAAGCTGCTGGCAGAGTATTGGCCGCGCCTGCGGAGTTCTGTCGAATCCCTTACCGATGAACAGGTATGGAGCCGGCCCAATGCGTCTAGCAATAGCATCGGAAACCTGATACTGCATCTCAACGGCAATACGTATCAGTGGCTTGTGGCTTCGTTCAGTCGCCTGGAGGATACTCGCAACCGCCCGGCAGAGTTTTCCGAGACCGGATCGGTTCCTGTGTCGGAGCTACTGGCAAGACTGGGGAAAACCATTGAGGGGGCAGGCGAAGTATTGGCGCGACTCACTGAGGCTGATCTTGTGGCGCGCTACGAAATTCAGGGATACAACGTGACTGGGCTTGATGCTGTTTATCAGGTTGTGGAGCATTTTGCTATGCACTACGGGCAGATTCTCTATATCACCAAAATGATTTCTGACAAGGACCTTGGCTTCTATAGCGCACTGAACAAAACCGGCCGAGCGTCGTGAAATCAGGGCTTCCGTGCAGACGCGACGCGGGGAATCTGCTGCAGATCGGGCAGAAATTCAATCTCAGCGAATCCTGATTCGCCGAGCAAAGCGCGAATCGCCTCCTGCTGGCCGTAGCCAATTTCAAGAGCAAGAAATCCGCGAGAGACAAGCTGCGCATACGCAGCAGGAATCAAGCGCCGATAAATTGCCAGGCCGTCTTCACCTGCGAAAAGCGCTAGCGCCGGTTCATGATCGCGAACTTCAACTGAGAGCGAATCGCGGTCTGCGCTCGGCACATAAGGTGGGTTAGAGGCAATGATCTCAAACCTCTCTGTAGTAACCGGCGCGAGTAAGTCGCCTCGTAAAAAACGAATGGTCTCATCAACTGAATTGAGCTTTGAATTTTGGCGCGCAACTGCCAGCGCCTCGCCGGATATATCGATTGCGGTGATTTGCGAATCCTGCAACTTATGCGCCAATGATATGGCGATTGCGCCTGAGCCAGTGCCGATGTCAACGATCCGCGGCTTACTGAATTGTGCGGCAAAAGCAATAACTGTCTCTACAAGGTGTTCGGTCTCTGGGCGGGGTATTAACACATCCTGTGTAACGCGAAAAGGCAGGCCGTAAAACTCCGTTTCGCCGGTAATGTATTGAATCGGCTCGCCGGCGAGGCGGCGCTTGATAGATTCCGAAAAACGCTTCCCAGCCTCCTCTGGCATGCCCTGGCTGCGATGAGTCATAAGCCAGATTCGATCCCGTTCCAACGCGTGAAGAAGCAACACTTCCGAATCGAGAGCGGCGCGCTCTGGATAAGGACCGTCCCTCAATTCGGTTTCACCAAGCTTGGGATATAGTCGAAGCGGGAGCATCTTTCCTTGCCTACGCGGCCTGGCTGTCGGCCTTCAACTGTTCGGCCTGATAGTGCGAAATCAGCGCATCAACAATCGGCTGCAAACGGCCTTCCATCACCAGATCGAGCTGATGTAAAGTCAGCCCGATGCGATGATCGGTGAGCCGGTTCTGCGGGAAGTTATAGGTGCGAATCTTCTCGCTGCGGTCGCCGGTGCCTACTTGCTGCTTGCGTTCTTTGGCTAGCTCGGCATTCTGCCGCTCCATCTCCTGCTCGTAGAGCCGCGAACGCAGCACACGCATTCCTTTTTCGCGATTCTTGATCTGCGATTTCTCGTCCTGGCAACTAACTACGGTATTAGTCGGGATATGCGTGATGCGCACCGCCGAGTATGTCGTATTGACTGACTGCCCACCCGGTCCTGACGAGCAAAAGGTATCAATGCGAATATCCTTGGCTTCGATCTTGATGTCCACGTCTTCG
>CAZHKN010000313.1:0-5250 GCA_964532725.1 uncultured Occallatibacter sp.
TTCGATTCTGAGATTACGCCACGCGCCGACGCGTTTGACCCTGCCGGTGCGTCTAACGATAGACTGAGGGATAGGTCTATAACGATGCCGTTCGAGAAATTTCGCGCTTCTTCTGTAGCAGGCCTGCTGCCGTCTGCCGCTCATTTCGTCCTCTTTTGCAGCCTGGTCGCGGGGCTTGTCCTGGTCCAGTCCGCCGCTGCGCAATCCTCCGATAGCAGCTCCTCCAAAAGTTCTTCTTCCACGCATATGGTGCAGCAGGAGAAGGCTCCCTCGCTGGTGGACCCGGCCGGACCGACGATCTCGCTGACCCCTTCCGAGCCGCTCTTTCTGATGGCCGCTGCGTTGAATGCCTGCGGTTACGACGAAGGGTTGAACGATAGCGCGCCGGTGCGCAAGCGGGTCCGCGACGAGGTGATTGCGGCGCTGGCTAAGAGCGAGGACGCGCGCGAGAAGCGCGACAAGATCTGCCTGTACATTGCGCAGCATCGTATTACCGGCTCAGAGAAGGATATTTCGCAGTACATCTCGCTGGCCTTGTACCTGACGCCGCCGCCGGAACTGGAAACGTCGGTGGATCTGGCGGAGATGCCGCCCGACTCAACCCAGGTGGCGGAGATACTACCGCTGCTGCGGGATTTTGTCGCCGCTGTGGACCTGCACGGAATATGGCTCTCGGTGCGCCTGATCTACGACGAAGAGACCAACCGGCTCCATGAGCCGCTGACGCAAATGATCACCTCGACGAACTACTACCTGCGCATGCCCGCGGCCACCTATGAAGGGCGGCGCTTTATCGTGGTGATTGAGCCGCTACTCTCGCCCAGCGCGGTGAACGCCCGTGTCTACGGGCCGGATTATGTGGTGGTGGTTTCGCCGGTCAACGGAACAATCCGCATGAACGACGTGCGCCACACCTATTTGCATTACATGATTGAGCCGCTGCTGCTCGCGCGGGCCAACGCCGTGGACAGGATGCAGCCGATTCTGAAGGAGATTCGCGAAGCTCCGCTGGAGTTCCGCTACCGCTCGGATACTGTGCCGCTGGCCATTGAGTGCCTGATCAAGGCGATTGAGGCGCGGACGATGGACACCGGGATTCCGGAGTACAAGATTCCGGCGGGCACAGACCGTTCAGAGTTGCCGCGCTACGAGCATGATCGCCAAGTGTACCAACAGAAAGTGGACGTCGTCCGGCAGGCAGCCGTGAACCACGATATGACGCAGGGGTTTGTGCTGACCCAGTACTTTTATGAGCAGATGCAGCACTTCGAGCACGATACGGTGGGCCTGAAGGACACAATCGGCGAAATGGTGTACGGCATGGACGTCGATCAGCAGGTGCATCGCGCGCGGCAGATCGAGTTTGACAAGGAAGCGGATGGCGATGTGCTGCATCACTCCAAGCCGCGGGTTTTAACCGGGCTGGATCTGGCCGAGGCGCGGCTTGCGGCAGGGGATGCGGCAACGGCCAGCGCAATGGCGCGGCAGGTGCTCACAGTTCACTCGGACACGCTGGAATCGGTGGCGGACACCGCGCGAGCCAACTTCATTCTGGCGCGGGCGGCGATTCTGGGCGGGCGCGCCGAGGAAGCGATCAACGATTTCCAGAAGACGCTGGCGACGAGCAAGGATCCAAGGCTGCTCGCCTGGTCGCATATCTACCTGGGCCGGATGCTGGACCTGGACTGCAAGCGCGATGAGGCGCTGGGCGAGTACAAGGAGGCGCTGGCCAACCGCGACGGGCAGCAGGACACGCGCCTGGCCGCGGAGCGGGGGGTGAAGGCGGCTTATTCCGTCAAGGGCCACAGCTGCGACGAGGATGCGGACGATGACCCCGCATCGCCGGCTGGAGCGGAACCCTTGAAAACACCAGTGGACAAAAGCGCAAAACCGCAGTAACCCGCGATAGCTCAAACCATTGGCAATCGCAGAGGGAATCTCCGAAAATAGGAGTGAGTGGCGCATGAAGGCGGCACTGGCAGAACTCGAAGCGGAGTTGGGGCGAGAGTTTTCTCACCCGGAGCTGCTGGTGCGCGCGCTCACCCATCGTTCGCTGGCCAATGAACTTGCCGGCGGAGATTCCACGCGGGATATCGGGACTGCGCTTGCCGCAGCCGGAGATAACGAGCGGCTCGAGTTTCTGGGGGATGCCGTGCTGGGGCTGGTGGTCGCCGAGGCGCTGTTTCTACTGCATCCGGAGTGGCACGAGGGCGAGTTGACACGCGTGCGGGCGCAGTTAGTGAGTCGCCAGCACATGGCGGAAGTGGCCGGAGATATCGCGCTCGGAGAATATCTGCTCTTGAGCCGCGGCGAGGAGCGGGGCGGGTTGCGGCGCAAAACCACCGTGCTTTCGAATACCATGGAAGCAGTGCTGGGCGCGCTCTTCCTCGAAGGCGGTTTAGACGCGGTGCGGGTTTTTGTGCGCCGCCGGGTGATGGGCGAGGCAGTTGAGCACTTGGCCGAGGAGTTGCGCTCCGGCGCCGCTCTGGGCAACTATAAGTCAGCATTGCAGGAGCATTTGCAGGCGGCCAAGATGGGCGCTCCCGTGTACAGGGTTAAGGGTGAAAGCGGCCCCGATCACCGCAAGCGCTTCCTGGTCGAGGTCCGGCTCAAAGCTGTTGGCGGAGAACCGGGCAAAGCGCTGGCCCGCGGTTTGGGCAGCACCAAGAAGATTGCCGAGCAGGATGCCGCGCGGCGGGCGCTGGAGCGCTTTACGGCCCAATCCGGTGCTGAGATCGGCAATGACTTTGAAGAGCAGGAGAGTCCGGCGGAATGACGAGTGCTGTCCAATCTGACGGAACGGCTCCAGAGCAGGCGCAAGCGCCGGTTCCGGACGCAGTTCCTGACTTGGCCCCCAACGTCGAGTTGAATCAGAGACCTGGGAAAGCGCTGCCGGTCTTCCGCCTTTTGCCCACGGTGCCAGAGGCGCTCTCTTCGCTGCTGGGCACGGTGGTGGTGGCGCTGTTTCTGCTGACCTTTGTGATTCAGCCATACCTGATTCCCTCCGAGAGCATGGAGCACACGCTGCTGGTTGGCGATTTTCTACTGGTGAACAAGCAGGTTTTCTCGCAACCGGGCATGGTGAGCCGGTGGCTTCTGCCCTATCGCGAGGTCGAGCGGGGCGATATTGTCGTCTTCCATCATCCGCAACACCCGTATGTCGTCAAGCGCGTGGTCGGAGTTCCCGGAGATCGGCTGCGTATCGACGATGGCCGGGTGACAGTGAACGGGTTGCCGCTGGACGAACCTTATGCCGCCTTCGATCCGGCGGCGCGCAATATCGAATGCGGCAGCTTCCCCGGCAAAGTGTGTACCGACCCCCAGGTCGATCCTGAGTGGTGGCGGCAGATGCAGAGCCTGACCAGCGACGGAGAGTTTCTGGTGCCCGATGGCAGATATTTTGTGATGGGCGATAACCGGAATCACAGCCTGGATTCGCGCTTCTGGGGCTTTGTGAGCCGCAAGGAGATTGTGGCCCGGCCGCTGGTGATTTACTTTTCGCTCTCGGTGCCCTTCAATAAGGAGTCCTCGCAGACCACCATCGAGGCCGCGGATGATAGACTCGGACACGACAGGGAACTCTCGTCCCGGATCACCGGATTTGCGCGCTGGAAGCGTATCTTCCGCGTGGTGCATTGATACAGCAAACAGTAGACAGTGAACAGCTTCGTTCGGCATGGTTCGTCTACAGGCTCCATAACTGTCCACTGTCTATTAACCACTGTTCACTGTAAAAAGAGCGAAAGAATGACAAAGAAAAAAACGCAGCCGGGAGCACAGCCCGACGCTCCAGCAATCCCCGCCGAGCCGCGAGCACCCGAGCGCGTGGAAGAAACGCCCTATGAGGCCGTGGCCAGCATTGCCTCAGTGCTGGTGGTTGGGCTTTTCATTCTCACTTTCATTGGACAGAATTTTGTCATTCCATCGGGATCGATGGAGAAGACGCTGCTGGTAGGCGATCACCTGTTGGTGGACCAGGTCACTCTTGCGCCGCCATCGAAGTGGATGCCGCTGGTTCACTATCGCGAACCGCAGCGCAATGACATTATTGTTTTTAAAAAGCCGGTGGCCGATGGCGAGGATCAGGACGGCGTGCCGATTTACAACACCCTGGTGAAGCGGCTGATCGGGATGCCGGGCGATCGTATTCACCTGCACAATGGAATCGTCATCATCAATGGAGTCGCCCAGGATCAGCCTCATGCCCAGTCGACAACGCCGGAGAATTATGCCGATTGGCTGGATGAATTTCCCGCGGTGCCGCTGCCGGATCCGGTACCGGGAAGTTTCGTCACCGCGGAGTGGTCCGTCGGCTTACACAACCAGGTGGTGAATGGCGATCTGGTGGTTCCCCAGGGCATGTACTTCATGATGGGCGATAACCGCCATAACAGCGCCGATTCCCGCTTCTGGGGGTTTGTCCCTCGCCAGAACATCATGGGCCGGCCGCTCTTCAATTACTGGTCTTTCGAGACGCCGGATGATCAGGAGAACAAGACCGGGCTTGGCAATGCTGTCGCCTGGATGGCCCATGTGGCGTTGCGCTTCTTTACGGATACCCGCTGGTCGCGGACTTTGCACCGGGTGCAGTGACAGTTTCCAGTGGGCAGTTGCCGGTTAAGCACCCGATTTACTGACCGCTGTTCACTGTTCACTGACCACTGACCACTGAAAGACGATGACGGAAGATAAAAAACGCCGGCGACGCACACGCAAGCGGCTCTGGCTGGTTGCAGCGCTGATAGCGGCGCTGCTGGCCCTGCTGATTGTGCCGCCGATGGTGAGCATCAGCCGCTATAAGAACAGGATCACAGAGCTCATCTCTGCCTCGCTCGGCAGGCCGGTGCGGCTTTCAGCCGTAGAGCTTCGCCTGCTTCCCCGTCCGGGATTTGTGATCACCGACCTGACCGTGGCCGAAGATCCGGCCTACGGAACCGAGCCGGTTCTGCATGCAAATACCGTGACCGCTTCCATCCGGCTTCTTTCTCTCTGGCGCGGCAAGCTGCAACTGGACCGCATCAGCGCCGACGAGGCCAGCCTGAATCTGGTGCGCACGCCAGGGGGCCGCTGGAATCTCGACAGTCTTTTTCGCACCGCGGCTGCAAAAAGCAAGCTGGCCGGCGGAGACAAGCGGCCGCCGCTTCCGTTTCTTGAGGCGACCGACTCGCGCATCAACTTCAAAAGCGGCGCGGAGAAGCTGCCGTTCTCGCTGCTCTCGACCGACGTAACGCTCTGGCAGGAGTCGCCGGG
>CAZHKN010000314.1:0-5191 GCA_964532725.1 uncultured Occallatibacter sp.
CGGAGCGCCTTGGTCACGGCGTCGCCATTGTCGCGCACCGACTGGATGATGCTGGGAAGGTGTTACCGCAAATCGACGACGATTGGTTAGTCGAGTTGGTCTCTGACGAGGGAGTTAGAATTTCGAATCCGCGCTCAGGATTGTCTGTGATGCTCGGGCTCGATCATATCCACAGCTACGGCACTGCTCCGAATCTAGAACGGCTGTGCATTGATCCGCCTGAACCGCTGATTTTTCTGAATCACTATATTGTTCCCGGCGGCAACTGCCTCACATGGGAGCACGTTGAGGACGCGCCGGGAAAGCTCTGCCCGAACCCGCGCGTGATTCTGCCCCGGCACATGATCGAAGATATTCTGGACGGGCCGCGCCGAGTGGACGTGCGCAGTTTCGGCGTGCGCTGTCCACCGACTCATCGCGATAGCCAACTCTACGGCATCCTGGCGCTGGTGCATGTACTCAGCCCCGCATTGGCCTGGCTGTGGCGGTTGGTGGCTCCGCGCGGTCACGCCAACCCCAGCATCCAGGAATCCAGAGACGTCCAGAAAAATCCAGGGATGCAATCAGAAGGAGTTGGCTCCTATTGGGCATTTGCCACAGGCCGCCGGGTCGACCAGGCCAATCTACTGTTAAAGCAGATTGTGAACAATCCTGACACTCGCCATGTGCTGATTCCCAACCAGTACATCGGAGCCTGGAAGGTGGGTTTCATGGCTGAGTGGATTGCCCGCGAGTATCTGGCCCGCCGGGGCAGCGCACGCTTTGGACGCGAACAGGTTGGCGAGGCGCTGTGCCCGCTTTTGGGCTACATCCCGCATCAACTGCGGATTGAAGGCTCGATGATTCCCCGCGTTTTTCTGCGCGTCGAAGAGCAGATACAAGGGGGACTCGATGTATATAACGAGGGCGCGCGCCAGTGGCGGGAGTTCTTCGCGCGAGAGCTGAAGCAGTTTCTGGTTCCCGAGCTTGATCCGCTTGGAAAACAGATCATTGAGGCCTGCCTGGACGGTGCGCATCAGGAAGATTATCGCAGGCTGATTCCACATCCGATGTTCCGTGAAGATGGGGTCTGAGTCCGAACACGCCAGAGAACAACTTTGGCTAAGAAAAGAAGGGGGGCTTCCGCAACTATGGAAGCCCCCCCTTCTTGTTATGAACTAGCTTCTACGGCGTTGGATGCACGTAGAAGTTCTGGTTGACGTTGGCTGCAGAGGCAAAGGTGGGACTCCCGCTCTGTTCGGCGGCGATGGAGCATGTGCCTACGGTGAGCAGGGTGGCCGACCAGACGCCGCCTGAGGAAGAAACCGTGCAGACAGTCGGATGGACAGAGACGTAGGTGACCGGCAGGGCAGAAGAAGCAGTAGCTTCCAGAGTGACCGAAGTGCCAGCAGTGACCGGCTCAGTGATTGCGGGGAAGGTGATGGTCTGCGATTGTCCGTGGATCAGCACTGTTGTGGTTACCGGAGTTGCCTCAGCGTAAGCGCTATTGCCGGTCTGGGTGGCGACGATGGTGCAGGTGCCCTTGGCACCCGCTACCAGTTGCCAGCCGACGACATTGACCACCACGCAGGTGGTGGGTGTCCTGGAAGTGAAGGCAACCGGGAGAGATGAAGAGGCGGTTGCCGAGAGACCGATTGCGGATGAGGTGGTGACCGTTCCGGTAATCGGGGTAACGGTGATGGTCTGGGCCAGTCCGTGCACATAGAAGTTCTGGAAGGCCGGTGCTGCAACTTTATAGGTGGAATTTCCCCATTGGTAGGCTTCGATGGAGCACTGGCCGATGGCGATGAAGCTGACCGACCAACTGCCGCCAACGCTTCCAGTGATGGTGCAAACCGAGGTGGTGCCGGAGAGGAAGCCAACCGGGAGTCCGGAGGTCGTCGTAGCGGAAAGGGACGCGCTGCCGCCGACAAGAACCGGCTCAACCACAGGCAACGGGAAGGTGATGGTCTGGGGGGTTTGCGCCGCGATGAGCGTAAAGCTCAGGGTGGCATTGGAGCCGATGCCATTGCTGGCAGTGATGGTGATGGGGAAGGAGCCCGAAACGGTTGGTGTACCGGAGAGAACTCCAGAAGAGCTGAGCGTGACGCCGTTGGGCAGAGACCCGGCGGTCACGCTGAAGGTTGGCGCTGGGAAGCCCGAAGCGGTCAACGTAATACTGCCTGCTGTGCCCACGGTGAAGGTGGCGCTGCTGACGTTGCTGGTGATGGCCGGAGCCTGATCCACGGTCAGCGTAAAGTTTTGGTTGGCATTGGAGCCGATGCCGTTGCCGGCGGTGATGGTGATGGGATAGGTATCGCCCGTGCCCGCCGCCGGCGTACCGGAGAGAACTCCGGAAGTACTGAGCGAGACGCCATTGGGCAGAGTTCCGGTGGTTACGGTGAAGGCCGGTGCAGGGTAACCGGTGGCGGCCAGTGTGATACTGCCGGCGGTACCCACCACGAAAGTGGCGCTGGTGGTGGTGATGGCCGGAGACTCATTCACGGTCAGCGTGAAGGTCTGCGAAACAGTGGAGACGGTGTTGGTTGCCTTCAACGTAAGAGTATAGACGCCGCCCGTGCCGACTGCCGGCGTCCCGGAGAGAACTCCTGCTGAGGAGAAGGTGACGCCGCTGGGCAAAGCGCTGGTCGTGCTGAAGGTTGGCGAGGGAGTGCCTGAAGCGGTCACAGTAAAGGCGCCCAGTGTGCCCACCGCGAAGGTTGTGCTGGCGACGCTGGTGAAGGCCGGAGCAACGTTGAGGGTGCCCGTCCCTGTGCCGGTCACTGCGATCTCCTGCGTTGCCGTCAGCACCACGTCGCCATTTTGTGCGGTGTTTCCACCGACGGTGGGCTTGAACTCGATCGCCAGGGTGCAAGATGCGCCGGAGGCCAACGATGTATCCGAGCAGTTGTTGCCGCTGCCCAGGATATATCCGGTAGGAAGATCGGCTAACGAATCCGTGAAGTCCAATGTTCCGTTGCCGATGTTGTCCAAGGTCACCGTCTGCGCCGCAGAAGCGGTGCCAACGGCCTGATTGCCAAAGTTCAGGGTCGGCGGGTCGGTCACGTCCACCTTGTAGATGCCCGAATAGGTGGCACTGCTGTCACTAATTGCATTCAAAATGATGAGATTTCCGCTGTCGTCGATCGCAACGTCTTGGGGTGAAAATTGCGCAAGCGTAGTTCCGCTAACGGTCAGGCTAGAGATGAGCTGAGTGGGGGTATTAAAGCCGCCGCTTCCGTTCGGAGTAAACTTGTAGACGAATCCTGCAGGGATATCGGCCGCGAAATCGTCATCCGAAACATAAAGATCGCCGGCGGGGTCCAACACAATTCCAGTGGGAGATACAAAGGCGCTGCCGACCAGAGACTCGGTGTAACTATTGCCGCCGTTCCATTTCAGTTTGTAAACAGAGCCTTGAGTTGCGTCGCCATTTGAATTGAACGCAACCCAGACGGCTACATAGACATTGCCGCTGCTGTCCACGGCCACTGCATAGGGATTGTTGTTGCCGGGGCCGGTATTCGTCCCGCCAATCTGCACCGTTCCGGAACTGGTGATCTTCCAAACGCCGTTCCCGGAGTTGTTGGCCAGGCCGTAATCGGCAACGTAGACATTCCCGCTGCCGTCTACTGCTACGCCGTTGGGGCTATCGAAATCACTGGTAACGCCGATGGTCTTCTTTCCTGATGTGCTTCCACCAGGGTACTCAATAACATTTGCTGAACAGTCATTGTTCTGAAAGTTTGAACCGGTAAGGTCTGCATTGGCAACATACACATTTCCGCTGCCATCCACGGCTACGCCATACGGGCTGCACAAACCATCTCCGTCGATCAGGACCGGCGTGGAGTAGCTGCCTCCTGAGTAGGGGATCTTGTACAGGTTGTCTAACACACTATCAGCGACCCACACATTGCCGCTGCCGTCCACCGCAATGCCTTCCGGTTGGACCCATGCGGAATAAGGGTTAGACGCGCTCGTCGGGGTGTTGACCGCTGGGGTCGTAGGAGGTATCGATGTATTTGCATTCGCAGAGATGGCGCTGTCGGTTCCCGGCAAAAAGATCAGTTGTGCTCCGCTTGCCGTGTCGAAGAGCGGTTGGACTCCAAGAGTTTTTCCGTCAAGATCTTTCAGCACCACCGCGCCCTTGCGCTCTCCGGCAAATTGCGGGGTGGACCTGACCCCTACCGTGCAACTGTCGCCAGCTGAATAGGTGCGACTTACTTCGCAGGTCCCCGTGCCGGTAGCCTTGAAATCCCGATTGGCAGCGCCCATCGTCACAACTTCAATCTTGCCAAGGGTCACAGTGTGATTGAAGGTAAAGATTGCTTTCTTTTCCGCGCTGGTTTCGCCGGCCTTTACAAAGCCGAAATCCAGGTGCTGCGCACCGGAGGGCGTTGCTGCGTCCTTTTCAGGGGACAAGGCTGACGGGACAGCCTGCACATGGTTGCGAGGGAGCGCTGTGCGTCGAGTCCGGAGGGGCTGTGCATCACATGGCGCGATGTACAGTGCCGGAAGAATGAGCGCGGCAACCAAGGGAAGGCAAAGCGTGCTCAACCCGGCAGCGGGCCGGCGAGAACGCTGAGTGAAGGCAGAGAAGATGCGCTCGGTGGCGCTGGCAATCCTTACAAACATGGGAAGCATCCTTTGGGAACCACGCGCGGCGGGCCCGGTCCCTGAGTTGTTATTCTGCGATACCTGAGGCCAGAGAGGGGGTAGGGGACCCCCAGTCCTAGTGATAGAACTCTGCGATTCGGTCAGATCGATCCGTCCTGCCAAATCGGGTTACCTGTTGCAGGCAGAGTGTGCGCGCTGCCTATTTACGAAGAAACTACGCAGAAATCGTGCAATTCTGCGCAAGCGAAAGCGTCCGGGGATTAAGAGCAGGTTCAAAAAAATGCATGAACGGATCAGGAAAATGCCAAAATCCTGTGGACAAATGCTTTAGTAAGCCCGAAGCCATGCTATGTGCGCATCTGGCGCCGGGTCAAGTAATTTCTTTCCTCAAATGAGTGTTAGTAACCGTAAAGTAACACAAATAGGAAACTTGGATTGCTTACCAAATCGGGGTGTTAACTAAGTATTAAATAGTAGAGGCTGTCCCGCTGTGCCTCGGGACGGTATGCTTCCCGTCGGTCCCATTAGCTAGGCATACTGTTAAACGGCCAATAGAATGAGCGGGTTTATACCACCGCTGCAGTTGCGGCAA
>CAZHKN010000315.1:0-5141 GCA_964532725.1 uncultured Occallatibacter sp.
CGCAGTGGGCGCGGGTCTCGTTCAGCTTCTGGTCCAGCTTGTGCAGGGCCTGGCGGAGATTGTCCGCCTCCTGCTTCTGCTCGTCGGCCTGCTCGGCGAATCCCTTGACCAACTGGTCGTGGCTCAGCGCGCGTTCGAGCGCGGCGCGGGCAAGGTCGTCGTGGCCCTTTTGCACGGCGAGTTCAGCCTTGCGCCGCCACTCGGCTGCGTGCTGCTCGTGCTCGGCGCGCTTCTTGCCCAGCAGATGCTCGTCGGCGATGGCAATGGCTACCTGGGTTTTGACCTGCATCAACTGGTTTTCCATGTCGAGCACGATCTGTTTCAACAGGCGCTCGGGGTCTTCGGCCTTCTCGACCAGATCGTTGAGATTGGCGCGAAGCAATGTGCTGACTCTCTCTAGCAGGGACATTTGAAACCTCCGTGGAATCACTTTCTGTTGCATGTTTGTTCATCGGTGCGAACTGGATCAATCACCTGCCACCATGAACGCATGGGCATATTCGGTCAAAGTTTCGCTTTGGATACGGTACTCATTCGCTATGTCAGAGAGTCCATACGATTGAGCCTGGTCAATCAGAGACTGCGGCACTTTCGAGTCCGCCTGCGACAACTTAGCGATTGCTTTTTTCCGCGCGATCTCCCGCAACAATGTCGAGCGAACACCGCGGATCCCTTGAACGAGCCCATATTCAGGATTTTTCAGACGGGCATCGATAAAAGCACTCGGGATACCGGGCAGCTCAATCCCTCGCAACTCGATTGCAGCCTCTTTTCCTGTCTCTGGAAAAGTTCCAACTTTCACTAGAACAGCATCAAGACCAGCGACACTCGGGTCGGTGCTGGTTGCGAGAAAGTCGGCGTCGCGCTTAGTCTCTAGGGCGGCTCCAAGGATTTCGTTCTCGATTTCCTCCAACCATAATCTCGACCCCACCTGGGTACCATCTGTGTAAACAATGGCTTCAAAGCGCAGACCATGAACGCTTTGATTCCCGCTGGGCAAATTTCTCTTAGAAAAGATTGCTATCAAAGGCGCTCCGGGATCGATTGGCTTATTTTCTTTGTAAAAGGAACGCAGGCCGGTCCCGCCTATATCTGTTCCATTTTCATCCAGAAGGAAGACGCTGAACGCAAGAATTGTTTTTGAGGAAATGTTCTTGAAGGTGAACGTGACAGATTCAAGTGTGGCTGGCTCGGTGGGCTTGACGCTGACCAATTGGACTGTGTCCGGCGGCGCATCAACCTTCCAATCAGCGAGGTTCTGTCCCATTGACGTTGAAGGCAGTCCGAGGCAAAGAGCCGCGCCGAAGATTACTGCAATACGATTCGCTTTTTTCATCATCTCCCTCGACTTTCTGAAACTTACCGCAAGGGCTAAAGCCCAAGAATCCAAGTTGTTCGTTGGCGGCACGACTGAAGTCGCGCCCTGACACAAAGCTGAGGTTTCCGCGCCCCGGCTCATCGAGGTTTGAGGTATCCCACCCTTGCGACAAGAACAAGTAGGTCGCAAAGATGGTGCACCAAAGTTGCTTTCCGGCTACTTTGCAGCGGGTGCATCCGTTGCTTCGCCGGCTGACTTGATAAACTCCTGCACGTCCTTCAGCAAGTCGTCTGTCAATGTCTTGGTGCTCTCCTGCATGCGTTTCATCACCAAAGGCATGTACTCCTGCATGATGGCCGGCTGGGCATCTAAAAGATGCTGGCCCGCCGGTGAATTGTAGAATGCGATGAAAGCGTCAACATCCGAGCTGCTTAAATGCTGCTGATAGAGCGCGCTGATGTCGCCAATCATCTCGTCTACCGGATAGATGTTGACAGCCTTCGTCATATACTTGTCCATCAACTTGTCATAGGCCGCCTGCTGCTCCGGTGTGAGAGGTTTGCCTCCGGGTAGTTTCGCGGTAATCTCATCCGATTGCGCCTTGAGCTGCTGCTGGATCATCCCAGGTATTGTCTTCATCTGATTCTGCATTTGCTGCCGCAGCCGCATTACTTCAAAAAGCCTGGCCAACTGCTCCTTGGTTGGTTGCTGATCGGGTGGAATGATAGGCGCTGTTACTGCCACGGGGGGTGCCGATTGATCTGCAGGAGCCTGCGCCACTGCCCACGGAGCCAGCGTCAACGCCAGTCCTAAAACCGCCGCAAACTTATAGGTGCTTTTCATGCTCTCCTCGATTCTTTTGAGGCCGTGCCGCTCCGCGCGGCACGGCGTTCAGTGTGGCAGCGTTATTTGTTCTCCAGCTTGGCATCTTCCGCCGGCTTATCTTTGATGCTCTTCACGTTCGACATCAACTGCTTGATATCCACGCCGCTGAGGGCCTCGAACAGTGCAGGCACCTGCGCGGCGATGCGAGTCATGTCGCCGGTAATCTTGTGCGCGCCGGCTGCGTCGTCGCCGCCAGTTGAGACAATGGTGATCTTATCCACCTTGCTCAACGGCTCAGACATGGCGCGGACTACCTCGGCCATGTTGCTGAGCAGCTTGTCCAGCACCGCGGCCTGGTTCCATTCCTGGTAGGCCTCGGCCTTCACATTCATGGCCTTGGCTTCGGCTTCGCCCTTTTGGAAGATGATGTTGGCCTCGGCCTCGCCCTGGGTGCGAATCGCGGCAGCGCGTCCCTCGGCTTCGGCAGTCAGGCGGCTTTTCTCTGCCGCGGCCATGTTCTCAATGCGCTGTTTCTCTATCTCTGCGCCCTTCAGCACGGTCGCGATAAGTTCCTTCTCGTGGCGCAGAATTTCCGCTTCCTGCACCTTGATCTGGCCTTCTTTCTCGACCTGCTGAACCTTGACCTGCTCGGCAGTAACCTGCTGGAGCATGATATTGGTCTGCAACTCGTAAGCCTTGTCAGCCGATGCCTGCTGGCGGCGGCTTTGTTCGGCGTACTCGGCTTTCTTGATTTCAAGGTCGCGCTGCGCCTCGGCCTGGCGCGTGGCCGATGCGGTCTCGGCAATCACCCGCGCCTGATCGGCCGCGGCCTTGGCAACCGCCGACTCGCGCAGCATGTTGGCCCGCTGAATGGCCGTGTCCCGTTCGGCCTCGGCCATGGCTACGTCGGCATCGCGCTTGATGCGGGCTACGTCGGGACGGCCCATGTTGGAGATGTACTCGTTCTTGTCGCGAACTTCCTTGATGGTGAAAGAGATGACCTCAAGTCCCATCTTGCTCATGTCGTCGGCGCAGGTGGCGCGCATGCGGTCGCCCACCATCTCCGGCTCTTTGACGATTTGCTCGACGGTCAACTGGCCGATGATGCCGCGCAGGTGGCCTTCCATTACCAGACGGATCAGGCCCTCGCGCTGCTCCGGCTCTTTGGTGAGGAACTGCTCGGCGGCGGTGAGGATCGACTCTTGATCGCTGCGCACCTTGATCTGCGCGACGGCCTCCACGGTTACCGCGACGCCCTGCTTGGTGTAAAGATCCTGCTGCGGAGCGACATCGAAGCTCATCAGTTCGAGGCTGAGCTGACGCGCGCTCTCGACCATGGGCCAGATGATCGTGCCGTGGCCTTTGATGACTCGCGGTCCCCGAAATCCGAAGACAATCAAGGCCTCGTTGGGTCCGGCCTTGCGATAAAGCGAGGTAAGAAAGCCCAGCAGAAGAATGAGAAACAGCACACAGAGTCCAACAATCAAAACCACAGTTCCGTTGATTCCATTGAAAACATCGTTCATAAGATTCCCGGCCCTTTCATCCGGGAAGTGAGGGTTGATGGTTGAGTCCTACATTCGCTCCCAGTTGTTCCCGCCAATTACAGATCCTGCATAGCCGGCCAAGATCGCGAGTTAGCCTGCTCGTTGTCCGGCAGATATCGCGTTAATTCTGGCCTTCGCTATCCGGCACCTGCAGGATGACTCCCGACTTACTTGAACCAACAACGGTTCGCGGAGAAACTCCGTTCCAGCGCCAGATCATGTCGTGCTGGTTTTCCAGTTCTCGCATCCGCAGAATGGTGGGCGTAATGGAAGCCGAGCGAATTTTGTTGGATTCCGCATCTCCATTTGCCGCTGCAATCTGCGCCTTGGCCTGGCCCTCCGCCGCCGCTACCTGCTTGTTCGCGTCGGCTTGGACCTGAAGCAGCTCCATTTGCTTTTGCAGCGCGATCTGTTGAGCCTGGTTCTTTTGGTTGATCTGGTCAAGCACAATTTGCGGTGGCCGCGGCGCCCCGATGATGCCGAACTGTTCGGTATGTACTCCGTACGGCTCAAGCTGGGTGTCGATACAGGCGCGCGAGTCCTTGAGAAACGCCGCATTGTCGCCCATCAATTGCTCGATCGGGTATTTACCGGCATTTTCGTTCAGGCAGTCGCGGGCAACATTGCGCAGAAAGCCGTTCGTGAAGGCGTCCAGCTTGTCCACATGAAACTTCACATAGAATGCCGGCACCTTTTCCGGAAGCAGGGAATAACTCATATTGATGTCCGCATTGATCGCCATCGAGTCTTTGTTGGTGAAAGTAACTGACTCATCCATGGGAGCGCCTTCGTTCACATTCTTGGTCCATACTGCGGTTTGAACGTAGGTCGGGTATTCGATGACTGATTCAGAAAACCAGTTATAAAACACCCATCCTGTCTGCACCGGGGTGCTGAGGACGCCCTTGTTGCTTCCAGCCTGATTGATGACAATACCTACATGTCCTGGGCCAATGCGAGTGCAACCGGCCAAGGCCACGACACTCAGGGAAACGACGCAGAGTAAAATACGGTTCTTCATAACGAACGCTCCTTTGGTAGAAACTTCGTGCAAACGCGGGCCAGCACCAAACCATCCGTCAAAACCAGCAAGATCAGTCCTGCCAGGCCCAAGAAAAACGTTATGTCGCTTTTAAAGTTCATTCCTGCAAATGCCCATTGGATCGCGCAGCAATTCGCAATCAGAAATGCGATCCATAAAACAGATTGCCCATAAAGCTTCAACATGCTTCTCCCTCCTTTGAGGTCTCATTTGAGGCACGCGCTGTGCCAGTTCATCAGTGCTTCTTGCTGGCATTACGCCCCTTCTTCGGAAAAATTTTCGCCAGCGCGCCCAGCAGGAAGATGCCTACCAGGATGGCCATATCTGCAATCATCACGGTGGTGTTTGTCATAAGTGTCTCCAGTTATCAGTTCTCAGTTCTCAGTTTTCAGTGGTCGTGCCGCGATGA
>CAZHKN010000316.1:0-5112 GCA_964532725.1 uncultured Occallatibacter sp.
GGCACAGCTCCGGAATAAGAGCCGTAGCTGGTGGTGGAGTCCGAGATCTGGCAGAAGTAGGCCCACAGCGGCACATGCTCGCGCTGCAGGTCCTGGTGCAGCATGGGGACGACGCAGATGGGGAAGTCGCCGGCGATGCCGCCCGCGATTTGGAAGAAGCCGAGCGGGGTCTTCGCGGTCGTCTCCGTGTACCACTCGGCCAGCTCCATCATGTACTCTATGCCGGTGCGCACGGTGTGTACATTCTTCACATCGCCGGAGATGCAGTGGCCGGCATACATGTTGCCCAGCGTCGCGTCTTCCCAGCCGGGGACGAAGATGGGCAGGTTCTTTTGCGCGGCGGCCAGCAGCCAGCTATTCTTCGGGTCGATTTGGTAAGACTTTTCGAGATCGCCGGAGAGCAGAATCTTGTACATGAACTGGTGAGGGAAGAAGCGCTCGCCGGCCTGGTCGGCGCGGACCCACTCCTTGAGCACTTCGTTCTCGATGCGGCGCATCGCCTCCATCTCTGGGATGCAGGTATCGGTGACGCGGTTCATATGGCGCGAGAGCAGCGCGGATTCATCGGCGGGGGTGAGGTTGCGGTAGTGAGGCACGCGCTCGTAGAAATCATGGGCCACCAGATTGAAGACATCTTCCTCAAGATTTGCGCCGGTGCAACTGATGCCGTGAATCTTGTCCTGGCGAATCATTTCGGCCAGCGAAAGCCCCAGCTCGGCGGTGCTCATTGCGCCGCCCATCGTAACGAACATTTTGCCGCCCGAGGCGAGGTGTTTGTTATAGCCTTCGGCTGCATCCACCAGCGCTGCGGCGTTGAAATGACGATAGTGGTGTTTGATGAATTCCGTAATCGGAGGCATATATTTTCGCGTACTCCCACTCTTAAAACTACCACAGGCGAGGGTGCAAAACGAGGCTGCGCCAGCCTGCGCCGGAGATGTACTGCTCGATGGCGCGGAGCTAAAATCGCGATTCATAGATCTGTAACAAAGCGGTCAAATCGAATCTAATTGCGGGCATTTGCAGCCCGCGCCGCGATGGTGCATTCTGATTGCGTATGAAAGCCATCCAGATTTACGAGACAGGCGGGCCAGAGGTACTGAAACTGGTCGAGTTGCCCACCCCCGCGCCGGGTCCGGGTCAGGTGCTGATCCGCGTTGCCGCGGCCGGCGTCAACTTCGTCGAGATCTACTTCCGCAAGGGCACGTACAAGGCCGCACTGCCATTGACTCTCGGCAACGAGGCCGCGGGCACTGTGGTGCGCGTGGGTGAGGGCGTGACCGGCTTTGCCGAAGGCGACCGAGTGGCGACGGTAACTGCGTTAGGTAGTTATGCGGAGTACACGCTGGTCCCCGTTGCGCAACTTGTCAAGGTACCAGAGAGTGTTTCTGTGGATCAGGCCGCTGCAGCGATGCTGCAAGGCATGACCGCGCATTATCTGGCGTACTCTACGTATCCGCTCAAGGCCGGTGAGACTGCGTTGGTACATGCCGGAGCGGGCGGCGTGGGACTGTTGCTGACGCAGATGGCGACACGATTGGGCGCACGGGTGATTTCGACCGTTTCAACGCCGGAGAAGGCCGAGCTTTCGCGGAACGCTGGTGCGTCGGAGGTGATCCTCTATACAGAGCAGGATTTTGAAGCGGAGGTCAAGCGGATCAACGGCGGCAAAGGTGTGAATGTGGTCTATGACTCGGTAGGCAAAACGACCTTCGAGAAGAGTCTGAACTGTTTGCGGCCGCGCGGACTGTTGGCGTTGTTTGGAGCTTCCAGCGGCCCGGTACCGCCGTTTGATCTGATCCAGCTCAACGCCAAGGGATCGCTCTTTATCACCCGGCCTACGCTTGGGCATTATCTGGCCACGCGCGAGGAGTTGGAATGGCGGGCGCGCGACGTGCTGGGCTGGGTTGCGAACGGTGAACTCAAGCTGCGCATGGAACATATTTATCCATTGGCCGAGGCCGCCGAAGCGCAGATCGCACTCGAAGGCCGCAAGACAACAGGAAAGATTCTCCTCAAGCCGTGAAAACAGTTTTCAGTTGGCAGCTATTGGTTGTCAGTAAGATCGAGAGATGGAAAAGATATCTGTCACAATTGACGACTACGTCTTCGTTCTCACCGGCGCGGGCATCAGCGCGGAAAGTGGACTGCCCACTTTTCGCGCCTCGGATGGCTTGTGGGCCGGTCACGCAATTGAAGATGTCTGCACTCCCGATGCATGGGAGCGCAATCCGGCCCTGGTATGGGAGTTTTACTCCAAGCGCCGCGCGGATGGGCTAAAGGCCGAGCCGAATCCGGCGCACATTGCATTGGCGGAGTTGGAATCACATCTAGGAGATCGCTACTTTCTCTGCACGCAGAACGTGGATGATCTGCATGAGCGGGCTGGTTCCGCACGCCTCTTACACATGCACGGAGAGTTGGCCAAATCCCGCTGCGAAGACGATTGTGGCTGGCCACCGGTTGAAGATCACGCCGTCTATTGCAGCCTTGATGAAGTCGGCCGCTGCGCCTGCGGAGGCCGTTTGCGTCCGCACATTGTTTTCTTCGGTGAGATTCCGCTGGGGAGGGATCGCATTGAGGCCGAGATAAAAAAAGCCACGCTGATGCTGGTGGTGGGCACATCGGGCTCAGTTTATCCTGCGGCCAATTTTGTGCATTGGGCGCGGCTCAATAATGCGCGAACTGTCTATGTTGGTCCCGAGCCGCCGCTCAATGCCGGTGCATTTACGCATGTGGTGGAAGGAAAGGCCGGGGAAGTATTGCCCGGCCTTTTTGCAGTGGAATAGTTTCACTGCATCTGTAATTACATCCTCTTGGCCCATTGGCGCTCATTCAATGCTGCGGGAAGAGGTCAGAAAACGCCTATTCTGGAGTTTTGATAGATTTGGGCGGGCCGCCGGGTGTGGGCAACTCGTCCAGTAGGCCTTCGGTTTCGCGGTCGATCTGCGCGTGCTTGGGAATTTCAATCAGATCCTGGCTGTGCGCCGTACGCTGAACTTCATTCTGCGCCTCACGCAGTTTCCACGATGTGCTTGCCATTGTCTTTCCTCCGTATTGCGGTGGGTTGATGGTGAATGGAACCAGGGCAGTATTGCGGCGGCTCGCTTTGTGTGAGCCGCAAAAGAAACCCGCTTTTGCTGAAACACTGCTTCAGCAAAAGCGGGGTGGTTGGTCGAATCTATTCTTCTCTAGGAACGGGCTTTAATATACTCCTTACGGCGAAAGCGCAGCGCCGTCCAATCCTCATCAATCGCGATAGATCGCACCGTATCAAACCCCGCGGCTTGCAGTGCGGCCCAACCTGTGTCGCGATTGAAGTCGCACTTATATTTCTTCGATGTGCCCTTGGGATAGGCGAACCATACAATTCCATCGCCTTTCATTCGAACCGTAATCTCCCCGGCCAACGTATCGACCTCGCTCTGCTTCATAACAAAGGCCAGCGAGAAGCGAATTTCCGCAACCGATGTCAGATGGCGGTGAATTGTGATGACCGGTAGCCGCGACAGCTCCGGCTCAAAACTCTCTGGAGCATTCAAAACAAGGATCTCCTGATGATCCTTCAGGTTCAACTTTTCGAAGATAGTCGCCATGGATTTTTATAATAAGCGGTCCAGCGAAATAATCTGCAACCACCTGCGGTGGGGCTGGCAGGTATCGCGTTGGCTTGGTTTGTGGGAGTGCCTACCCACCCCCAGCCGAAAGATACAGGTACGCGGTAAGGATGGGGGTGCTTCAGCGCTTCTGATCCTTCCCTGGTCCCCAAGTGCGAGGGACCAGGGAACCCGCTCTCATTGGTAGTGTGTCCGTTGGCGGTGAGTTAGAAGTGGAAGCGGTAGCGCAGCTCCGCTTGAAACATGCGCGGATCGTTGTAATGGAATCCGCCAATCGTGAGCGAGGTATCTTGCAGGACGCGATGGTTGGTGACGTTGAGAATGCTGCCGGAGAGCTTCCAGTTCTCGCCGATGTTATGGCCTCCGGAAACATCAAAGGTTGTATGCACGGGTAGATACAGCCCCTGATAAGGGCTTTGCGCACTGCCTTGCAGCCCATTGGAGAAGCCGGAGCCGTAATATACATTGCTGGCAAACCATGTGCGCAGCGGCAGTCTTGCCGTGAAGCCGGTGTTGAGCGTCTGGCGCTGATCGTGGTCGACGGGTGTGTAATTGGGGCCGAGGTCGCAGGCCGGGTCATTCGCAACGCTGCAAGTGAATCCACCGATGATGTTGCCGCGCTGCTCGGCAATCTGATTGGAGTAAGTCACGTGTAACTGGCCGGTATGCGCCAGTTGAGGCGAGCGCAATGTCATCTCCCAGGCGCGGACCAAGGCTCCATCGACGGCGATGGGGAAGTACATGCTGGATTCACCAAGATTCGAGTGATCGAGGAAGTTGTTGACGCGGTTTTTGACGTTGGCGACATCGAGCAGCCAACCCTTGTAGGGAATCTGGATTCCAAATTGATGCTCCTCATCGCGCTCTGAGGGGATTGGGGTAAAGTCATTTTCTCCGGCGGGCTGCTGGCCCGCATAGTCGAGAACGGAGCTGGAGACAGTGAGGATGGGCGCGGGCTGGAAGAAGTGGCCGTAGAAGCCGCGCAGCACCCAGTTGAGATGTGGGATCTGCACCGTTGCGCCGATGCGAGGATAGATGGCGGACTCATTCAGCCATGCGCGGAAGATGGAGAAGCGCTCGCCGCCGAGCAGTGTGACATAGCGGCCGAGGCGCAGATGGTCGGCAATGTAGAACTCAACAAGGCCCGCATTGGCGCTTGAACTCTGCGGTGCTTCCGAACTCGCGCTGCCATCATTCACCTGTACGCCGAAGAGATCATTCTCGCCCTGATAGAAGGAATAAAATCCGGCGGAGAAGCTATTCCATCCTTTGTCGAGATGGAAATCCCCTTGCCCGCCGAGATAGTTCGAGGTCTGGTGCCAGGTTGTGGAAACGGGATTATCGGATGCGAACGAATCATAGTTCGCTTGGTTGAAGTGATAGAAGGGTGCGGCGGAGAAGAGCGCCTTTGGGGAGAAGGTATGCACCCAGTTGCCTATGACGAAGCTGTCGCGCTCGGTTTGCGCGTCCCGGAAACCTGCGGAGACATAGCCGT
>CAZHKN010000317.1:0-5110 GCA_964532725.1 uncultured Occallatibacter sp.
GCAGCCGGTATTGATCGCGGGTCTCAATGCCTTCCGCGACCACGTCCATCCCCAGCACGCGAGCCAGTTCGATAATGGTTCGGACAATCTGCAGCGCTTGATCGCCTTCCGCCATGCGGGAGATAAACGAGCGGTCAATCTTCAGGACGTCAAAAGGAAATGTGTGCAATTGGTTCAGTGAACTATAGCCTGTGCCAAAGTCGTCCATCAGCAGCGAGACGCCCAGCCGGCGCAGGTTGGTCAAGACTTCCAGGGCAATGCCCATGTTGGGCATCAGGCTGGATTCGGTCAACTCCAGGCCGAGTTGGTGGTTGGCAACGCCTGACTGGGCCATCAGGCTTTCCACATGGTCCGCCAAACCCGGCCGGGAGAACTGCCGGGCTGAGAGGTTGACACAGACACGCAACGATTCAAAGGAGGCATTCTGTTGATTCCAGTTCTGAATCTGCTGGCATGCCTCGGCGAGTCCCCAGTCTCCGATCGGCAATATCAGCCCGGACTCCTCTGCCAATGGAATAAAATCCCCGGGCGGCACCAGTCCCCGCACCGGGTGCTGCCAGCGGATCAACGCTTCCATGCCTACGATTTTGCGCGTGGCAAGTTCAACCTCCGGCTGGTAATAGAGCACAAATTGACCTTGATCCAGGGCGCGGCGCAGATCCGCTACCTGGGGCCAGCTTTGGTTTTCGATCAGCGCCGCCTTGTTCTCTCTCCGGGTTGCCCGGCTCCGCCGGCGCACCCGCTGGCTGGAATAGGCTTTGCGCAGCTTGCCCAGTTCCAACTGGCTGGTGACCATCTCGGCCAGGTTCTCCAGGATGCCGATTTCCTCCGCGCCGATGCTGGAGTTCGGCAGCTTATGTAAAACCGTGAGCGTTCCCAGGATCTCTCCCTCGGCAGCGCGCACCGGAACGCTGGCGAAGGCACGCAAACCATAGCGCCGCAGTTGCATCTCCTTGCCCTTCATCTGCGGATGCAGCGCAATGTCGGAGACAACCACGGGGCCGTTTCCGGCCAGGACCATATCGAAAATCGAGTTCTTTCGCGGAATCTCACGAACCGGTTCTCCCCAGCAGGACTTCGCCCAGAGACGGGTCTCATCCCCAAACCCCAGCACTACCATATCTGCCTGAAAAAACTCGGCTGTCATCCGTGTGAGCGTGTCGTAGATCGGCTCCGGCTCCGTATCCAGTATCCCGGTCACACGGAGCGCGGCCAGCCGGTCGGCTTCCAGGATGCCGTCTTTCTTGCTGGTCTCCAATACCATCTGCGGCATCGCGGCTCGCCTCCTCCAGGCCCTTGCAACTCACTCTGAGTGCGCGAAATCCCGCGCCTGCCCAACCCGCGGCGCCATTCCAGAATGGCCGTGGATGCGCTGACTTCAAGGCCAAGGTTGGCGCAAAAGGCCGCTTCATTGAAGCGCAAGACTGGCTCGTACATCAGGCTGCGATACAAGCGGCCATCGCGGCAAGCGAGGCGCACGGGAGTTCCTCTCTCCCTTATCGGAGACAATCGGGAAGACATGAGATCCTGCCTGGATTTCCCTCTGCTTGGCAATTCATTTCTGTTTTTTGGCTACCGCGCAGCTGGACCGAGGCCCGTTTCTGTCCACAGGAACGCGAGTTCATCTGCATCCAACTGCATCCGTGGTTCCACGCCTGACCGGATCGCCGGCGCTTCGGCGCCAGTAGTGGTCAATCTAAGCGTCGTTTTCGTCTCTCGCAGCAGTGCGGGCCGTCCGCCCGCGGAGTTGGCTTGCAGCAGCGCCGCCATCTTACGGGCATGAAGCGGATCAGCCCATGCGCCGCTGTCTGACGTTGCAAGCAGAACCGCCGGACCAACCGTCTTCGCTTTCACATTTTGATACGGAGAGTATTTGGCCAGATAAGGGAACTGCTTCTCCTTCTCCGCAGACCCAAACTCCCCGGCCCACAACGGCCCATTGCCAAACTTCTGATACCGCAGCATATCCAGCAGCGGGTCGGCGCAGACCGCTGCTGAAAACAGCTCCGGGCGCTGGGTGATCGCGGCTGCAACCAGCAGTCCGCCGGCCCCGCGGCCGAGGATCGCAAGGTGCGCTGAAGATGTGTACTTGTTCGCAATCAGGTACTCCGCCGCGGCGAACCAATCATCGAAGCTCGTCTGCTTGGCGCTGAGTACCGCCTGCTGGCGCCAGGCTTCGCCATATTCCCTGCCGCCGCGCACACCAGGCAGGGCCAGCCACCCGCCCTGCTGCAGCCACCAGGCATAGACCGGACTCCAGAGGGGCAGATTGCTCTCGCCGAAGCCGCCTGTTCCGGTCATCATCAGCCGTTCCGTCCCGTCCTGCTTGAGTCCTTTTTTTTCGGCGATGAGCATCGGGATCTGCGTTCCGTCCTTGGACTTCACGAAGACCTGCTGCACCTCATACCGCGCGGCATCGAAGGGCGCCTTGGTTTGGCCGAAGACCTCGCGCTTGCCGGTCAAGGTATCCAGCCGGTAGACAAGAGGCGGAGTCAGCAACGACTCCACCCTTAAAAACCCGTACCGGGCCTCTGTTCCGCCGGTAACGGCTGAAACTGCCGCGATTCCATCCTCATTTAGCTTCCCCGCAGGCTTGCCATCCAGGGTATACGCAGTGCTCTCCGGCTTGCCGTCATTCAAGCGCGTCAGGTAAATCTTTCCGCCAACGATAGAGAAATTCTCGATTGGCTCCAGGGCTTCAGGAATCACCATCGGCCAGACGTCCGGCAGAATCCCCGGCTCGGCCCTTAAGACCCTCCCCTTCGCAGCCTGATAATCCGTCTCCACGTACCAAGCGCCCTTGGTCCAGATCGCTTTGAAACGTGCATCCAGTCCCCAGACCAACAGCTCGAAAGGCGAACCGGGCTTCTTCAGATCGCGAAAGACAATATCCACCCGCCGCGCCGGCAGGCCGCGATCAATCTCAACGACGAGATAGCGACCGTCATCGGTAACACTCGATGTGAAGAGGTCCGTTGCGCCCAGCGGCTCGCTGAAAAACTCCCGCCCGAAGAGCAGTACATCCCGGCTGAGGCGCGTTCCAATTTGATGCTGATACAGCAACGTCCCGGCCTTGCCTACCCGCGTGTAATAGATCCCTTTGCCGTCTGCGGTGAAATTCACCGAGCGATAGACTGCAAGCGGCAGTTCATCTTCGAGGGTTTTGCCGGTCTTCACCTCGGCCACATGAATCGCCGTCTCTTCCGCGCCGCTTTCCCGCACCGCATAGGCCACTAACAGGCCGTCGCGCGATACATCCAGCAACTCAGCCGAGGTGTTGGCATCCCGGCTCAGCTTCGCCGGATCGATCAGCCGTTCGTCTTTGGCCGTCCAGCCGCGCCGCATGTAGATCGACGCCTGCTCTTCGCCAGCCAGCCGCTTCTCAAAGAAGAGATTTCCGGCCCGCTCCACCGGCAGGCCCCACTCCGAAACATGCTCCAGCGCGTCTAGATCGTCGACCAGATCGGGCCGTATCTTCGCTTGGCGCATGTAGCGGTCCGTATACGCGTTCTGGGCCTCGATAAAAGCCTTGGTCTCCAGGCTCTTCCCATCCTCCAGCCAGCGGTAATTGTCGGTGATCTTGGTCCCGAAGTAATCGTCCACTACCGGAACCGCTTCGGCTGCCGGCGGCGCGGGCAGTACGATGCCGTCGCGGCCATGAATTGCCTGTGCCGAGATGACTCCAGCCGCGCCCCATATCAGCGCCACACCCAATTTGAAACGTTGCCGCACGCAGTGCTTCATGCGGATAAGGATACTCAACAAAGCCGGCCGCGTTATCCTGAAATGTTCGGTGGGGTGTTTTCCCGCAATAAAAAGAGCCGCCCTCGCCGCTCAGGAAGCGAACAAAAATGTCCGAAGAGACCGCACCCGCAACTCCACCCATCGCTACTATCGCCACCCTCGGCCAGCATGAAGGCCAATCCGTCACGCTACGCGGCTGGCTTTACAACCTGCGCGAGAGCGGCAAACTGCTCTTTCCCATCTTTCGCGATGGTACCGGAACTGTGCAGGGCGTGGCGCATGTGAAGAGCGTTTCCCCCGAGGTTTTTGAAGCGCTCAAGGGACTCACTCAGGAGTCCTCGGTCATCGTCACCGGTAAAGTCCGCGCCGATAAACGTGCCCCCGGCGGCTTCGAACTCGATGTCGAGGGTCTCGAAGTCGTTCACCGCATCCCAGAGTCCGATCCGTATCCCATCAGCCTCAAGGACCACGGCGTCGATTTTTTGATGGAGCACCGGCACTTGTGGGTGCGCTCCCCGCGCCAGTCGGCCATTCTGCGCATCCGCGCCGAGATCATGCGCGCGGCTGCTGAATACTTTGATACCAACGGTTTCATCCGCACCGATCCGCCGATTCTGACCCCGGCAGCCTGCGAGGGCACGTCCACGCTGTTTCCTGTCGATTACTTCGGCGATCCGGCCTTCCTCACGCAGAGCGGCCAGCTTTACATCGAGTCAACGGCTCTTGCGCTGGGCAAGGTCTACAGCTTCGGCCCCACATTCCGCGCCGAGAAATCCAAAACCCGCCGCCATCTCACCGAGTTCTGGATGATTGAGCCGGAGGTCGCTTATCTTGACCTCGACGGTTTGCTCGGATTGGCTGAAAACTTCCTCTCGCACATTGTGCAAAGCGTTTTGAAAAATCGCGCGCCGGAATTGACAGTGATTGGCCGCGATCCTGCCAAGCTCCAGGCCATCGCGCCGCCGTTTCCGCGGCTGCGCTACGACGAGGCCGCAGACATGCTGAACCAGGCCCACAAAGACGGCCATCTCGAAGCGCCCTTCGAGTACGGCAACGATTTCGGCTCGCCCGATGAAACCTGGCTCAGCTCGCAGTTCGACCGCCCCGTCATGGTCCATCGCTACCCGGCCAACGTGAAGGCTTTCTATATGGAGCCGGACCCGGCTGACTCGCGCTACGCTCTCTGCGTCGATGTGCTGGCTCCCGAGGGCTATGGCGAAATCATCGGCGGGTCACAACGTGTGTCAAGTTATGAGTTGCTCAACGCGCGCATTGAGCAACACAACCTGCCCAAAGAGGCTTTCCAGTGGTATCTCGACCTGCGCCGCTACGGCAGCGTGCCGCACTCGGGCTTCGGCATGGGCAT
>CAZHKN010000318.1:0-5054 GCA_964532725.1 uncultured Occallatibacter sp.
GTAATGCAGAATCGTCTCAATGCCGATGTGTTGCTGTATCTGAATGCAGAGGCTCTGCGCGCTCATCCGCGCAGAGGCCCGCGGCGAATCCGGCACGTTGATTGCGTGTACGCCCAGCCCGGCCAGCATCCGCGCGCCTTCAATCTCCTTGGTGCAATCAATGCCCTTGGGCGGAACGATCTCCACCAGCGTGACCAGCGTCCCTTGGGCAATGAGCGCGCCAATGCGCGACCGCTCCCTGAGCGCCATGGGTTCAGTCTCGGAGTTGATCGCCTGCGCGGTTCCCGTTGCCTGTACGCGGGTTTGCGCGTCAATCGCGCGCATCGCCGACTTCATCGCGCGGATGTGATTCGGCGTGGTGCCGCAACAGCCGCCCACAATCTGCACTCCAGCCTGCAACGCCTTGCGCGTAAAGCTGGCCATATACTCCGGCGAGCAGAGGTAAATATTGCGCCCTTCCACGGCGCGCGGCATTCCGGCATTGGGCATTGCGGCCAGTGGCAGAGAAGTAGCGGCGCGCATCGCTTCAATCGCGGTCAGCACCGTAGTTGGCCCTGTCGAGCAGTTGATTCCAATCGCTCCAGCGCCCCACTCCGTCAGTCGTATCGCGGCCTGTTCTGCCGATGCGCCATCGAGGCAGTTGCCGTCGTCGTCCACCGTCACCATCACCAGAACGGGCAGATGCGGGGCTGCAGATTTGGCCGCGGTCAGCGCCTCGCGGGCCTCATCCAGCGCAGGCATGGTTTCCAGAATCAGCATGTCCGCGCCGGCGGCTGCAATGGCGGCAATTTGCTCGGCGAAGGCCGCGCGGGCTTCATCCAGGCCAGTCTTTCCCAGCGGTTCCAACCGCACGCCGAGCGGACCGACAGAACCGGCAACCCAGGCATCGGCGGCTTGCTTTTCTTTCACATGCTCTACCGCCTCGCGGGCCAGCCGCACTCCGGCGGCATTAATCTCGGCAACCTTCTCCGCCAGTCCATGCCGGGCCAACCGGAAGCGGTTGGCGCCAAAGGTATTGGTCTCCAGTATCTCCGCGCCGGCCTGCAGATACTCTTCGTGGATCGAGAGAATCAACCCCGGGTCAGAGAGATTCAACTCGTCGTAACAGCGGTTGATAAAGATGCCGCGCGCGTAAAGGACAGTGCCCATCGCGCCGTCGGCAAGTACGCTGCGAGAGGAGAAGATATCGGCGAATGTGCTCATTCTCTAGCCATGCTATGCCAACCGGCCTCGCTGCGCCAGAGCAGTGGCCTGCTTTGTTATACTTCGGGAGACCACCACTGGGCAGAAACTGGCCTTGGACCGTAAGGATTCCACGGATACTTCGGGAATATTCCTCTTAGGCGGCAATCTTTTATCCAGCGGCATCCGCCGCGGACTGAACCCGCGGCTGACACCGCGAAAATATCGAGGGATGGGATTTTGAACAAGAGAAGTCTTTCAATCAGCGCCGTCGCGGCTCTGGCCGTTGCCGTGGCGCTGGCAGGTTGCGGTACTACCACCTATTTTGCGGGACGCACCCTGCCCCCCAGCGGATTGACCAACCGCGTCCTGATCGCGATCCAGAACACCAGTTCCACCACCAAGGGCGCATTGCAGTTTGTCGACGCCTTTTACGACATCCGTCACAGTTACAACGACAAGATTCCGTTATTCTCCATCGCGGGCTACTCCGGCGCCCTCCCAATCTCGATCCAGAACATGCCCGAAGAGCAGACCGGCGCGGTCTATGGCTCCGGCGACGGCAGCTTCTTGTTGATCAATTACGCACAGGAGAAGACGGGTACAACTCTCTCTCCCTCCAATGGTCCTTCCTCGAGCATCTTTGTTACCCGCAATCAACAATACGTCTTCGCGGCCAGCCAGCAGGCCCATGTTCTTTCAATCCAGGATAAGACAGGAACCGGCGGCACCTATTCGCTGGGCCTGCCCGGCATTTATCGTGTCAGCGTCAATCCCGGCGGCTCAATGGCGCTGGCTTTTGTGCAGAACTCCAATTACATCTACTATCCCCGCAAGCTTTCAGCCGGCGAAACTGTAGCCTATGCCGGCGGACAGGCAAACTGGCCCAAAGCAGCAGTCGATTGCGAACCGCAAACCGCTCCCGGCTGGTGCCTCTTCCAGGCGCAAAGCCCCGATAACACCGACTCAACCGGCAATCCGTACGGTGCTCCGCTCAGCTTTGACCGCCCTGTCAAAGCTGTCTTCTCCGCCGACGGCGGCACGGCTTACGTTCTCAACTGCGGACCCGAGTGCGGTGGTACGGCATCTTCCATTACCGCCCTCTCCGTTGCTCCAATGATTTACCTAGTCGGCCAAGTATCCGGCACCTTACCCACCACGACCACGACAACAATCGCTCAATGCGGAAATGTGAACATAGCAACAGGATGCATTCCAATTCCCGGCGGAGCGAGCAACGCTCTGGTTGATGGCACAAGCTTGTATGTCGCCGGCCAATGCCTCGCCGATCAGTCTCTTTCCTCGAGCAGCCTTCCGCAATGCGCTGCCAGCACTGCATCACAGAGCGGCCTCTTTACCGGCATGTTGACGATTGTGAACCTTACCAACACCGCTGCATCTGCTCCAGTCTCCATCAGCGACGGCGAACCTGGCTTCGCCAGCCGCATGATTCGCGCCGATGATGACACACTGTGGATCGGCATGACCAAATGCACCAACGGCGCGCGCTACGCCGCCGGCCTGCCCTACGGCTGCCTCACCATGTACAGCCTGCTCACAAAATCCGCAACGCTGCTGCCCTACATTGGAGACGCCACCGGCATTGCCGCCGTTACCGGTCTGCATAAGATTTATTCAGCGCAAGGCGGGCAAGTCTATATCAACTCCACCGTCGACGGCTCGTCCATTGATAACTCCAATGTGACCGTGCAGGGCACGGCCTACGACGTGGCTTACATGGACGGCACTACCGACACCAACAACACCGTCTATTGATCCGATGACTGCCGCAGAGCTTTCTCCACAGGCTGACGTTCTGGCCATCGCCGCGCATCGCGACGACGTGGAGCAGACCTGCGGCGGAACTCTTCTGCGCATGGCTGCACGCGGCCTGCGTACCGCCATCCTTGATCTGACCCAAGGCGAAGCCGGAACCCGCGGCAGCGCTGACGGCCGCGCCCAGGAAGCAGCAGAAGCTGCGCGCCTGCTCGGCGTCAGTTGGCGTCAGGCCCTCGATCTTCCCGACGGCGCTGTCGCCAACACACTCGATAGCCGCCTCAAGATCGTCCGCGTCCTGCGGCTGTTGCGGCCTCGCGTTGTCATTCTGCCTTACTGGCAGGCCCGGCACCCAGACCACGCCATCACCGCCACGCTCGGCTACGAAGCCTGTTTCCTCTCCGGCCTCGCCAAGGCGCCACCTGCGGTGACGCCAATCGCGCCTGCGGGGCAAGAAAGTGAAGAAACAGTGGAACTGCCGGCGCACCGACCTTTCAAAATCGTCTACGCCAGCCTTTATGCCGATGTGCGCCCCAGCTTCATCGTCGATATCACTCCCTTCACCGAGCAGCGCCACGCGGCGCTGATGGCCTATCGCTCCCAATACGCCAATCAGCCAACCGGCAGCGCGCTCTTCGTTCCAGAAGAAGAAATTCGTGAGCGCACCTTTGCTGAAGCCCGCCACTATGGCCTGCTTGCCGGTGTGAAGTATGGTGAACCATTCGTACAGAAAGAAGTAGGACTCGTCGACGACCTGACCCTCGTCCCCGTGCAATCCATCTAAGCGTTTCCCGCCCGGCTCACCTGCCAATTATCCCCATAAAAATATATTATCTAATCAAGAATAATAATAACTTTGTTTTATGAATTACTTTCCTTCACACTGGCAGTGGAGGCTTGATGACACAGACCTGGAATCCCGAAACTTACGCGCAAAATGCTGCATTCGTTCATGGGCTGGCCGGCGGAGTTCTTGAATCGCTCGACGCCAAGCCCGGCGAAATCATCCTCGATCTGGGCTGCGGCGACGGGCAACTGACACAGCGCATCGCTGCCACGGGAGCCGCTGTTCGCGGCGTCGATGCTTCGCCGGAGATGGTTGCCGCCACCCGCGCGCTCGGGCTTCAGGCGGAAGTTGCCAATGCCGAAGCCCTGCCCCATGCCAATGCCAGCTTCGACGCAGTCTTCTCCAATGCGGCCTTGCACTGGGTGCGCGATCAGGAGGCGATGATGGCCGAGGTGCGCCGCGTTCTCAGGCCCGGCGGACGTTTTGTCGCCGAGATGGGCGGCCAGGGGAACATTGCTGCGATTCGTGTTGCATTAATCGCCGTGCTCGCGCGCCACGGATATGGCGACCGCGAAGATGGTGTCAACTACTATCCAACCCCCGCAGGCTATACGCGGCGGCTGGCGCGTCACGGCTTCACCGTCGAACAGATCGCCTTGATCCCACGGCCCACTCCGCTTCCCGCAAGCGGCATGTGCGGATGGCTCAATACCTTTCGCAAGGGGGTTCTTGATGGCGTGCCGCAGGAACTGCGCGATGCAGTGATTCAGGAGACAGTTGCATTGCTTGCGCCCGCGCTGTGCGACGAGGACGGCCATTGGACCGCCGATTATGTGCGTCTGCGTTTCATCGCCAGCGCCGTGTGATCAACACCTCCGCACCCGCATTAGAACTAACTACAGCGCGAGCACCGGTATCGACTGCTCCAAGATAGGACACCCAATCTATCAGGTAATCACAGATCGCCAAGAAAGCAGGCTGGGGAGCGATCCTTTGCCGATGCTTTTCTTTCCGAAGCATTCACAACCGCTGCTTCCTGCCAAATTAATCAAACGTTTGCAATCTCTTTGCCTGACTGAATTACTCTATTAATGGTTCCGTGCGGCCACTGCAACTGAAAACAACGGCCGCCGGATGAGGGCTGACCGGTTGAGCCAGACAGTTTTTGTATTGGAAGACGACACTGATATTGCGCGGCTTGTGCAGCATCACCTGGAAGCAGCGGGTTTTCTGCCACGCCTGTTTCACACCCCAGCCAACCTGATTCCCGACGCCGAGCGGCAGCCACCCGCGCTCTTTCTGCTGGACA
>CAZHKN010000319.1:0-1874 GCA_964532725.1 uncultured Occallatibacter sp.
ACGGCGAGACATAAATCGCCTCGCCCGGTACTTACCGGCTGTGGATTGACCTTATGGGTAACTTCCGGGAAAGGGAAAGAAACCCGAGAGATTTATTGTGACGACCTCAGGAGGAACCATCAGTAACCAGAAAAAGGAGGCTGGTAACCGATGGGAGGATTGTCAAGGATGCGGAATAGCTTGTCAAGCAGAAAGTAGATAAATATTTTTGTGCATAGCGCAATAAAAAAGGCCACACACATGTGGCCTTTTCACTATGTTCAAATCCCAGTCAAAGAGCCAAAATCCATAATGTCACGCGCGGATTATGGTAACTCTGCTTCATCATGAGAGCATTTATTCCGCGAAGCTCGAGTAGAAAAGACTACTCTGCTGCAAGCGGCTCAATGGATGCAAAACGACCGTGATTCCCGCGGTCCTGGAACTTGACCCGCCCAGTTACCTTGGCAAAGAGCGTGTCGTCGGAGCCGATGCCGACATTGAGGCCCGGCTTGATGCGGGTGCCGCGCTGGCGGACAATGATGGTGCCGCCGCTGATGAGTTCGCCGGCGAAGCTCTTTACGCCTAGCCGCTGTGCATTGGAGTCGCGTCCATTTGTGGAGCTGCCTCCACCTTTCTTATGTGCCATTGCCGAATCTCCTTATTCAGCTTCGGGCTTTCAGCCGTCCGCTTTCAGTTCCGCCCAGTTGGGCCAATTCTTTCGTTTCCGCTGTGCCGCGCTTAACGACTTGAAATCAGTCTTAAACGGCTGCGGAGTAGGTAACGCCGTCGGCCTCAATGGCCTTGATGCGCACCTCGGTAAAGTTCTGCCGGTGGCCCTGCAGCTTCTTATACTGCTTCTTCCGCTTAAGGTGGAAGACCAGAATCTTCGCAGCGCGGCCTTCGCCAAGTACCTCGGCAGTTACCTTGGCCGTGGCCGGCTTGGCCACGGTTCCCGGCTCGCCGCTGACGGCCAGCACATCGCTGAACTCAACCGTCTGGCTCTCGGAGTGAATGCTCTCAATCTTGACTACGTCGCCTGGGGCGACCCGATACTGTTTACCACCGGTACGAATAACCGCGTACATAAATCCTCCAGCGCGGCTCCGGGCTGGCCGGTGCGCTATACCTTCAAAAATGGCTCGGGCGGAAACTTCCGCACCGTGGTGAAATGACCGGCTCACTCAAGCCCAAGTAGCAGGCGAACGAGAGTCTCCACGGCGACAGGCAGGAATCGCCAAACTAAGATAGTCTATCGTCTTTGGAGGGCTGGGTCAATTTGCACTATACTTTGTGCACAGAAAAATGAACCAGAGCCACTCTCGGTTTAGCAGAGACCAGCCTTGATCTCTTGAATCTGCTGAATGTGGCGTAAGGGGTGCGCGGCGATCAGCAAGAGCGTTTCGTAGCAATTCACCTTTCCAAGAAGGGGATGGGAGGTCAACCTGGAGCGGAGATCATCCAAGCAGTTCGCTACGAAGTAGATGGAACGCTCGCGGCTGGCGAGAAAGTGTTGCAGTGCGTCCGGCAGGCGAGTGAATCGTCCGCAGGGGATCGCTTGCTCGGGTGACTCAATGCGGGTGGAGCGGTCCGGGCCTCGGAGTCGGATCGCGGCTTCCCGCTGAGGATAGAAGAGTGGAGTCTCGGATGGAACGGCGTCGCTGATTTGTCCGAAAAGGTAATCTTCTGCGAGGGCGAGGTGCTCGACACACTGGAGGATTGACCATTTTCCTGGTCCAGGGAGCTGAACGGACATTTCAGAGCTTACGCCCTCCAGCGCTATGAGCAGCGCTGCTCTGCCTTGTTCAAGAGACGCCAGCATTTCCTGCTTTTCATCCGTAGTCACGAAGAGTACCTCCGGTCAATCAGTGTGTGCCGGCCAAAGCCGTCGCAGA
>CAZHKN010000319.1:1884-5049 GCA_964532725.1 uncultured Occallatibacter sp.
ATGCTGAACCCCAAGCCACCCCGCGCCTGCTGAAAGAGATAGACAATCAGAATCACCAAGAACGGCTCCAGCGGATTGCGGAAGCGCGAACCGGCGGTCACGAAGTAGTAAATGACGGGCAAAAGCGCTACGGCAGCGGCAAAGAGACCAGAGGCGGGCAAGCGGCGCCGCAAGGCCAACAGCAAGCCCAGAATCCCAGTAATTGAGCCAAAGCAATGTGCGGCTTCGCGAAAATACTCCGCGGCAGGATGGCCTCCCGAAGTGTGCGGAACGCTGGCCCAGAACATATAAAAGCGCAGCGCGGCCAGCCGCCAGAAACGCGCCGGATCTTCATGCACCCACGCATTGGCCTGCGCCCCGCGCATCTTCACATAAGCGAGCTCGCCCATTTGCGCATAGATCTGATGCTCGGGCGCGGCCTCGACTGTGGGCACTGTTGCGCCCCAGGGAAATCCGTCTGAGCTGGGTGACCAGGCCATCGCCGCTTCGGCTCCGAAGTTGCCTCGCGTGGGGATGAATGCATGAAAGACGACCCAGTTGCGCACCACCCAGGGTGCGGCCACAGAAGCGCAGAGCGCTGCGGAGAGCATTGCCAATGCAGTACCGCGCAATAGGTTCTTTCGCGAGGGCGGGCCGGCCAGAATCCACATGCCTTCTACGGGAGCCATCAGCAGCAGCGTGGGGTTGGTCATGCTGATCGCTCCCCACAGCAGGCCGAAGAGCGCCCAATGAGCGATGGAATGCTGCGCAGGTGGTGTTGCTCCCGTGCCGCGCATCCGCATCCCCAGCACCAGCACCGCGGCAAAGAGCATCGTCGATAGCGACGTCTCCCAGATCCATCGAGTGCTGTACTGGATAACACCTGGATAAAGCGCCCATATCCATGCTGCCCAAACCGCAGTACGCCGGCCGGCGGCGCGCGAGCCCATTTCGTAGACCAGGGGGACGGTCAATGCCTGGAAGAGGCTGTCGATGGTCTCAATGACAAAGGCTGAAAGCGCCGAGTAAACGCCGAAGAGCTTGAAGACTCCTGCAAGCAGCAGCGTGAAGCCGGGCGCCATCCAGGCCGTCGGTCCGGTATAGCCGCTGAAAGGAGAACTGTAGCCGTGACCGCTGGCCAGCGATGCAGCCACGCGGCCCGTCTCCCATCCGAATTCAAAATGGTTGTTGATTGGGTTGACGCGGTAACTATGCGCCGCAAGTATATAAGAGACGCGCACCAGAAGAGCCACCCAAAAAATTACGCGCGGCGCGGGGAAGCTGTCGTTTGCTGGGCTGGCTGTGCGGGGCGGCATGGGCTTTTTCTATTGTACGGGGCGACAGGAAGTAGCTTGCAATGTTGATCACTCAATAGCTATGCTGAGATTGAATACTTGCCACAGCTGGTCTAAGCTCTTCAACGAGCGGTTGCCCTTCTGGACGCATTGGAGTGCGTCACGGATTCGACCAGGAAGCGTACCTTACAATCCGTATCGTAAGGGCCAAGTGAGGCTTGACTTCCAATTGAATAACAGCCCGGTATACTCGATCTTGTGGCGAAACTTTTACTGACCCGACTTGTCCAATACTCCCGCTATATTTTGACCGGTGCGCTGCTGCTTTCGACTGGACTCTATGTATTCTGGAGTTGGCATTGGCCGCTGGTTGGGGACGCATCCCTCATCCATTACATATGCTTCCTCATGGATCATGGAATGGCTCCTTACCGGGTTCTAGGCGATATGAATATGCCTGGAGCTTTACTGGTTGAGTGGATCGTCATGCATACGCTAGGCGGTGGTGACATCGCTTGGCGCGTCTTCGACTTCGGCTCACTGGCTGTTGCCGCAGGCGCGATGCTTTATATTGCACGGCCCTACGACTGGTTTTCCGGTGTATTCGCGGCGTCGCTTTTTGCCCTTGTGCATGGGCGTGACGGCTTGGCTCAGCCCGGACAACGCGATCTCACGATGGCGGTTGTTCTAGTGCTGGCAACAGCCTTTCTGTTTTGTGCAGTGCGGCGTGAGCGGGTATGGGCAGCGGGACTCTTCGGATTGTGCGCGGGGGTAGCTGCAACCATCAAGCCAACCGCTTTGCCCTTCGGCGTAGTTTTGTTCGTGATCGCGACCATGGAGATTCGGCGGCGCGGACGTCCGATTCGTTGGTACATAATTGCCTCGTCGCTGTCTTTTCTCTTCGCTCCACTTGCCGCTCTTGCATTTCTGCACCATGAGCACGCTACCGCGGCCTTCCTGCAAGGCTTGAGGACGGTTGTTCCATATTATTCGAGTCTAGGACACCGACCGTTTGTCTTCCTTTTGCTGCACAGCATCTCTCCACTGCTTCCACTCGTTCTTACATGGCTCGTAATGCTGTGCATCGGCTGGCCGCGGCTGGATTGGGAGCGAACAGCACTTAGTATGGGTGCTGCTTTGGGGCTGGCATCGTACCTATTACAGCCGCGTGGATTTCCTTATTACCGCTATCCATTCCTTGCATTTTTGCTGCCGCTAATGGCGATCGATTTTGTATCAGCCGTCAAATCATTGGCGGGACGGCATCCAAAGCTGAGACGAACCCTGGCGACCGCTGCGCTAGCCATCGGCTCGCTCTTCATTGCGCCGGTTTCTGCAATTTATATTCATCAATACGAATGGAGGAACATCGAATTCATTTCTTCTGTTGAGGAAAACATCGACAGGCTGGGAGGATCGAGTCTCTCCGGGCACATTCAGTGCATCGATTCAATCTCGGGCTGCGGCACAGCGCTGTATCGTTCCCGATTAGTTCAATCCACGGGAGTGTTATCAGATTTTCTTTTGTTTGGACCGGATCAGACCCCAATCGTTCGTCAAACCCGCGAGCAATTCCTTGGAGAAATCACCTCCAACCCTCCCAAGGTGATCGTCGTAAGCAGTTGGCTTCACATTGACGGACCAGATAACTACGAAAAGCTGGACCGCTGGCCGGCATTCAAGAACTATCTTCAATCCAACTATCTTCTCGATACAGACTGGCGGCCACGACAGCCCGTAAAGTGGTGGAGCCGGGAGGAATGGCCCAAAGGTTATCGAATTTATGTGCGGAAGGATCTCCCCTGAATCGCTAATCAATGACGCGTTCTTCCACGGTCTGTTCTTAGCAAGTGCAGATGTCCGGTTTTCTGAGCGAGTGAAATGTCCGGTT
>CAZHKN010000320.1:0-5020 GCA_964532725.1 uncultured Occallatibacter sp.
TTGAGGTGCGCAGATAGGTTTGAATCTGCTCGGCCAGCTCCTGGAAGTAAGTCGATGTTGTGCGGCCGCAGCCGGGGCAGCTTGTAACTTGCGGCATGAAGCTGCGAATCTGCAGCGATTGCAGAATCTGCTGCGCGGCCTGCACCTCTTCGGTGCGGTCGCCGCCGGGCTTCGGCGTCAGGCTCACACGGATCGTATCGCCAATGCCCGCGAGCAACAGCGGCGCAAGGCCGGCAGTCGATGCGATCAGGCCTTTCGCGCCCATGCCGGCTTCGGTCAGTCCAAGGTGCAGCACATATTCGCAGCGCGCGGCAAGGCTGGTATAGACATCGATGAGGTCGCGGACGCCGGAGACCTTGGCCGACAGAATGATCTGGTCGCAATTCAGGCCGTAGCGCTCGGCGGCGCGGGCGGATTCAAGGGCAGAGACCACCATCGCTTCCATCATGACCTCGCGGGCCGGGCGCGGATTCGGCAGGTGATTGTTCTGGTCCATCATGCGCGTCAGCAACGCCTGATCGAGCGATCCCCAGTTGACGCCGATGCGGACGGGCTTCTGGTTCTCGACAGCGCACTCGACCATGACCTGGAAATTGTCGTTGTCTTTTTTGCCGATGGACGCGTTGCCGGGATTGATGCGGTACTTGGCCAGCGCCTTCGCGGTCTCAGGGAATTTTTTCAGCAGCAGGTGGCCATTGTAGTGGAAATCGCCGACGATGGGCACCTTTAGCCCGCGCTTGTCGAGTCCTTCAACGATGGCGGGGACGGCTGCCGCAGCCTCTTCGTTGTTGACCGTGACGCGCACAATCTCAGAGCCGGCGAGGGCCAGGGCCGCGACCTGTTCAATAGTGCCGGGAATGTCCGCGGTGTCGGTGTTGGTCATCGACTGCACGACGACCGGGACCTCCCAACCGACGCGAACGTTGCCGATTTTGACTGTAGGGGTTTTTCTGCGCTGAATATCCGCCATGTAGACAGTTTAACCTTTGGCGGGGTTGGAGAGAAAGCCACCTGCAGTGGGGCTGACTGCCTTCGGCGTGGGATTGGCGGAATCGTGCGGCGGACGGCGCGAGATCAATCCTCGGCCATCAAAACGAAAGAGCTGGGGCGCCTGCAAATCAGCGAGTCAGAAAATCAGCGTAGGTTCCGAGATGGTCGATCCTGAGTCTCCGATCGCGGAGAACCCGTGACCCTGTCTTCAGTGGTAGATTGAGAGAAGGACTCCCCGCCTGAATTCTGTTCCTTGATCCTGCCAATCCCCGGCGGTTCTAACAGTAAACGTAATTGAATCTTGAGTTATTTTCTTAGGAGCTTGAACCATGCGTGAAGTTTCTGTTTGGAGGACTGTCTTTGCCTGCCTCCTCGCAACCGTTGTGTCTTTTGCGCTATATCAACACTTCTGCGGCAAGCCCGTCCAGGCCCAGACAACCACCACGACCAACATTCTCATTCCCTGGATCACCGGAAGCGATGCCGGGTACACGAGCCTGCTATCAATTGAGAACACCAGCCTTGCGCCCTACGGAGGCGCCGCGGTCAGCGGCATCTGCACGGCTTACGCCTACCACGACGGGAGCTTTGTAGGCAGCGGCTCACTGGGTACCTTCGCCCCCGGCTCCACCACGACGCTCACCGAGGCAGCGGTTGGAACGGCAACCGGCCTTTCGCTTACCAACAGCGGAGATCGCGCCTATCTCTACATCACCTGCGACTTCCCCTACGCGCAGGCGCAGATGGATTTCGTCAACCCCGGTGGCGTGATTACCTTCATCCCCGGCCAGATCGTTCCTTCAAGCCAGACAAATCCGCCGGCCACACCGGCGCCCAAGCTCAAGTAACCACCTGCGGTGGGGCTGGAGGCTCACTTTTCGCTCGCTTGATTGTCCGTGTTTCCCATCCCTTGCGACGGATTTTTCTACAAAGGATGGGAGGTGCTGTTAAGGTCTTGGAGTCAGTTCATTGGCGGCTGTACGATAAGTCAAGATAGCCGTTCTTGTAAGCAATAACGTTCTTCAGATGCCATTTGTGCTCGATGCCAGAGTTACCGAAAAGGCGCAGTCCTTCGCCCAATGTGACTGGCGCAATCATCAATCGGATCTCATCCACCAGGCTAAGGCGGAGAAAACTCTGGCCTAAGATTGCCCCGCCCACGAGCCAGATGTTTTTGTATCGTGGCGCGAGGATCTCACTCACCAATCTATCGAGGTCGCCCGAGTAGAACTCCACGGTCGCGCGCGTAGACGGGAGTTGCCTGTTAGACACCACGATTGTCGGAGTATCGCCATAGGGCCAGCCGAGTTCGAGCGCGTGCTCATAAGTACGCGAACCGAGTATGTAGCAATCGATTGACTGAAGTGTCTCGCCGCCGTCATCTGTAACACCTTTTTCGTAGACGTCAGAGCTGTCCATCCACGAAACCGTGTTGTCCTTGTTGGCGATGAAGCCATCCAGGCTTGAGACGAGATGCAGAGTTATCGTTGACCCCGTTGTGTTTGGCATGATCTCTCCCGATGTTTCGCGCGCGCGTCGCACGGCAGGGATAGCCTATCGTCGCCTCTGTCATCGGGTCAACTTCTCGCAAAATTGGCATCTACATCTGTAGAAATGCTGGCTAGAGGCCTGCGCCGGGGATATATTTGTACTCGATCTTCAGCGGTTCTTTGGGCTTTTCGCCGGTGAGGTCATGCGTGTGCCAGACGACGCTTTCACTGGCCACCTCAGGATGCTTGCGCAGGAATTCGAGGGCGTAAGTTGAAGCCGTGGGATCGTCTTTCTGGTCGGCGAACTTGGCGCTCTCGACAGAGGCCTTCTGCTTGTCGCCGAGGCGGCGATAGAGGATGGCGAGCTGATAATGCGCGGCCAGATCGTCGGGATCGACGGCTTGCAGCCGCTGATAGGCATCGCGAGCGCGCGGGTAATCGTGCTGCTGGTAATAGCTGAAGCCGAGCTCGCGGAGACCGTCGCGGGAGCGAGGATATTTTGCGAGCATTGCTTCGAGATCGTCGATAGCTTCCTTGACCTGGCCGGCGTTGCGTTCGACTAATGCGCGATAGTAGAGGGCGCGCGGGTCGCCGGGGAGGATTTTTAGAGCTTTTTCGAGATTCGCTTTTGCATCCTCATATCTTTCCCAGGGAATTTCAACAACGGCCATATTCGTAAACGCATCGGCATAGTCAGGACGCAGCGCAGCCACACGCTCAAAGGCATGGACAGCGGCGGGATATTGCTGTGCATCAAGCAATGCTATCCCATAGTTATTCCAGCGCATCCACTCCTTGTTTTCGGTGGCGTCCGGCGGGACCGGCGCATTGTCACCGACCTTGAAGCTCTTGGTCTCGGAAGTCATATCGATGACCGGCTGGGGATATTGTTTCTGGTTCATCGCAAAATCGATGAAGTGCTGATTGAAGCGCCGGTACTTCACCGTAGCGGTCAGCGAATACTGGCCGGAGGCATCCTTCGGCAAGCGGAAGCGGTAGCGCACCAGTTGCGAACGGCCCGACTGGATGGTGTTGTTGTACGCGAGGACGCGGTTATGCCAGATCTGATGCAAATCGTTCAACTCGCCCTTGTTGTTGATCAGCCGGTTAGTGAAGGAGTGGGCCGAGGGGTCGAGGTTGCCGTCGGGCTGGAGGAAGCCGCTCTCGACGAGGGTTTTGCCGGCGCTGTCTTTGACAGTGAAGTTGACCCAGGCCTCGTAGAAGTCGCGCTGCTCGGGAATGAAGGAGTGGCCGATGCCTTTGTTCTGGATGACGACGTCGGCGGTGAGAGCCTCGCCGGGAGCGACGGCGAAGCTGGACAATCCTAGCGGCGCAACAAGGACTTCATCTTTGGGATCGGCGGCTGCGCCCTCTTTTTCGAGCGCGAAAATGTCTACGTTGAAGACGCCTTTACCATCTGAGCCATTCTTGAGGAAGGCGGCGAGCTTTTCTGATTGCTCGTCATATTTGTAGTACTGAGGCAGGAGTGTGTTGCCGCCGAGCCAGCGATGCGAGGTGAATTTGTCTTCCTTTGCTCCGGGTTCTGCCGCACCCGCGCCCAGCGGCTCGCGCTGCATGTGGCAGGTCTGGCAGGTGGAGACCGTATCTTTGCGATAAAACGGCAGCGGAGACTGCTTAGTGAAGCTTGCGCCCTGCCACTCGTCGTAGAGCGAGATGGCACGGAGCCATTTGTAATCGTCGAGAGTGCGGGGGATGGCGGCTTTGTGGCAGGCGGAGCAGAACTCGCTGGTGCGGTAAAAGTCTTTCATTACCGCTTTGGAGTGGCGGTCGAGGTGGGCGAGAACTTCAGCGTCGGAGACGGGGCCAGTGATAGGCGCGCCTTTTTCATCGACGAGGACGGCTGGGACGCCCATGACGTAGCTGCCTGTGCCGGTGGTGTCAACGGATTGGATGGAATGGCAGGTGGAGCAGGTGAGGCCTTCGTCTTCAAAGGGGCGCTTCTTCGGCATCCCTTGAGAGAGGTCGCCGGAGAGCAACGCCACCGGATTGTGGCAGCCCTCGCAGTGGCGGGAGTATTGCACGCCCTTTTCGTCGATCAGCGCGTTGACGTTTTTGAGATACCAAGGAGCGCGGAAGCTGTTGGCGTGGACCGACTGACGCCACTGGTGATAGGCCTCCTGGTGGCAGTGGCCGCAGTATTGGGCGGTGTAAAAACTCTTGGGGCTGAGGAACTGGCCATTGGAGGAGGTGGCATTGGAGGGCAGGAAAGGCGTGTCCTTACCGAAGGCGTAGTTGTAGCGGGCGGCTACCGAGTCGTGGAATGCAGTAGTGGGACCGATGATGCCGGAAGGGGTTGTGTAGGCGGAGTTGTCGGCGGGAGCGGCGGGAGTATTTGGAGTTGCAGGTGCTGCTGGATCGGTGGCTGCGCGCACTCCCCAGGCTGCTGCAAACGGCAGAAGGGCAGCAGCTAGAGCCAGCGACCAGAGCCTGACGCGGGATTTGGCAACGCACAGCGCGGCAGCGAACAACAGTTTATGCATTTTCCGGCGATCTCCAACTTGCATTTTTGGGGTGCAAAT
>CAZHKN010000321.1:0-5000 GCA_964532725.1 uncultured Occallatibacter sp.
AAGCTGCCTCTCAGGGAGTGCAGCTCTTCGAGCCCTGCCAGAACCGCTTCCGGCGTCGGCACCTCCGGCGTAACCACCCGCTGCCGCTCGCTGACCGGCTCGCCGGCAGCATCCAGCCGCATGGCCTTCAATCCTGAACCGCCAATATCGATGCTGAGGGTAATTGGAGCCTTGCCAGGTCGTGCGGCTTCTTTGGAAGACGCCGGAAGAGCGGTCTTGGGAGTCTTAGGTGCCATCGAAATGAATTGTAGACCGTGCGGCCAGTGAACGCGATAGAACCTCAGAAATATTCCAGAATTTATGAGATGCCACTCATGAACGTCTACTCAGAAAGAGCTATGGCTTACTCCAGATTCGCAGCTTATTCCGTCGCCGCCAGCTTCTGGAAAATCAAAACGGCAGGAGGACTCCCCCCCTGCCGCTGACTGCCAGCGCTCACCCGCCGCGCGGAGCGCATTACTTAGGCTGCACGCTGCCGTTGTGCTTCTCGCGATAAATCTGACGGCTCGCGCCATTCTGCTCCTTGTTGATCTGCTGCTTCTCCCCTCCGGTCAGCTTTCCGCCATTCGCCGCGCGGTCTGCCTGAACCTGCTGGTTGATTCCCTGCTCATGGTTCTCGGTCTTGGCTGCTTCGCCGGCCGTCATCTGCCCGCTCTTGATCCCCTGTGCAATACGCTGCTGCTGGTTGCGCTGCCGCTCTCCCACCTCGCCCTTGTAATTCTGCTGGGCGACGTTGTGTTTGTCCGCATAAATCGACTTGCTCAGGTTGTTTTGCTGCTTGTTCACCTGGCTGCGCTCGGCGGGGGTCAGCTTGCCGCCGTCCGCACTGCGGTCGTCCTTGATCTCCCGGTTCACATTCGCCTCCCGCGATTCCAGATTCTTGGTCTCGCCAGCCGTGAGTTGCCCGGAGCCAACTCCATTGGCAATGCGGTCCTGCTGGTTTTCGCGCCGATCATTTACGGTGTTGGCCTGCGGCGCGTTGCTCGTCGGCGTTGCGGCGGCAAGAGTGGATTGAGCAAGCAGGGAACCGGACATCAGCGTCGATGCGGCAAAAGCGATCAACAAGGAAGTTCTCATGGTCTTTCTCCTTTTGTCTTACAAATGTCTTACAGCTTCTGCTTGCAAGATCAGCAGCAGGTACATCCCAGCAAACACATCCTCTATCAGTAAGTTGTGTGCCCGATAGTAAATTTCTAACTTGTGTGCTGAAATGCGACAGCGCAAATTGATCTTGCTTGCGATAGCTTTTAATGGGCCGATTGGAATCCTCGCAGCGCCCGATACGGCGCAACAGAGATGCCCCGCCGTCCCTTTTGCGCCCCCATCCCCTAAACTGATTCTTGCCCCTCATGTCTCTCTATTGCGAAGTCGCGTTGCCCGTGCCGCTGGAGCGGACCTTTACCTATGCGGCAAAAGACGACCAGCAGCCGCAGCGTGGAGCGCGGGTGATCGTTCCCTTCCGCAATGAGAAGCTGATCGGGGTCGTCACTGCAATCAGCAACAAGGCTCCTGCTGATTTCGAGGCGCGTTATCTCGAAGCTGTGATGGATGACGAACCGCTGCTCGGTGAAAAGCTCATCGCGCTCGGCGAGTGGATGGCGCAGTACTATCTGGCTCCGCTCGGCGAGGTGCTGCGCGGCATGTTGCCGCTGATGGCCGAGGTCCGCCGCACTGTCTACTACCGCATCACCGATCTTGGCCGCGATGCGCTGGCTTTGAGCGTTGACGGCGATTTGCTCCAGCCCAGGCTGCAAAATTCAGCGGCGAATCGCGGCACAAAACGCAACAGTAGAGTGTCCGCCGAGGATCTCAATGTCGAGCGCCGCGTGCTCGACAAACTGGCAGACGGAGAGCCAGTCAAAGTCTCCACGCTGCGTACAGCGACCAGCGCAACACTGCCGGTTCTCGCAACCCTGGTCCGCAAAAAATGGATTGCCCGCGAAACAGCCGCCGCCGAGCGCGATGCGCGGCGCATGGAGCGGTTCGCGGTGCTGATTCCCGAAGCCCGGTTGCCGGCATTGACTGAAAAACAACAGGCTATTCTGGCCGAACTGGCTGCCTGCGGCAACGAGTTGCCGCTTACCGAGCTGCGCCGCAAAGATCTGCCCACGTCCACCTTGCAAACCCTTGTCCGCCGCGGCTTGGTCCGCATCGACGAGCGCCCCGCGGCCTTTCGCCTCGGTGGACTCGACAAGTCCGCAGGCCCCTTGCGGCTGAACGAACCGCAAACCGAAGCTCTGGCCACACTGGCAGCATCTCTTGGGGGCTTCCAACCTTTTTTGCTGCATGGCGTCACGGGATCGGGCAAGACTGCGGTTTATCTCGCCGCCATGCAGCGCGCGCTTGACCGGGGACTCAGCTCGATTCTGCTCGTACCTGAGATCGGACTCACCCCGCAGACCGCGGGACTGCTCGACGCAGCATTCGGCGCCAAGGTCGCGCTGCTTCACTCCGCGCTTACCCCCGAGGAGCGCAGCGAACAGTGGCGCCGCATCCAGAGAGGCGAAGCGCCTATTGTCGTCGGCACCCGCTCGGCGGTCTTCGCGCCCGCGCCCAACCTCGGCCTCATCCTCGTTGACGAAGAACACGACCAGAGCTACAAGCAGGAGGAGACGCCGCGCTACAACGCCCGCGATGTCGCCGTAATGAGGGCCAAGCTCGAAGGCGCAGTGGTGGTGATGGGTTCCGCTACGCCATCGCTTGAAAGCTGGCAGAACTCCGTGCAGGGCCGTTACAAGCGCATCGAGATGAAAGACCGGGTGATGAATCGCCCGCTGCCCGAGGTTGAGCTCATCGACATGCGCCGAGAATTTCAGGAGACAGGCCAGGAGCAGCTCTTCTCTCGCGCCCTCGTCGCGCAAACCCAGGAAGCGCTTGACCGCGGCGAGCAGGCGCTGATCCTCCTCAACCGCCGTGGCTATTCTTTCGCGGTAATCTGCCGTGCCTGCGGAGAAAAGTTGGAGTGCCAGAACTGCGCCATCGCTCTTACCCACCACAAGCCGCCTGCCGATGAAGCAGCAATGGCGCGGGCTGGGCAGCGGCTGGAGTGCCATTACTGCGGCTATATACGGACAGTTCCCGCCCGCTGCCCCAAGTGCGACAGCGAGCATCTTTACTATCTTGGCGCAGGATCACAACAAGGCGAAGAACGGTTGGGCGAAATCTTCCCGACTGCGCGCATTGGCCGCATGGACCGTGACACGGTGCGCGGACGCCACGATCTCGAACGCCTGCTGGCCCGCCTTCACTCCGGCGAAATCAACCTGCTCGTCGGCACGCAGATGATTGCCAAAGGCCACGACATCCACGGTGTCACGCTGGTCGGCGTTGTGGGCTGCGACCACTCGCTCTCGATGCCGGATTTTCGCGCCGCCGAGCGGGTTTTTCAGCTGATGACCCAGGTCTCGGGCCGTGCCGGTCGTGGCGTGCTGCCGGGCCGCGTCGTCGTCCAAACCTATTATCCCGACCACTACGCAATCCTCGCCGCAGCCAAGCATGATTACGGCAGCTTTGTAGAGCGAGAGCTGAAATACCGCCGCTGGATGCACTATCCGCCGTTTGGGGTACTGGCCAATGTGCTGGTGCAGTCGGCCAAACTTGAGGAGGCAGTCAACTGGTCGGCGCTGCTGGGCAAGTGGTTTGAGAAAACCAAGCCAGAAGGCGTCCGCCTGCTCGGACCCTGCACCGCGCCCATCGCGCGCATCAAAGGCGTTTACCGCTTCCATCTAATCCTGAAGGCCGCCACCCGCCGCTCGCTGAATTCAGCCCTGCGCGGAATGCTCGTTCACGCAGAGTCCGCCGCGGTTCCCCGCCGAAATCTGGTAGTGGATGTAGATGCGCTGCGGTTGATGTAGATCCATCTTTCCGCGCGCGAGATACGAGAGATGTTGCGCTGTCTCTGCTAACAAAACAATTCGCCAACGATTGACGCGCGGACTCAGGGGTTGCGGATAGCATGAATATTTCGGAGGAAAGACAGGCATGAAGAATCAGGCAGAGATTCACGCCGGCGAGCAGAGGCAGGATTTGAGCGAAGCGATACGGCCGATGTACGCGCGCCATTCGCTGCTGGGGAGCGCGCCGCGCCATTCGGTTCCCGAGGAGGGGATGTCTCCCTCGACGGCCTATAACTTGATTCACGACGAGTTGATTCTGGATGGGAGCTCGCGCTTCAACCTCGCCACCTTCTGCTCGACGTGGATGGAGCCGGAGGCCCACCGGCTGATGGCCGAGACCTTCGACAAAAACATGATCGACAAGGACGAGTATCCGCAGACGGCAGAGCTGGAGATGCGTTGCGTACATATGCTGGCCGAATTGTGGAGAGCGCCAGAGCCGGAGAAGGCGATTGGGACATCGACGATTGGATCGAGCGAAGCCTGCATGTTAGGCGGCCTCGCGCTCAAGTGGCGCTGGCGCGAGAAAATGCGCGGACAGGGCAAGGCGACCGGCAAGCCCAACCTGGTGATGGGCAGCAATACGCAGGTCTGCTGGCATAAATTCTGCCGTTATTGGGATGTAGAGGCGCGCGAGGTTCCACTGGAAGGCAGCGAAACGGTGACCAACCCGGAGCGGGCAGCTGCGGCCTGCGATGAGAATACGATTGGCGTGGTCTCGGTGCTGGGCAGCACGTTTACAGGGGACTATGAGAATGTGAGCGCGCTGAGCACGGCGCTGGACTTACTCAAGGAGAAGACAGGCCTTGATATTCCGATTCATGTGGACGGGGCAAGCGGCGGTTTTGTTGCGCCGTTTCTGCAGCCGGAATTGGTATGGGATTTTCAGTTGGAGCGGGTGAAGTCGATTAATACCTCGGGACATAAGTACGGCCTGGTTTATCCGGGGGTGGGCTGGATTCTCTGGCGGGATAAGTCGGACTTACACCCTGACTTAGTTTTCAATGTGGATTATCTGGGCGGTGAGATGCCGACGCTGGCAATTAATTTTTCGCGCCCCGCCAGCCAGATCGTGGCGCAGTATTACAACCTGATCCGGCTGGG
>CAZHKN010000322.1:0-4964 GCA_964532725.1 uncultured Occallatibacter sp.
CTGGTCAACATCGACAGAAAATAACCTTGTTGCACTTGGAGCTTGAGCGCGCCGTACTAAAAACTATAAATGACTACAAGAAATTCACTGGGTGAGGGCTTCGGTGAGGGAGTCCGTCTGTTTTACCGCTCAGCGCACTGGGACGAAATTGAGCCGGCCCCGTATGAGACCGGCTCAAATAGCGTATAGATTGGATCGTCAACCGACCGATCAGCTTACTTCACGGTGATGGTAAATGTCTCCGTGCTCTTGCATCCGCTGGGGCTGGTGTACGTGGCCAGATACGAGTCGGTGCCTACAGTCAGCGGAATGCTGTTGATTTGCCGCGAAGTGGACGCGTACTTATTGGGGCCGGTCCAGCTCCATGATCCGCCGCTGGCTGGCTGCGGGCCGAGATCCACCGCCGCGGATGTCGAAGTAACCGCTGCCGTGGATTCCTCGGTCCAGGTTGAGCCGCCGTTGATGGAGATGTAGGGAACAATGGTGGTCGGCGTGCAGCTTATCGTCAAGGCAACGGTCGTGCTGGCGGTCAGGCTGCCAGAGGTTCCTTTGATGGTGATCGTGGCGGAGCCAACGGCGGCCGTGGCGCTGGCCGTCAGCGTGAGCACGCTGGTTCCAGTGGTGGGGTTAGTGGCGAAGGCTGCAGTTACGCCGCTGGGCAGGCCGGAGGCCGCAAGCGTAACGCTGCCGGCGAATCCGTTCTGATCTGTCACGGTGATGGTGGATTTTCCGGAAGCGCCCTGAGCTACCGTCAGTGAAGCGGGCGAAGCGCCGAGTGTGAAGCTCGGTGCGGGATTGACTTTCAGCTGTACACTGCCAGTGGCCGTCGTGTAATCAGTGGTGTCGGTGGGGGTGAAGGTTACAGTCAGCGTATCTGTGCCAACCGCCGGAACCGTTCCGGCCGCCGGTGAATAGGTGAAGGTTCCGGCTACGGGTGAGCTAGCATTCAACTGCGTTGCGCCCAGCGTCGTCCCGAAAGTAATTGCGGCCGGCGTGGTCCAAGAGATCGTTGGATTAGCCTTGTTCACCGTCAGTGTGACAGTTGCAGTGGAGTTGGCATAGTCCGTGGAGTTGGTGGGGGTGAAGGTCGCAGTCAGCGTTTGCGTACCAGCATTCAATATCGTCCCAGCTCCTGGTGAATAAGTGAAAGTTCCGGTCACGGTCGAGCTGGCATTCAACTGCGTTCCGCTCAACGCCGTGCCATAGGTGATCGCCACCGGCGTGGCCCAGGTGATGGACGGAGCCGCCTTATTCACTATCAGCGTTACTGTCGCTGCGGCCGTCGTGTAGTCGATGGTATCGGTTGGAGTAAAGATGATCGACAACGTGTTCGGACCCGCGGTCAGCACAGTTCCGACTGCGGGGCTGTAAACAAACGTTCCAGGCACATTTGGCGAACAACCGAACGTGGCTGCTGAGATCGGCGTCCCGTACACAATGGGCGCGGGCGTTGAACAGGTAAGAATGGGTGTCGCCGTGTTTACCATCAGCGTCACGTTTGCCGTCGCGGTCGTGTAGTCCGTTGTATCAGTAGGCGCGAAGGTAACTGCCAGCGTCTGCTGTCCGGCGGTTAGAATCGTCCCTACTGCCGGCGAATAGATGAAGCTGCCTGCCACCGTCGAGTTCGCGTTGAGTTGGGTTCCACTAAGCGCTGTACCATAGGTGACTGCCGCGGGCGTGGGCCATGCAACAATTGGCGTTGCCTGAGTCACTGTGAGAGTCACGGTCGCTGTAGCGGTCGTATAGTCCGCTGTATCGGTGGGCGTGAAGGTTACGGTCAGCGTTTGTGCTCCGGCGGTAAGCACTGTTCCGGCTACCGGTGAATAAGTGAAGGTTCCGGCTACCGTCGAGCTAGCATTCAACTGCGTTGCGCTCAGTGCTGTGCCGTAGGTGATAGGCGCGGGCGTGGGCCAGGTGATGGACGGAGTAGCCTGGTTCACCGTGAGCGTCACTGTCGCTGTCGCTGTCGTGTAGTCGGCTGTGTCGGTCGGCGTGAAGGTCGCGATCAGCGTCTGCGCTCCTGCGGCCAGCACCGTTCCGGCTATCGGGGAATAGGTGAAGCTTCCGCCCACGGTCGAGTTGGCATTCAGTTGCGTTCCGCCAAGCGGCGTACCATAGGTGACTGCCGCGGGCGTGGGCCATGCAACAATTGGCGTTGCCTGAGTCACTGTGAGAGTCACGGTCGCTGTAGCGGTCGTATAGTCCGCTGTATCGGTGGGCGTGAAGGTTACGGTCAGCGTTTGTGCTCCGGCGGTAAGCACTGTTCCGGCTACCGGTGAATAAGTGAAGGTTCCGGCTACCGTCGAGCTAGCATTCAACTGCGTTGCGCTCAGTGCTGTGCCGTAGGTGATAGGCACGGGCGTGGGCCAGGTGATGGACGGGGTAGCCCGAGTGCTTGTGCCGCTCAGCGTGATGCTGTGCATGGTATAACCCGGCGCGGCAGCGTTCAGGTTATTATCTGTCAACACCAGCGCGGCGCTGAGAGCGCCCGCCTCGGTGGGTGAGAAGCTGATGGGCAACTGGCAGGATGCGCCTGCCGCCAGCGTGCCGGCCGTCGTGGAACCGGCGCTCACCAATGGGCAAGCAGTAGCTCCGTTGCTATTCAGAGTAAAGTTGGCTGCGATGTTGGGATTGTTGCCGGTAGACGGAATCGGGAAGCTCAGCGCGGCATTGCCAACATTCTCGATTGTGACTGTCTGCGGGCTATCGGTGCTGGTTGAGCCAACAGCCGTAGTCGCAAAGGTCAGGCTCGGCGGATCGGCATAATCCAACTTCACTACGCGACCGTCACCATAATCGGCGACAAATACATTCCTGTTCCCATCCACTGCCACGCCATTTGCATAAACCAGTCCAGTGCCGAGGGTTTGGATGGTAGGCGAGGCTGGAATGCTGCCATTCTCTGCAAGAATCTCGTACACCGTATTATAGAAGTATTCGGCGACATAGACATTACCGGCGACGTCCACTGCAATACCGCGCGGAATTACGAATCCACTACCCAGCGGCGTGATGACAGGGGGCGCCGGGATACTGCCGTTGATCGCTTGGATTTCGAATACTTGACGGCTGATGTCGTCTGAAACATAGACATTGCCACTGCCGTCCACCGCGATCCCATTGAGTTCTTTGAACCCACTTGCCAAAGTAGTGATCGTGGGCGAGGTCGGAATACTGCCATTGACGGCTAGAATTTCGTTAACAGTATTGTTACTGGCATCCAAAATATAGACATTTCCACTGCCGTCTACCGTGATTCCTGCCGGAGAGGCGAACTGGCTGGTCAATGTTCTGACGGTAGGCGAGGCCGGAATGCCGCCATTGACCGCTTGGATTTCGTTCACTGTGTGATAGCAGACATCGAAGAAATAGACGTTGCCAGCGGCATCCAATGCTGGACCTCCAGGACAGTCAAGTCCACCGACCAGGGTTTTGATAGTCGGGTTGGCTGGGATGCTTCCATTCACCGCCATGATCTCTTGTACGTTTCCTAGGTTGCCGATGGTGTCGACTACATAGAGGTTGCCGCTGCCGTCCACCGCGACACCTGAGGCAAAGTCAAAGCCGCTGCCCAACGTCGTTTGAGTACCTGGGAAAAAGTTCACCTGCGGCCCGACGCCCGAACCTTGGAGGTAGGCGGTGGCAATCGCATTTCCGTTGTTGTCATAGAGCACCACTGCGCCATTGCGGGTTCCGGCGAACTGGGGTGTGAAGGTCACGTTGACAGTGCAGGTTTCGCCAACAGTATTAGTATTTACTGGATTTGCAATGCAGGTTCCTGTCCCAGCGTTGGCAAAATCCAGTCCGGTTGCGCCCTGGGTGAGCACGGATATCGAGCCAAGTATAACATTGGCTCCAAAGGTATAGGTCAAGGTCTGTGTTGGGCCTGAGGTTCCAACGTTGATAGCACCGAAACTCCCGCTCGGCGGTGAGAAGCCCGCAGCGGGAGTTATAGTTAGATAAATGTTTGCAGTTGCGGATAGTGTGCCAGATGCACCGGTAACGGTTAGGGCGTGGAAACCAGTGGCGGCAGTGTCGCTCACGGCTAGTGTGAGCACACTGGTTCCGGTGGTGGGGTTCATACCAAACGATGCGGTCACACCGCTAGGCAGACCAGACAAGGCAAGGCTTACATCGCCTGTGAACCCGTTCTGGTCGGTCACCGTGATCGTGGTGGTACCAATGCCGCCTTGGGGAATCGTCGAATAAGCGTTCCATGGTACCAAGTAAAAGCTGGGCGGAAAATAGGGAAAACCAATCTCAATATGAGTGGTCGCAGTTTGAGCGCCAGAGGTGCCGGTGATGGTCAAAATGGTATCTCCGGAAGCGGCGGTGTCACTTGCCGTCAGCGTGAGTATGCTGGTTCCGGTTGTGGGGTTTGGAGTGAACGATGCGGTTACACCGCTGGGCAGTCCGGATGCGACCAGACTCACGCTGCCGGTAAATCCGTTCTTGGGGGTTACCGTGATGGTGGATGTGAGGGAGGAGTCCGGCACCATCCCGGCGGAGCCGACCGAGGAACTGATGCCGAAGTTTGGTGTATTGACCGTCAGAGCAAGAGTGGCCGTTGCGGTCAGTGTGGCGGAAGTGCCGGTAATTGACACGTTGTAGGTTCCGGCAGCAGCGGTGCTGCTTGCCGTCAGCGTGAGCACGCTTGTCCCGGTCGTGGGGTTGGGACTGAACGATGCTGTTACACCGCTGGGCAGGCCGGATGCTGCCAGGTTTACGCTGCCCGCGGGTCCGTTCACGCCGGTCACAGTAATACTCGTTGTAACGGAGCCACTTTGGAGAACACTGAGAGCAGAAGGAGAGGCTCCCAGCGTGAAGTTGTTGACTCCAGTTCCGCTCAACAGAATGCTCTGCAGGGCGTAGCCCGGCGCGGCGGCATTCAGATTGGTATCCGTCAGCGCCAACGAACCACTGAAGGTTCCCGCTGCCGTCGGAGCAAAGCTGATAGGCACCTG
>CAZHKN010000323.1:0-4962 GCA_964532725.1 uncultured Occallatibacter sp.
AAAGGCCGGCTCATGTCCGCCTCTGAGATCGAGCGCACCCTGGTCCGTCTAGCGCATGAGATTGTCGAAAAAAGCAACGGCAGCGGGGACTTGGCGCTGGTTGGCATCAAGCGCCGTGGCGTGCCGCTGGCCAACCGGCTAGGCAAGCTTATCTCCAGCATCGAGAAGCACCCCGTCGCTACCGGTGTCCTCGACATCCAGTTTTACCGCGACGACCTCTCCACAGCCGGCGCGCGCCCGGTGGTCACTCCCGGCGCAATCGGTATTGATATCGAAGGCCGTGACGTGATTTTGTGCGACGACGTGCTCTACACAGGACGCACGATCCGCGCCGCGCTCGACGCCCTCTTTGACCACGGACGCCCCCGTCGCGTACAACTGGCAGTGCTGATTGATCGCGGCCATCGCGAGCTGCCGATCGAGGGCACGTACGTCGGCAAGCATGTACCCACCAGCAGCCGCGAGATCATCGAAGTCAAATTTCAGGAAGTGGATCACGACGAGCAGGTTCTGCTGGTCGAGCGCGTGGACTGAAAACAGCTTTCAGTTGTCAGCTATCAGCCTTCAGCCACAAACTGAGAGCTAGCCGCTGAGAGCTGCAAGCGAGAGCTGAGAGCTGAAGATGAACCCAGTGATAGCAACTGTCCGCCGCCCGCACCTCCCGCCGCCAACGCCCGCGCCGGCCCCGCCTTTCAATCCCGGCTCACTGCTCTCGGTAAACGATCTCACTGTTGACGGCATCAGCCGGCTACTCCAGAGCGCAACCGCTCTTGAAAACGAAGACCCGCTGGCCCGCAGCCGTATTCTGGCCAAGCGCCGCGTGGCGCTGCTTTTTTACGAGTCGTCTACGCGCACCCGCACCAGCTTTGAACTGGCCGCCAAAGGTCTCGGCGCGGACACCACGCTGGTCTCCAGCCTCTCATCGAGTATTGAAAAGGGCGAGACTCTCAAAGATACCGGGCTGACGCTGCGCGCCCTGGGCGCAGAGGCGATTATTCTGCGCCACAACTCCAGCGGCGCGCCCTGGCTGCTCGAAGCCGAAACCCGCCTGCCTGTGCTCAACGCCGGCGACGGTATGCACGAGCACCCCACGCAGGCGCTGCTCGACCTGCGCACAATTCTTGCCCACATCGACCCAGTGACAAAACGCTGTCAACCCGTTCGCGCGCAAAACGGAAATGGCTGTCATCCTGAGCGCAGCGAAGGACCTGCGTTTGCTTCTTCCGGCTTGCAACCAGGTGAAGCAGTAACTCCAGATACCCTCTCCGGCGTCACCGTCACCATAGCCGGAGACATTCTGCACAGCCGCGTCGCTCGCTCCAACATGCTGTTGCTGCCCCGGCTCGGCGCGCGTGTCGTTCTCTGCGGCCCCAAAGAACTATTGCCTGAGCTGGCCGCGCAGACCGGCCCCGGCATTATCGTCGAGCGCGACTTTGAGGCGGCCATCTCCCAGTCGCAGATCGTGATGATGCTGCGCATTCAGGCCGAGCGCCTCGCAGGAATGCAACTCGATCTCAACGAATACACAGCAAGCTATCAGCTCAACGCGCCCCGGCTGGCAAAATGCGCACCCACGGCGCTGGTAATGCATCCGGGCCCAATTATTCGCGGCCTGGAGATCACCGCCGAAGTCGCCGACGGCCCGCAATCGGCAATCCTTGAGCAAGTCCACAACGGCGTAGCGATTCGCATGGCGGTGGTTGAGCGAGCGTTGGCCGCAAATTCCCATCAGGAATTGGGGGTTTGAGGAAGATGAAACTTTCGTTGGTTGCCAAACTTCGCATTCCGGTGTTGCTGGCGCTCGTTATCGGTGAAATAGCCGGCCTTACACTTTTCTTCGCAACACCCAATTTCCTCTCGTTTCTGTTTCTTTCCATTATCGGCACGGTCTCAACGGCATGTCTTTTCTGGGCCGAATGGTCGGATAATCGCGGGCTGAGTCAATACGATCTCAGCTTCCTCGCAATGATGACGGCGGTGGTGATAGATAGCTGGAACGATAACTCAAGGGTTCTAGCGTTGGTAATTGCGGCTATTCTCTTGCTTGTGAATATTCCCACCTTTGTCAGGGTTTTTCGTCCAGATGTTTTTGCGCAGAACAAAGCGGATATCATGCAATCCATGAAAAGAGTATTCGGCGGTTACGGCCCCGTTGTCGCGAATGCTCTGTCGCTTATCGGATACGTAACCACCGCCTGGGTGCTGTGCCATAGAACGACGTCGATCTTATGGGCATTCCCCGTTATGCCGCCCATCCTCTGGATAATCTGGCAGCTCATCTCTTCTGTCTTCACTCGACAAAAGGCCGATGGAGCGGTCAATGCTTCTATTGAAAGCGCAACTAATCCTGGAGACCCCGCATGACAACCCTCATCATTCGCGGTGGCCACCTGATCGACCCGGCAGCGGGCATCGACGCCCTCAAGGACATTCTGCTCAAAGATGGCCGCGTCGCCGAAATCGCCACGCCGGGCAAGCTGAAATCCACCAACGGCGCGGAATCCATTGACGCAACCGGACTCATCGTCGCGCCGGGCCTCATCGACATGCACGTCCACCTGCGCGAACCCGGCCAGGGCTATAAAGAGACCATCGCCACCGGCACCGCCGCCGCCGCCGCGGGCGGATTCACCGCCGTCGCCGCGATGCCCAACACTGTGCCGGTGAATGACTCCGTAGAGATCACGCGCTGGATGCAATCCGAAGAGCGTGGCGCAAAGATTCGCGTCTTTCCCATCGCCGCCGCCACGCGCGGTTCCAAAGGCGACACGATCAACGACTTTGCCGCGCTCAAATCCGCCGGGGCTGTGGCGGTGAGCGACGACGGTCTGCCCATCCTCAAAGACAACGTTATGAGAGAGACGCTGGCCTCTGCCGCCCGCGCTGGTCTCACCGTCATCCAGCACGCAGAAGACACGCGCATCACCCATATAGGCGACAAGATCGCCAGCATGAACGCCGGACCGACGGCCTTTAAACTCGGCCTGCGCGGCTGGCCGAATGAGGCCGAGTCCAGCATTGTCGAGCGCGACATCCGCCTGATCAGCGAACTGCGCGATGCCCGCGCCCACTACCATGTGGCTCACATCTCCACCGCCGCCGCCCTCGCCGCCGTGCGTACCGCACGCCGCAACGGCCTGCGCGTCACCTGCGAGGTCGCGCCTCACCACTTTTTGCTCACCGACGAACATGTGGGCAACTACAACACCCACGCTAAAATGTGCCCGCCGCTGCGCTCTACCGCCGACCGCGACGCAATGATCGAAGGCCTGCTCGACGGCATCATCGACGCCATCGCCACCGACCACGCTCCGCATGCGATCCACGAGAAGGAAGTCGAATTCGAGCGCGCTCCGAACGGCATCACCGGCCTCGACACCGCTCTGGGCTTATCGCTCCGCTGGCTCCATCACGACTGGAAACTGCCCCTCGGCCGCGTGTTGAGCCTGTTGAGCGCCCAGCCTGCCGCGCTTTTGAATCTGAAAGGCCGCGGGACATTGGCCGTTGGCAGCTACGCCGATGTTGTCGTCTTCGACCCTAAAGCCGAATGGACCTATCGCGCCGCTGGAACCCGCTCCAAATCGCGCAATACTCCCTTTGACGGTTGGACAATGCTGGGCAAGGTCCGCTGGACGATCAGTGAAGGCCGAATCGCTTACCAATCCGCGGGCGCATAGAAAAGCGGCGGAATCCCTCGACTCCGCCGCTGTATTGAACCATTCGCATCTCAATCCTGCTACGGATGTTTAATCGCAGCCGCGCTCTTCGCCGCCTGCGCCCTCGCCCGCTGCCGCAGAATGGTTTTGGTCGGCCCATCGGCCAGCGGCTTCATGCGCGCCGCTTCGGTTTCCATCCGCATCTGCTCGGTTACATCCACCAGACGCTCGATCTCATGGCCCAGCCGCTTGGCAACAATCTTGTAATCGAAGGAAATGCTCGACGTGCCCCCGCCCAGCTCATGCACCTCAAAGCTGTTGGCAGTCTTGTTGCTCACATACAGCCCCTTGCAATCCGCGCCGGGCGTTAGAAAGACGTGGAATTGGACGCCGGTATTAACCGTCTCGGCAAAAGCCGGGTCGAGAGCGACAGTCACGCTGCCGTGGTTCAACTGGCCGGAGCCGTAATCCTCCAGCCAGTTCTCTGCGGACTGAACCGAATACGTCTCAACCTGGCGAGCGCCGCTCCGCGTTGTCACTAGCGTCTTCACCTGCCCAGTGCAGGCAAGGTTGCCGGTCTGGTTGATGCCGCATGTTCCGCCCGGCCCTCCCGCGCTCAAAGCCGTGCCGATAGCGTGGACGTTGAGGCCCGTGGTCCCGCCGGAGTTGTTGTTCAAGGCGAGGATGGTCGAGGACGTTGCGCTATCGTTATAGAAAATACCCGCATAGGCATCGTCTGCGGTCGCAATCAGCGCAGCCTCCTGCCCGGTGGCCCCGTCCGCCCAGACTCCGGCATTCAGGCCGTCGTCTGACTCCAGCGAGTAATACGAGTTGCTGAATCCGTTGCTGTTGGCCAACGCACCCAAAATGCCGATTGATCCGCCTGTTTGTGTGCCAAAGCCTTCGATCCCGAATCCGTTGTTGGACGCGCTAACGCTGACGCCGATGCCATATTGACCGCCGTTTGACGCAGAGATAGCCGAAGAAAACCCATCCCCTTCGTTGATCACTTGCAGCATCGACCCGGATATGTTGCTGCCGGAAATGACCGTCGGGCCTTCAATTATCTGTCCGCTGGCAAACGTGTTGCTGAGTCCAAGCTGCGCGTACTGGCTATTCAGCGTAGTTTCCAGAGCCGAGGTATTCAGCCCCAAGCTCACTGCGCCTGCGGTCGCGCCGCCTGTCAGTGGGCTGCTGGTGTTGACGCTGGTGATTGTGCCGCCACCCGGCCCCGGGAATGTCTGTCCGCTGGCAAAGGTAATCACGCCAGTCGGGGCAATCGACAGGCCAGTAGCCTTTGGGTCAG
>CAZHKN010000324.1:0-4922 GCA_964532725.1 uncultured Occallatibacter sp.
ACAAGGACAAAAGATCCATAGTCTACAGTTATCGCTTTCCGCCGCAGGACTTCAAGTTTTCTGTCGGTGACGGTTGTCTCTGCTCTACAACGCTGAAGCCTGCAGGCACGATCGTTCATTTGGATGAAGAGACGAACGTCGTACGCTTGAAAATCGGCGCAAACCAACCCGCATTGCCGGATTCGATGTCGATCATACCCACAGGACCAATTGATGCTGTTGTATTGAGAGAGGCAGTCTACCGATTTGCTGATTCCGTTATTGCAGGAGCTAAGCGGTACCGTGCAATCATCGCGGTGCTAAGACGCGAGCAACCTCGGTTGACAATTCCATCGAACAGTGCCGGTCTAGTAAGTGAAGGAGAAGACGAGTTGAGTGCCTCGATTCGCGTAATCTCCTCACTTGACGATAGTGCGCTTATTATTCAGGGACCTCCAGGTGCAGGAAAGACCTACACCGCAGCGCACTCGATTATCCATTTAATCAGTGAAGGTAAGAGGATCGGAATCTCTTCGAATTCTCACAAGGCTATCGGAAATCTTCTTGCTGAAATCGTCAAAGTTGGCCGGGAGAAGGGGGTTCCAGTTCGCGGGATTCAAAAGTGCTCCGCTGAGGATCAGTTCTTTCTGGCGCCTGAGATCACCAATACACTGAAAAACCCAGATTCATTGGCACTGTTCAATCTCGTAGCAGGTACTGCTTGGTTATTTTCTCGGCCTGAATACGACCAACAACTTGACTATCTTTTTGTCGATGAGGCTGGCCAAATGTCTTTGGCGAACGTCGTTGCTATTGGAACGAGCGCCCGAAATCTTGTGCTCGTTGGCGATTCCATGCAACTCGCCCAGCCTACTCAGGGCGTACATCCGGGCGATTCTGGACTTTCAGTACTAGAGTTCTTAATGCAGGAACATTCCACCGTTCCAGGTGACCGCGGCATCTTTCTCGGAACGAGCCGGCGGATGCACAGCGACGTGTGCAGATTTATTTCAGACGCATTCTATGAGTCCCGTTTGCATGCTGCGGACGGTAACGACATTCAACGTCTCGTATTGTCGACATCGAATGCCGGACAACTTAAGCCAACGGGTATTTGCTTCTTGGAAGTTGAGCATGAAGGATGTGCGCAGCGCAGCCAGGTGGAGGCCGAATCGGTGAGAGAAATCTTCAACCAGCTTCTTTTACAATCATGGATCAACCGCGATGGCGTTAGGGCTAATATCTCGAAAGAAGATATTCTTGTGGTTTCTCCCTATAACATGCAAGTCAACTTATTGCGCGAATTACTCCCAGCTGGGGCACGTGTCGGTACTGTAGACAAATTCCAGGGACAGCAGGCACCTGCAGTCGTCGTATCCTTCGCAACCTCGACTTGCGATGATGCTCCGCGCGGCTTGGACTTCTTATTTAGCCGCAATCGACTCAATGTCGCGATCTCTAGAGCGCAATGCCTTGCTGTTATCATCGCAAACCCAAGACTTCTCGATGCATCATGTCGAACCGTGGAGCAGGTCAAAATGGTCAATGCGCTTTGTTGGGCAAAGTCCCACGCGGAATCTGAGTCAAACGGTTGTTGAACTTGCTCTGCTCCGGTTAAGGGGCATTCACCGAGGACCAGCAAAACCGTGTCATCACCGAAATCTGGGATGCCTCTGTGCTGCAGTTGAAAGCTTCGCAGCGGCGGCCTTCTAGGCCACCTTGACACAATTATCTTCCGCCACTTTTAATCGAGTTCAGGACAGCCATGTGCAAGAGGATGCGAGATGAGCATTATCAATCTCTTGAACCAGATCAAAAATGAAGAAATCGTATTGCCCGCGATCCAGAGGGACTTTGTGTGGCCGGAAGAGAAGGTCCTGCGATTGCTTGATTCCATCATGCGAGGATATCCCATCGGGATCGCGCTTTTATGGGAGACGTACTTCGATCTCCAATATAGGAGGTTCGACGAGGCTTTCCGCGAAGGGCAGGTTCACGACTTCAAGGAAAATAAGCGAAAAAGAAAATTGAAGCTCGTCCTTGACGGTCAACAGCGATTGCAATCGCTCTATATCGCCCTGTATGGGACATACGAAGGGAAATCACTGTATTTCGACGTGCTCAGCGGCCGGGAGTCGGACAACCTGGCAGAAGAGAAATACGAGTTTCAATTCTTAGACAAGCCCGGATTTGATAATTGGCAAAAGCAATTGGTGCGCAGCAAAGATGAGACTAATGCATCGCAGAACGGCGGGGTCCAATATCTAATTAAGGTGGCCGATTTGTTTGCGGCAGGCGTGAAGGAGCGAAAAACGCTCGAAAAGAAAATCGCGGAGCAAGTGACGTTGAGCGATGATGATGAGACGCGCCTCAGCGAGAATATGGGCCGTTTCGATGAAGTTCTGACCAAAAATCCGAACATCCTTAAAGTGTCAGTGATCGACGAAGATCTGCCGGGCGACAATCCCGACAGAAAATCAGAAGCCGACGTTCTTGAAATTTTTGTGCGTGTGAACCGCGAAGGAACTCTGCTAAGCCGTTCGGACCTCATCTTCAGCATGTTGAAGCTCAATTGGCGAGAGTCTGCGGAGAGCTTACCGGAATTCGTTCGCCAAATCAAAGAAGGCAATGCGTTCAATCTGGACACAGACTTCGTCATCCGCTGTCTCTTTGCTGTATCAGGGTTGGGCACAAAATTCGACCTCGATCAGCTTCGCAGGAAAGACAACGTTGAAAAGCTGCGAGGGAACTTTCGGGGTTGCTGCGATGCAATCCGCTCGGTCGTCGATTCAGTGTCGCGGGAATGCTGGTGCTCAAGCAGCGGTTTGCTCGGAGGGCAGACGACTCTCGTCCCCTTCGTCTACTACTTGTTTCATGCCCCAAAACATGAAGTACCGACAGGCCAAATCGATGCGTTCCGCAAAGGCTTGTACCTGTTCGCTTTCGCCCGGCCGTTTTCAAGATATGCAGACAGCCGGCTATGGACGTTCATCCGCCGCGAGTTGGCGCCGCGCGCCGAGAACAAGGACTTCCGCTTTCCGTTTGATCGGGCCGTGTGGTGGGTGAAGTACTGGGAAGCAGTAACAGGTTTCAATGAGCGGTTGCTGGAACTTAATGTCCCGTTGACATTGCACGTGTTGCAAAATCTGAGCACTAACAAGACGCACTATGAACGTAACGCTGGGCAGGTAGACCACATCTTTCCCCGGTCTGTGCTGCGGAAAAAGGGATTTGAAGAGTCCGAGATCAATCATTTCGGCAACTTTTGGATTCTCGCGAAAGGAAAGAACCAAAATAAGAGCGACAGGCATCCAGCCGAGTTTTTCACGGATGTTCCCGATAAGGAAATGCAGCGCGCAATAATAGATCGTGAAATGCTCGACTATCGACGCTTTACCACGTTCCTGAAAGATAGGAGCGCGAAAGTGTTAGACGCGGTAAAGAAGCGACTGGATTTTTGCGACGAAGACTTCGGCGAGCCCAAAGAAGTCGAGTAGATGAATATCGTCTTCAGGGATTTTCGCGGAGATCGCAAGATGGGCCACAACAAACTGGCTCTTGGTATCGAGTGCGCTGCGTAGCAGCACACATGCCCGTCGGGCGGGTGAGAAATGGCCTCCCGCTGAGGCGGGAGCGCAAATAAGGGTGGGAAGACGGGCACGACACCATTAAAAAATGGCGGAGCCTCTCGGGTGGCTCCGCCGGAATGCTGAATGGGATTAAGCGGCTTCGGACTCCGAGCGAGCTGGCGTGGAAGGATTTCACAGCGCGCGTGCAAGGCGGCTTCGGGCAAACTCTTCCGCGCTCGGCCACTCTGCCGAAATGTAAAGATCCTCGGCCTTGTTGGCCTTGGTCTCCGTGACCACAAAGAAAGAATAAAGCTGCGGACTCTGGCGCACATCTTCCAGTGCGGCGTCGCAGAGCTCTTCCCACAGGAAATCCTGATACTCTGGCCCCTCTTGATCAGGAACGTCTGCCGGTTCATACTTGGCACTGATCTCCAATGCCATTGCAAGGCTCCTTAGAGCTTCGTCGCCGACACCATTAAAGACCTCGCGGGCAAACGACCGGTCATATGTCTTCAAGACTTGAACTGTTTTGTCGTTTATTCTTTCGCTGAGAAATGTTTCTTGTTGTGGCATATCTTTTCTCCAGCCAACCCGAGGTTAGTGTATCGCAAGGGATTGGCAAGCGAATACATCGTGTTTTGTGTCGCCCCTCACTAGCATCAACGCCCGGACCAATTTAGCGGGCATTACCGCCTATGTCGGCCTCGTTTCCCACTGGCAAACTGAACAGTGCGGAAACGGCGTGCTTGCGTACGTCTCGGTCTTCGTGGTGCGGCGTTCGACGCGGTGCAACAATACGCACGATAACGTATGCAGGGCGGGCAGACGAGCAAGAACGCGTAAGAAAATGGCGGAGCCGTTGGGGTGGCTCCGCCGGGATGCTGATTGGAATTACGCGGCTTTCGTGTTCTTAGTAGCCTTTCTTGCGGGCTTTTCCGTGGCCGGCTTTGTGGCTTTGGCTTTGTCCTTGGCGGCGAATTCCTGTTTCACCTTGGCGGTGATCGCAGCCACGTCCACTTTGTAGAACTCCGCGGCCTCGCGTAGAGCCTTGCTGGAATCGCTCTGCGAATGCAGCGTTTGCAAGATGGACAGTTCAACCAAGACGCGTCCGAGTGTGCCTTCATCTGACTTGCGAAGGAAAGCTGCAAACAGTTTGGCCGGTGCGTCGGCAGTTGTTGCTTGCGTTTTGTTGATGCCATGCTGACGGAGCAGGACAGCGAGACGGCGCTCTTCAATCGTCGCCGTCAAACGCTCAACGATGAAAAGCAAATCGCGCTTCATCAATCGAACCGGCACGGCCTCGGCAATTGCGGTCAGTACGCGCAAGCCGGTTGCCTGGGCGATTGCTTCCTCGCGGCGGCGCTTCTCCTGCTC
>CAZHKN010000325.1:0-4912 GCA_964532725.1 uncultured Occallatibacter sp.
GCAATGCGGCGGCAACTCCGACCATGACTCTCGCCCAGGTGCGCGAGGATCTGAAGTCCGTCAAGGGGAAGAGATACTGGCGCTCGGTGGACGAGCTGGCCGGCACGGCAGAGTTTCAGGCGGCGGTCGAGAAGGAATTTCCATCTGCCGCGCAGGAGTGGGTCGATCCGGTCTCGCGGCGCGGCTTCATGAAGTTGATGGGCGCGTCGATGGCTCTCGCTGGGCTCGCCGGTTGCACCAAGCAGCCTGATGAGCCGATCTATCCCTACGTCAAGGCGCCGGAAGACCTGATTCTGGGCAAGCCGATGTACTTTGCCACCGCGCACCCGTTTGTCACCGGCGCGGTGCCATTGCTCGTCAAGAGCGACCAGTTCCGCCCCATCAAGATCGACGGCAACCCCGAGCATCCCTACAATCTCGGCTCTTCGGACCCGTTCACGCAGGGAACGCTGCTCGATCTCTATGACCCCGACCGGTCGCAGTTCGCCACCTATCGCGGCGAGCGCCGCGAGTGGGCGGAGTTTGCGCAGGAGCTGCGGCTGAAGGCTGCTGCGTCGAAGGACGGAACGGGAATCTACTTCCTGAGTTCGACGATTACCTCGCCGACCTTGGCTAGGCAGTGGAGCGAAGTTCAGAAGGCTTACCCGAAGGCGGCTCTCGTTCAGTATGATCCTGCGGTCGCTGGGACCTCGCTGGAGAATGGGCTTAGCGTTCAGTATGACCTCTCGCAAGCCGATGTGATTGTTTCGCTCGATGCGGACTTCCTCTCCGGCGCAAGTTATCCGGGTTTTCATAAGCTGGTTCGCGAGTATGCCGAGCGGCGTAAAGATCCTTCAAAGCTGAATCGCCTGTATTCGATTGAATCGACACCGACGACTACCGGCATGAAGGCGGAACACCGCCTCGGCCTGCGTGCCAGCGAGATTCCGGCGTTAGCGGCGGCGATTTATGCGGAGGTGGGTCCAACCGACAACCCTGCCCCGGCTTATGCTTGGACTGACGAACAGAAGAAGTTTCTTGCCGCGCTGGTAAAGGATTTGAAGGCTCATGCGGGCAAGAGCGTGGTGATCCCGGGGCTGTATCAAGATGCTTCGGTCGCGGCTCTGGCTTTGGCGATCAATAATGCTCTGGAGAACTTGGGCAAGACAGTCTTGAACATCCCGGACGCAGCGCTTCCGTTGCCATCAAGCCAGTATGCGGATATTAAATCTCTAGTTGCGGATTTGAATGCGGGCAAGGTGGATTGGCTGGTCATTCTGAATGTCAATCCAATCTATTCCGCTCCTGCGGATCTTGAGTTTGCCTCTGCTCTGAACAAAGCGAAGTTGGTGGCGCATCTCGGTTCGCATCTGGATGAGACCGGTTCAATTGCTGACTGGCATATTCCTGCCGCGCACTTTTTGGAATCATGGTCAGATGCGCGTTCATATTACGGAACTGCTTCCATCATTCAGCCGATGATTGATCCGCTCTATGGCGGCAAGACGGCGCATGACATTTTCCAAACTCTCTTGGATGAGCCTTCGCTGAGCGCGTATGAGGCAGTGCGCGAAACATGGAAGCCCAGTCTGGAGCACTGCCGCGACTTCGAGCAGGCCTGGCGCAAGACCCTGCATCAGGGTTGGCTTGAGTATGAGACCTGTGCACCTGTCAATTTGGCTCCTTCTGCCTTCAAGATTGCTCTTGGTAAGGTACCCGCGCCCTCATCAAAAGACTCTATCGAAATCATCTTCCGCCCCGACCCAAATATCTATGACGGCCGTTGGGCGAACGTCGGCTGGTTGCAGGAGTTGCCCAAGCCGGTGACCAACCTGAGCTGGGACAATGCCGCATTGGTCTCCGGCGCGACTCTCACCCGCCTCGGTCTCGAAGAAGACGATATTGTCGAGCTTTCAGTGCAGGGCCGCAAGGTGAATGCGCCGGTGATCGTGGTCCCTGGGCATCCCGACAATTCAGTCACGGTGTACCTGGGTTATGGGCGGCAGACGGGCCGGGTTGCCGGCGGCGCGGGCTTTAATGCGTACCTGATTCGCACCTCGGATGCGCCGTTCTATACGACCGGAACGCTGAAGAAGCTGGATGGCAAGTGGGGCGTGGCGATTACCAAGAGCCACTACCAGGATCATCGCGGCGAGCGCTTTGGGCAGCAGGGCAACGGCAATAACTCGCTCGAAGCCGATGAGGCGATTGGCGAGCGCGGCATCATCCGCTACGCGACACTGGACGAGTATAAGAAGAATCCGAACTTCGCCTTCGAGGGCGAGGGCCGCGAGAAGACCAACCGCGACGAGACGCTCTTTCCGAACTGGGATTACAAGGAAAATGCCTGGGGCATGTCGATCGACATGAACAGTTGCGTCGGCTGCAACGCCTGCATCGTGAGCTGTTATGCAGAGAACAACATCGCCGTCGTCGGCAAGGAGCAGGTGCGGATTGGCCGCAATATGCAGTGGCTGCGCATCGACACCTATTTCGAGGGCGATCTGGCTGCGCCGCGTGCCCACTTCCAGCCGATGGCCTGCCAGCACTGCGAGAACGCTCCCTGCGAGCAGGTTTGCCCGGTGGGCGCTACCGTGCACACGCCGGAAGGCCTGAATACCATGGTCTACAACCGCTGCGTGGGCACCCGCTATTGCTCGAACAACTGCCCGTACAAGGTGCGGCGGTACAACTTCCTGCTCTACTCGGATTTCGAGACGGAGAGCCTCAAGCTGCTGCGCAATCCCGATGTTTCGGTCCGCTCACGCGGCGTGATGGAAAAGTGCAGCTACTGTTTGCAGCGGATTACCGCTGCCCGCATCGAGGCAGACAAGAAAAACCGCGCGATTCGCGATGGCGAAGTGGTGACGGCCTGCCAGCAGGCCTGCCCGGCTTCGGCGATCTCGTTTGGCAACCTGAACGACAAGAGCAGCAAGGTTGCCAAGCTGCAAAGCGATGAGCGCAGCTACCAGGTGCTGGCCGATCTGAATACCCGTCCGCGCACCAAGTATGTAGCGGCGGTGTTGAATCCGAATTCTGAATTGCAAGACGCGCCGGCGGAACACATGCCGGCCAAGGGTTGAGAGGCCAGGATGGCAGAGAACGACCTGAAAACTGACGAGGCGAAGCGCCTTCAAGAGATCGACCCGGCGACCGGAGAGTTCAGAGTCCTTGCCCCCGGGCAGACGTTTCTCTCGGTCACCCAGAAGATCGCCGGCATCGTGCTGACGCCGGATACGCCGCTGGGCTGGTTTGCGATCTTCAGCGTGGGTGGCGCGGTGGCGACGCTGCTGCTGGTGGCCGTGACCTGGCTCTTCCTCAAAGGCACTGGCATCTGGGCAGTCACGCAGCCGGTCGCCTGGGGATTCGCGATCATCAACTTCGTCTGGTGGATCGGCATCGGCCACGCCGGCACGCTGATCTCGGCGATTTTGCTCTTGTTCAAGCAGGGCTGGCGCAACTCGATCAACAGATTTGCCGAGGCAATGACCATCTTTGCCGTGGTTTGCGCGGGGTTGTTTCCGCTGATCCACATTGGCCGCCCGTGGCTGGGCTTTTGGCTCTTGCCGTATCCGAACACGATGAACGTCTGGCCGCAGTTCCGCTCCCCGCTGCTGTGGGACGTCTTTGCGGTCTCGACCTACGCAACAATCTCGGTGGTCTTCTGGTACATCGGCATGATTCCGGATTTCGGCACGATGCGCGATAGGGCGCAGACCAAGCTGGCGCAGTTCGGCTACGGGCTGGTTTCGCTCGGATGGCGCGGCTCGGTGCGGCACTGGATGCGTTATGAAACAGCATCGCTGCTGCTGGCTGGTCTGGCGACGCCCCTTGTCCTCTCTGTCCATACGGTCATCAGCTTTGATTTCGCGGTCGCGGTATTGCCGGGATGGCATACGACGATCTTCCCGCCGTACTTTGTGGCCGGCGCAATCTATTCGGGCTTTGCGATGGTGCTGACGCTGGCCATTCCGCTGCGCAAGTTCTATCACCTGGAAGGGCTGGTCACCGATCGCCATATCGACAATATGGGCAAGGTGATGCTGGCGACGGGCTTCATTGTGGCCTACGGATACGGAATGGAAGTCTTCATGGCCTGGTACTCGGCCTCGCACTGGGAAGCCTTCATGATGTGGAACCGCATGTTCGGGCCGATGGGCTGGTCGTACTGGGTGCTGATCACCTGCAATCTGGCGATTCCGCTGACCACGCTGTGGTCGCGCAAGTTGCGCACCAACATCAGCTTCATGTTCTTCATCTCGATTGTGGTGAATATCGGTATGTGGTTTGAGCGCTTCGTTATCGTTGTGACCAGCCTCTACCGCGACTTTTTGCCCTCGTCCTGGGGAACGTACCGCGCGACCAAGTGGGATTACATGACCTATGTAGGCACGCTGGGGCTGTTCACGGCGCTCTTCCTGCTGTTTGTGCGCTTCCTGCCCATGATTCCGATGTCCGAGATCAAGATGATGTTGCCGAGTGCAAAGATTACGCCGAAGAAGGTAGCGGAGGCCGGAGACTAACATGCCCCCACGCGAGGGAACTTACGGCCTGCTGGCCGAATTTGATACGCCGAGCGATCTGGTGCGGGCCGCGCAGCAGGCGCGCCACGATGGCTGGCGGCGTATGGACTGCTATACGCCTTATCCGGTAGAAGAGGCGGCGGAGGCCATCGGCTTCCACAGAAACAAAGTCCCGCTGATTACTCTGGTCGGGGCGCTGATGGGATTGACGGCGATGTTCTCGCTCGAAACCTGGGTCTCGACGCTGGCCTATCCATTGAATATTGCCGGACGCCCGACCTACTCCTGGCCGGCATTCATTGTGCCCGCCTACGAGTGGACGATCCTGTTTGCAGGCTTGTCTGCGGCCTTTGGGATGCTGGCGCTGAATGGATTGCCGGCGCTCTATCATCCGCTCTTCAACGCGCCGA
>CAZHKN010000326.1:0-4892 GCA_964532725.1 uncultured Occallatibacter sp.
TTCCGACCTGCGGTTTAGGAAACCGTCGCTCTATCCACCTGAGCTACGGGGCCACAGTTTCAGGTTAGCACCAACTCAGGTTGAAAGGCCACGGTTGCTGCCTCGCTTCTTTGGTGTGCAAGGCCAAGGAGAATCGGTGGCGGTGCAGCTTCAGGGCACTGGCTTGGAGGGTATCGAGAACACTACGGCGTTTCATGAGACCGATCCGAATGAGGGGATTTCTGGACGCCACATTCGCGCGGCTTCACAGAAACTGTGGACGATTTTGGGTCTTTCTGTAACTGATTGATTTTTAGTCGGTTATGTAGGTGTCCGGTGGCGCACAGTTGCGCAGGAACTGTGTTTCTGTGGATTTTATCCGGGTTAACTTATTGAATTCATGTTGGTTGCTGGATCTCACAGTTTCACAGCCCGGGATTTTTTTGCCGTTCATGTTTTCGGCGGCCTGCCGTTTAGATAAGTAATTTAAGTAGAATCATTTACGCCGATCCCTTTGACGAGAAAACTGGGCGCCGGCGCGGAGTTTTTTCATCAAAATGACCTGTTTTTTCGACTGAAATTGCCGCTGAATGGGCGGATTTTGGGTCAATTTGCCGCTGCACAGAGGATAGTGGACAGTGGACAGTGGACGCTGAACAATAAACAGGAACGCCCTATTGGGTAGTTTGCGCCCGGCGAGGGTAATTGTCTGCATCCAACCTCTGCGATGCGCCAGCGGCCTTCGGCACGGCGTGTCGGGGTTCGTGGTTTCCCACCCATTCACGATGAGACTGTGAATGGATGGGGCACCGGGCAGGATGAGTTTTTCTTAATGGGAAAAGCCATTCAGCAGTGGTGGCTTCGATGTATGGCAATTGGAGAACCGCTGTAATTGGCGGAAACTCTTCTGGCTTTACGGTTCCGAAGAGCTTCAGAGAGCAGAAGATCCCGAGATGTTCGAGCCACCACGCCGCATCGTAAACGAGATCGCGCAGGCGCTCGATGGAATCGCCATGACCATGCACCATCAGATGCAAGGACTAACCACCAAATTTATTCTTGCAAAGACAGAGTAAAAAAAATGCTCCTGCAGAGTTTATTGTGCTAGGATGCTTGAGGATTTGGGCCGCAGGCGTTTACGCGCCGAATGAGAGCACAGAATAAAGGCCCCACTTACTTCCTCCCCCCCCACGCCTGCTTTTTGATCGGTACCCCTGCACATTCAGTCGCAAGATCAATGGGACTACTACTGCTACCGGCATTATCTAACGGAGGTAGTCCATGAAAATCCCCACGACTACACTGGGACGCTTTGCGTCTCTTCGCCTCAACGCCGTTGGAAGCCTGCTGGCCGGGCTCCTGTTGAGTTGTTCAATCTCTCCAATACTGCTGGCGCAGGATTCCTCACAGAAACTGCCTACGGATGCGGCACAGCGCGAGACCTGGCGCAAATCCATGGCACGGCATCCTTTACCCGACAAGGGATGTTTCCATGCCTCGTACCCAGAGACAGAGTGGCGCGAGGATGCCTGCGCGCCCGCATCACCGTATCCGAACCCACCGGCGGTGCTGGAAGGGTTCCCCGCAATGGGAGAGGTTTCCAATACCGTGGGCGACGTCTACGGCGACTTCACGGCGGTGACCACTCACTCGCTCTTCTCGGCAGAGGGGTCGTTCATGAGCGTCAATGGCGCGGCGAGCGTGTCGGGAGACGTGCTTGGGACGCCACCGCCTATGTCGAACGTTTTCATGCTCCAACTCAACTCGAATTTCTTCTCCACCCCAGTGTGCGGCGCAATCTCGGGGTGCCTGGGCTGGCAGCAGTTCCTGTACTCCCAGACTCAGTGCAGCGGCGCCTGTGTTTTCATCGAGTACTGGTTGCTCAACTACGGATCTCCGTGTCCGGCAGGACCGTGGATTTCCTATTTTCCCGATTGCTGGTTTAACGGCCCCGCTATAGCCGTCCCCGCCCAGACAGTAGCGGATTTAGCCGCCATGACACTGACAGCCTCCGCCAACAGCATCACCGATACCGCGACGGTATACGCGCCGAGTACCGCCACGCTTTATAGCGCTTCAGGGTCGGACGGCATACTTGACATAAGCTTGGGCACCTGGAATACCGCCGAGTTCAATGTCTTCGGCGACTGCTGCGCGACTGAGACTTCGTTCAGCGCGCCGACAACAATCGATGTCAAGACGACCATCGACGACGGAACTACAAATGCTCCTGTGTGCGTCAATCAAAGCTTCACCGCAGAGACGAACAATCTCACCCTGGCCAATCTACTCAACAGCCAGCCCGCGGTATGCTGCCCCTATGGAGGCGCCACGCCGGCAATTGAGTTTATGGAGACCAACTCCTCCGGCCACACAGCAATGTGCGGAGCCACCCAGCTTTGGGGCGACGTACACCTGGTCACTGCCAATTCAACACGCTATAACTTCCAGGGCGCCGGAGAATTTGTCTCTTTGGAGGATTCCGACGGAATGGAGGTTCAGACACGCCAAACGCCCGTTGCAACCTCATCGTTCCCGATTCTCGACAGCTATGACGGGCTGGCCAGTTGCGTGGCCATCAATACCGCCGTCGCCGCTCGAGTGGGCAAACACCGCGTGACGTATGAGCCCAACCTGGATGGCAGCCCCGATCCGGGAGGTCTCTCGCTTCGCATTGACGGCGCTCTGACCACGCTTCCCGCGACTGGAATCAGTTTTGGAGCCGGAGCCGACGTGATCAATACCTCCGCTCCGGGTGGCATAGAAGTGGATTTCTCCGACGGCAGAAGCTTGCTGGTAACCCCCGCGTGGTGGCCCGCGGAGAGTTTGTGGTATCTCGATGTCAATATCAACAACGTTGGAGTTGAGGATAGCGCCGGATCCACAGGGGCTTTCCCGGCCGGACTTGTGGCTCCGATTGCAGCTGGAAGCTGGTTGCCGGCACTGCCTGGCGGCGCATCGGTAGGACCAATGCCGGGCACGGCGCCCGCGGTGTACAACACTCTTTACAACACCTTCGGCAATGCCTGGCGAGTGACCAACGCAAGCACCTTGTTCGACTACGGGCCGGGCCAGTCAACGGCTACATTCACCAATCTGAGTTGGCCGCAACTGCAGGGGCCCTGCAATGTGTCAAATGAGACGCCGGTTACCCCCATCAGCGCAACTGCCGCGATAGAGGATTGCAAGGCAGTTACTGACCCGACGATGAACGCCGACTGCGTCTTCGATGTGCAGGTCACCGGCTTTACCGGCTTCGTCGCGGCGGATGAGGAGGGGTCTGGTACGACTCAAGGGGGCACTAAACCTACTCAACCGGTAGGCGCCAGTCCCACTCAACCGGTGAGCGCCAGCAATACTCTGCGGAGTACTGGCATGACAAGCAACGATCATGTGACACCGTTACTTGGACGCAAATAAGCACGGCGGCAGGGCGTGACCGATCGGAAGATAGATACGCAAACGAACGTGAGTACCCCAACCTCGACGCAGTTTCATCGTGGCGAGGTTGGGGTACCCGGCAACGGGGCCACTGTATCAGGGTTGCATCCACTCAGGTTGAAAGACCACGGCTATCGCCGGCCCTTGATGCGCAAGGCCAAGGAAAAATCGGTGGTGGCGCAGCCTCCGACTTCGCGGATATAGGGAAGCCACAAGGACGTTGATGAAGAGTAGAGAAAAGATACTCAACCCGGGCGCAAATTCAACTCGGATCCATCGCTCCAAGCGGAACCGATCCTTGAATGCGCAGACAATACGGCAAGCGCATCTGCGAGGCGCTTGCTTCCTTGGGCAGCATGACTTCTAGTGCTTCGCGAGTCTGTACGAATGCAAGCGGCGCGTCCTGACCCAACAATGTTACCCGCTCGACTTTCGCCTTCCCATTTGCGAGCGATGTCACGCGCGCCTGCTGCAACGGGCGCTTGTAGCCAAAGACGTACAGTGCATTTGGGCCTGCCGTGAAGCGAAAATCTGCCTCGCTGGGAGCAGGTGTCGCCTGCCGAGCGATCTTCGGTCCTGGCTGATCGGTTGAACCACCCTTCCAGTCTCCAGGGGCTTCGATGGGCAGCATCGGTCCCTCACCGAAACGCAGCCATGCACGCGCGCCATAGATTCCTTCGCCATGAACGCGCAGCCAGTCCCCTATCTCCAGCAGCGGCCTCTGCTGCTCCTCCGGAATGGATCCATCCCCTTTTGGAGAAATGTTCAGGAGCAGATTGCCTCCGGTGCTGGCAGCCTCTATCAGTTCGCGAATCACGCTTTCCGCGCTCCGCACGGTCATGCCTTCGGTGTATCCCCATGTGCTGCCGATTGCGTCGTCGATCTGCCATCCGGCCGCTGGGTAGATCCACTTTGGGGCGCGCTGTTGCTTCTCGAAATCCTGTACGCTCCCGAAGAGATAGGCTACATCCTTGGTCGCAAGCGTAGCCTGCTTTCGCCACTGCGCCGCACGGTTGTAGTAGTAAGCCGCGGCGCGGAGCTTCACATTGTCATAGCTGCGCGGGTTTACGCCATTGTCGAAATAGATCATCTGCGGCTGGTATTTATCAATCTGTTCCTGCACTCTGGCCAGCCAATCTTCTTGAAATGCACTGGAGGCGTTTCCCTCATTCATCTCGCCGGGAACGGGAGGGCCGTAGAAGCCCGCGTAACGCGGGTCGAACTGGTCGTTGGGGACACCTGTGGCCGGATAAGCAAAGTCGTGATGCTCCATACGATGGTTTGACAGCCCAAAGATCAGATTGCGCTCGCGGACTGCTGAAGCAAGCTCACCAATCAGATCCCGCTTGGGTCCCATCTTGCCTGCACACCATGGCGTCAGATCCGAGTCCCACATCGCAAATCCATCATGGTGTTCCGCGACGGGAACAACGTAGCGCGCGCCGGCTTTCACAAAGAGGTCGGCCCACGCA
>CAZHKN010000327.1:0-4855 GCA_964532725.1 uncultured Occallatibacter sp.
AGATGCCGCTGGCCGGAGTGCTGCCACTCGGTGCGGTGCTGCTGCCGCCCAGCAGTTGCATCCGCTCCATCATGGGGTCGTAGGTAAACTCCCACTCGTTATAGTGGTTCTTCTTTTTATAAACGTAAATGGATTGCTTGGGGCTGGCGGGGGAGAAGCCGATGATGCCCGCGCCGCCAAAGGTCTGGCCGCCGAAGCCGCTGTTTGAACCCATGTTTGAGCCGGGGCTTGTACCGTTGGCGCCGCCGTTCTGAGGGTTGTTCGGGTCAGTGCCATTATTGCCGTTGGCGGAATTGGACGGGGCGGTGGTGTTTGTCCCGAACTGATTGTTGGTTCCGTTGCTGCCGGGGATGAGAGAACTTGCGCCGTTGACCCCGTTGCCGCCGTTAGGACCTGTACCGGCGATGGAAGCGCCACCGATCGGCTGCCCGAAAAATCCGTAGACGACGGGACACTTGTTCTGTCCAAACGCGATCGGCTTCCACTCCGCCTTGCCGGTGGTGGGGTCAACATACTTTTTGCGCAGAAAGCGAATCTCGTTGGTTTTGACGAGAGCGTCAATACTGGGCGGATAGGCATTGAATTTGCGGTAGTAGAGGCGAATGGCGCGGATATATTGCTTGCCGCGATGCATGGTCTCAATGTCGCGGTCGCGTTGAATCTCTTTTTTGATCTGAGGAGCGGCGATGGTCATGGTGAGCAGGAAGATGGTGAGCATGAAGATGACCGCAACCAGCATGTAGCCCTCTTCCGAGGGGTTTCTACGCCGGGCTTGATTGCTCTTGACCATATTGGTGTACCACAGATCCTTCGCTTCGCTTTTTGTACCGCAGATCCTTCGCTTCGCTCAGGATGACAGCATTTGGTGCTTGTGTCGAGTACAGATGCAGGGACTGCTAATTGGGAATGAAGGGCAGGCTCTGCGTGTTGTTGTAGTTGAGGTCGGTGACTTCGGCGTTGGCCGGTTGAATTTTGCCGATCTTGTATTGATGGTCGATGATTTCGCCGGGTTTGGCGATGAAAACATCGTCGCCGCGGACAAAATATGCCTCAATGATCTTGTTATGGTCCTGGGTGTAGCCGAAGTACTTGAGATTGATGGCCGGTGGTTGCGGCTTCGGCGGAGGCTGTGGAGGGAGATTGATCGCTGGACCGTTGGGCCGGGCGGATGTAAGTAGGGTTTCGATGGGGCGCATCGGCGCGGAATCGGCGGAGAAGATATTGCGGCCGGTGCCGGCGTACTCGACATCTTCGCTCATCGCCAACTCGGCAAGGTGCAGCGCGGGGTCGATGTTGGGTCCGTTGATTTTTTTTGCTTCTGGGGCTTCGGCTGATGCCGTTGAGTGAGTTGGCTTGGCGGTTGCGGCTTTTTGGGCAACCGGCTGCGGGCGCGGCGTGGGCGAGCTGAAGAAGTTGTCGTAAACCACGTAGAGGACGGCGCCGAAGAGGAGAGCGACGAATACGCCCACGAGAATGACTTGGTTCTTATTTGCCGGATCCAGTTTGAGGGCCATCTTATTCACCCTCCTTTGAGCCTTGTCCTGATTGTCCGGCTGGCTCTGCCGCGCCCGGCTCCAGAGTCTGCGGCATATCAGCGGGCACATCGCCGGGGCGCAACCAGGTGGAGACGGTGAGGCGCAGGCTGACCTGGCCGCCCTGCTGGCCGGTGAGGGTCATGTGGCGGATCACGAAAAAGGTCTTGTCGCGTTCGACGCCGTTGATAAAGCGCATCAGGGCAGGGTAATCGCCGGTGACGCCGGCGTCCATGGAGATTTCGGTGAGGTCGGAGCCGGGTTTGCCCTGGGTATAACCGACGCGGGTGAGGCGCACCGGCGCTTTGACGGCGAGATCGCCGATGCGCATGGCGATTTGCGAGTAGTTGGGCGGAATGCGCTTGGAGTAAAACTCCTTGATCTGGGCGCGGGAATCCTCCACGCGCTTGTCGATGCCACGCAGGGGAGCGGTCTCGAAGTCGAGAGCCTTGAACTGGATCTGCCGGGAGAGCAAAGCGTCATTGGAACTGCCGCTGATGGCTGCCCAATCGAGGCCGAAGCGGATGCCCAGACCGATGACCACGAACAACAGCACAACAAAGCCAGCCACGTGCCAGGTGAGCGGGGAGCGCAGGCGTTCGCGCCAGGCAGCTGAAGAGGAGGGCAGGCGAGTAGAGATCATTGAGGCGTGCCTCCTTGGTTGGGCATGGGCCTGTTTCTTAGCCCTGGTTGATCAGGGGCCGGAGTATAGACACGGCGGAGATTACTGTTATTACCCATCGGCATTGGATTGGCAACCGCAGGCGGAACTGGCCGTGAAAAAGGCAACGGCGGTGACTGGACCGGATGAGGAAGCAGCTTGTTGGCAGGCATCGGCGTCGCCGATGGAATAGCTGCCTCGGCTGCATTCGCAACCTGCTTTGGCTTGGCTCTGCTTATCTTGCGCTCGGCTTCAGTAGCCGGGTTATAGTTAGCCCAGACTTCGAAGTTGACGCGGCTGGAGGCGCTGATCGGCTCCAACTGCTGATTGTTGCCGTTGCCGCTGGACTCGGCGTTTTCTCCGACGATGCGCGGAAGCAGGAAACGGTGGGAGTGTTCGAGATTCTGCACCAGTTCAACTGCGTGGTCGCGTGGACCAATGACATGCAGATGCAGGGTGATGACGCCGGTCTTGGAGTCGGGGATAGGTTCAAGCGTGGTGACCTGAACGCCGCCCGGAAGAACGGTCTCGAGATCTTCCATGGCCAGGGTCCAACTGAAGGCCTTGGTCTCAAAGAGCTGATTGAGCGAAGTTGCCTGGGCCAGCACATCGGCATTCTCAGGCTTTTGCATCAGATTGAGATACGCCTGGTGCTCCCGATTGACAGCCTGAATGCGCATCTCGACCTTGCGCTCATTCTCGCGTGCGTCCTCCGCCTTGCGATGCAAGAGATGGAGGCCGACGCCGAATCCGATGGCCAGCAACGCAAGTACGCCCATGCCGATGCGCAGCCGCTTGATAGCCGGACCGAGATCGGCAAAGGGGCGCGTGGCGAGATTGAGTTTGATCTGCATTTAACTCACCCCTGCCAATGCGCCGACAACCCCGGCAAGGCTGGCTTCTCCGAGCGGCGTGGTTGCACCAATGGTTGGACGCGCGGTCAGCTCGACGACAGTGAGTTCAGGGTCGTCGAGCCATTCCGCGAACTCGCGCGGCTGGCCGGTTCCGGCATAGTGGAGCTTTTGCGGACGGACGAGGAGCTTGTCTTCAAAATATGCCGCGGCGACAGCGATGCCGCGCTGGACTTCCTGCAGACGCAGATCGGGATCGGCGGGGAGATCGAGAGTGCGGTAAAGAAGCAGATCCTGGCCGCTGGTGATGGATGTGGTGATGGAGACGGAACTGAGGTTCGCAGTAAGCACTGCATCAAGCGATTCGAGCGCCGCAAGCGCCGCAAGGCTCGATGGCAGCACAGCGCCGGGTTCATAGCCGGCGGAGCGAACGGCGGCTTCATATTCAGCGAGAATCGGGCCGGGAATCACGGCGGTGAGCACACGGCACTCGGATTTGTTTTCAACGAGAACCTGATAGCTGAGTCCAGCGTGTTCGACGTCAAACGGCACCATCTTGCGCAGGCGGAAGCGGAGGACAGAATTGGCTTCTTCGACGCGGCCGGGCAGGGAATCGAAATCCAGAACGAAGACGCGGACAACAGGGTCGGGAACGATGAGGGTAACGGCGCGGGTGCGTGGAGAGATCTGATTGAGCGCCGAGCGAATGGCTGTGGCGACAGCGTCTGGATTGAGGAGATTGGCCTCGTCAATTCTGGGCACGAGCGCACCTGTAGCCAGCGGCTCGTAAGCATAGACCGGAGGCTGGCCGGGCGCGGGCCGAGCGGCAGCCAGTACTCCCTCGGGCGCGACCTCAATGGCCGCCGGCGGCCGAGCGCCAGGCTGAGTGCCGAGTTTGGCTTTACTGAGCAGCGAGTTCACTAGCGGGCAGCCTCGATGAATGTTACCTTGTTGATTTCCTTGAGTGTGGTAAAGCCTCTTCGGACGCGATCAATCGCCGACTCGCGCAGGAAGCTCATGCCCTCTTTCTGGGCCAGCTTGCGTACCTCGGAGGAGGGCTTCTTGTCCAGAATCAGCTCGCGGATGGGATCGGTCAAGTCGAGCAATTCGTGGATTGCGGTACGGCCACGATAGCCGGTGCCGCCGCACTCGATGCAGCCGCGGCCCTCGCGGAAGTCAAAGCCGCGCCAGTCTTCCGGATGGAGTCCGCAGATCAGCAGAAAATCGTCGTCATACTTGACGTGGTCCACACAGTGCTCACAGATGGTGCGGACCAGGCGTTGCGCCAAAATGCAGTTGAGCGCGGAGACAAAGTTGTAGGCCTCGACGCCCATGTTCAGGAAGCGCCCCAACACGTCGACCACATTGTTGGCGTGGACGGTAGTGAAGACCAGGTGGCCGGTGAGCGCGGAGTTGATGGCGATCTGCGCGGTCTCCTGGTCGCGGATTTCGCCGACCAGAATCTTGTCCGGATCATGGCGGAGAATGGAGCGCAGTCCGCGGGCGAAGGTGAGTCCCTTCTTCTCGTTCACGGGAATCTGCGTGATGCCGCGAATCTGGTACTCGACCGGGTCTTCGATGGTGATGATCTTGTCTTCGTCGCTCTTGATCTCGTTGAGCGCGGCGTAGAGGGTGGTGGTTTTGCCGGAGCCGGTGGGGCCGGTGACCAGCACCATGCCGTAAGGCTCGCGAATGTAGCGGCGGAAACGGCGCAGATCATCTTCCGCGAAGCCGACGACATCGAGCGTAAGGTGCTTGAACTTCTCGCTCATCGACTCCTTGTCGAGGACGCGGAGGACGGCGTTTTCGCC
>CAZHKN010000328.1:0-4848 GCA_964532725.1 uncultured Occallatibacter sp.
TCGGCTCAAAGAACGTCGGCCCCATCTATGGACTGATGCTGACCGCATGGGGCTGTGCCAGCGCCTTCGGCCCGCTGTTGATCGCCCATCTGCGCCAGAGCAGCGGCTCCTATGGCAGCGGCCTGCACATCATCGCCGGAATCATGGCCGTTTCCGTGATCCTGCCAATCCTTGTCTCGCCGCCCAAAGCGCGGACGAGTTGAGGTCGCCTATGACTGGTAAGAATCTAACCGAAGAGCAGTCAATTTACGGAGATCTTGCAGAATCTTCAGTTCAGCTACTGAAACCGAGATACGAGGTGGCTTTTTCCGCCCGGGCGCCCCAGCGACGGGCCTTTGTCGCTGGGGTAAAAAAGCCGCCTCGAACATTTCAATCATCGACAAGTGAATCGAAAATTCTCTAGAAATCGACCCGTAGCCCGAACTGCATGCGGCGGTAGGTAGACAATACTCCACTGTAGACACCGAATGAGCCGCTGGTCAGGCCGCTGCTGAGGTTGAGTGGGCTGTCGTCGAAGCGGACGCTGTTGGCGACGTTGTAGACCTCTCCGGCAAACTTGAGCTTCACCTGCTCATGCAAATCCCAGGTCTTTGCAAGCGCGGAGTCGATATCCAAATATCCGTCGCCGCGGAAGGCATTGCGCTGGCCCGCTTCGCCCGGATAGGGCAGCCGAACGGGAGATCCAGCATAGACGCCATTGTTGATGGTGCTCGCCGTATCGCCGGCAAATACCTGCGGAACATTGTTGACCAGGTGTCTCTTCAACTGAACCGGAGAGGTAACCACACCGGCGCCCTCAACCTGCCAGTTTGTGGACCAGCCGGGCTCGCTGACGGAGAAGGGTAAGGCGCTGGCCCAGCGGCTGAGGCCGGAGATCTGCCAATTGCCGATCAGTGCATCGGTCAGCCGGTTGATGCCGCCCAGAACCGGTTTGCCCCTGCCCACCGGAATCTGGTAGACCGCGTCAACGGTAACCAGGCTGCGGGTGTCGAAGTCGGAAACGGCCTTGTTCAGCTTCGGATTCCATGAATTCTGAATTGTAGAACCCGCCGAACCTCCGAAGGCGTCATTGGAAAACTCGCTGGAGTGTTCAGAACCCGATCCCATATCGATGGACTTGGAAAAGGTGTAATTGACGTCGGTGGTGAATCCATGGCTGGCCGGATGGCGCAGCGTGAACTGCAGCGCGTTGTACGAGCTTGTTCCGATGGAAGACCAGGCATAGAGCGAAGAGAACTGGCTCTGCCAGAACTGGGTTCCATTCGGGCAGCCGTAATAGCAATAGAAGTCCAGATCGGCGAGCGCGGTCGTTTCTCCGTAATCGTAACGGTAGGGCGCCCATTCGTTGTTGTAAATGGCCTGCGTGGCGCTCTCGCCTGGGGTATCGTAGCCCTTCATCTGGGGGAAGAGATCCTCGAAGTATGGAATCGTTGGAACGTTGGGCACAGTGCAACCGTTGCCGGAGTAGGGGTTGCAGCCTTTGTGGAGATCTGCGATATGGGAGAGCTGCGCGGCGGCATGGAAGTAATCTCCGCCGCCTTTCGTGTCCACCAGATTCACAGGCTCAGCCAGATCCAGTTGCTGGAGCAGGTGGCGGCCCAGCCGGCCCACGTAATTCTGCTCGAAGACAAATCCGCCGGGAAATTCGTGCTGTATCGAGAAGTCGAAGGCATATGCGTAAGGAGTCTTGAGATGACTGTCGATTCCCCAGGTGATGGCAAAGTCGCAGCCCGGCTGCGTAGAAGGGGTGAAGGGATATGTGATGGTGGATGGCGGATTTGGGCAACCCGCCAGCGGCGGGACGGCATGAGCGTTGGTAAAGCGGGGTGAGTCCTGCACACTATATGCGCCCGCGGGGCTGATAACCGAGCTGGAGAGGCCGAAGGAGCCATTCTGGTCGAAGGTGTTCACAATGCCCTGGCCGAAGTGGTCAAAGTACATGCCAGCTCCGGCGCGGATGCTGGTGCGCGCATTGGGAGCGAAGACGATCGCCAGCCGGGGAGCAATGTTCGCTTTCTGCTTGGCCCAGTAACCGGGGCGGTGATTGGCCTTGCCGCTGGGCGTAAAACTCAAAAGCGGCTCGGATACGTCTCCCTGGGCCGCTGCCCAGCCGCGCTCCTCGTACCAGAGATGGGTATCGACGGTAGGGGCAATCTGTTGTCCTTTGCTCTCATAGGGCGCTTGGAGCAGGGAATGCCGCATGCCGAAGGTGAGGGTCAGGTTCGGCTTGATGCGCCAGGCGTCTTGCAGGTAGTACTCGAATTCGTTGGCTTTGAAGTGGCGGTTGATGAATGCGCCGTCGGTGAAAAGAGTGCCGCTGGTTGGGCTGGTGACAGAGTAGTTGTACTGTTGGTTGGTTTGTGGCACCAGGCCGACTAGCGTGTCGTAGGCGATCTCATAGGAGTTGGAGAAACCGCTTCCCAGATCGGCCGGTGCGTTTGGGCCGTCGCTCACCCAGAACGGGTTGGTGTTGGCGCTGGAGTAAGAGTTGGCGTCGGTGCCGCGATTATTCTGGATACCGCGCCAATTGCCGCCGAAGCTCAACGAATGTCTGCCTTTGGTCCAGCTCAGGTTGTCCGTTATGTTCTGCACCGGCACATTGACCAACGTGGTGAGACCATGGGCCGTCGGCTGGTCGAGAAAGCGGAATTCCACCCAATCGCCGGTGCCGGAACCGATTCCGCGCGTCGAATACCCTTGCCGGATAAACGCATAGCGCAGATCGTTGACGATGTTGGCGGTTGGTGTCCAGGTATGCCCGGCAGCCAGGCCTTTGGTGTTGTCCTCGGACACTGAGTCCGGGGGCTGGCCGGGCAGGTTCTCTACCCCCGCAGTCTTGGCAACGGTTAGGCCTGGGGATGCATCGGGATTGGTCGACAGATTGCCAGTGTCCTTTTGCAGGTTGCCGCGGAAGAAGAGATGCTGGTTGGCGCTCAGGTTGTAATCCAGCTTGGCGATGCTGGTATTGAGCGTCTTGGGTGCGGGCGCGGAAAAAATGTATCCGGCATTGTTGACGGTGTCGCCCGCCGTCGGTGCTGTGCCATAAATTCCAGCGGCTGCCAGAGTTCCAAAGTAGCCAATCACCGCGGCGCTGGGGCCGCAGCCGATAGACGGCGTGCAACCGACACCCGAGTTTGGATTGGGCGCGACATCCAATGCCGTCACTTGCGAAGCCGTCAGCCACTGGGTGGCGCCATTGCCATCCTGATAGCCAAGTTCCCCGTTGTAGAACTGCTGAGTGGGCAGGGTCCGTGTCACGACCTCATTGATCGCCTGCCGCTGTCCCTCAAAGTTGGCGAAGAAGAACAGCCTGTCTTTCTTGAGGGGGCCGCCGGCTGCGGCGCCGAAGGTATTCATCACATATTTCTGCGGCACGTTAGGCTGGCCGAGATAGCTCTCCTGATATTTGTTGAACCATTGATTGGCGACAGTGTTGGTGGGGCGGTAGTACTCGTAGGTTGCGCCATGAAACGCATTGGTGCCGCTCTTGGTGATCAGAGAGACCTGCGCCCCGGAGCTGCGGCCGGAGCTGGCATTGCCGTTCGATGTGGTCACGCGGAACTCTTCGGTGGAATCCAGCGTGGAGCGCAGTACGCCGCTAAAGGCCGTGCCCATCTCCTGGTCGTTGTCGTCCATGCCATCCAGGGAGATATTGCCCTGATCGGAGCGCCCGCCGCTCACCGAGCCGCTGCGGCTGTCATTGGTATCGTTTTCCGCCGGATTGCCCAAGTAGAGCACGCCCGGTTGCAGGGTCAGCAACGCAATCGGGTCGCGGCCTTCCATGGGCAGCGCCTGGATCGTCGTATTGCCCACCGAATCGCCTAACGTCGCGTCCGAGGTATTGAGGGTCTGCGCCGTGGCGCTCACGTCCACGGTAACTGTGTCGGTTTGTACGGTGAGCGTAAAATCAACCGTCGCCGGCTGGTTTACCAGCAGCTCGGCGATCCTGGTCTGGTTTCCAAAGCCGTTGGCGGAGACCACGATGAAATACTTGGCAGGCGGAATCTGCGCAAAGGCATACAGGCCTGAACTATTCGTCGTCGCGGCCAGCGTTCTGCCGTTTCCCTTGTCCGTAAGGGCAACTTTGGCCCCCGGAACCAGTGCGCCGCTGGGGTCTTTGACCGCGCCGCGGAGCGAGGTGGTTGCCGTCTGGCAGAACCCGACGGTGGCTGTGGATAGAATGCAAAATAGCATACATGCAGGTAGGGAACGCTTCACGGCTACTCCTCCAGAATTCATGTCTTCCAAATTGGTTAACTATCCGGCGTCCGCTCAATCAATCAATCAAGATGCGGACTGCTTACGTGAATTGCAGTGGATGAAAATCTATCTGCAACGTCCCAATTCCTGCCAATGTGCGGTTGCGTGGTGCTCAAAAAGCAGCTCGCCGCGAGTGATAGCCGGAATTGGCGCTTACGGGGAGGGGCGCCAGGAACGAAGTGATCCTTCATTCTGTGCGAAGTTCAGCTAATTTTCAACAAAATTTTGCGTTGTCCGATCAGAGAATGATCGGAGCCCCCGTTTAAACCGAGTTGAAATTCCGCGGAATACCGTCCCGGACTGCGATTCGTTTTTGGGATCAACGTCATTGCAGCAAGCCGGCGCTTCTCTGCTCCGGTGCTTCTTTGCGATAGACCGGCGCATCCGTGCAGCCGGGGCTATCGGGTTATCCACAGCAGCCACCGCGTCCGCATTTGCAATGGAGGCTCACTGAAAAAGGGCCTTCCCGCATCAGAACGCCCCGCCGAATCGAAGTGGTTTTGATTAGTTTCTAATGAAGCGATTGATTTTATTGGTCGGGGAGAGAGGATTCGAACCTCCGACCCCCTGCTCCCGAAGCAGGTGCTC
>CAZHKN010000329.1:0-4815 GCA_964532725.1 uncultured Occallatibacter sp.
GGGTTGCGTTCCTCTCTGGCCCTGCGCTAACACTGGCCATCCCAGCGATCCCGTTTAGAAATAAGCCTCACAAGGCAGGAGCTAGCCCCGTGCGCGACCTCGCAGGTGAATCAAGCTTTAACACGCTCCTGCACGTGATTGAAGAAGCAATCCGAGATCGAATTCTAAAGCGAATGCAGGAGGAGTTCCTCGCGGTATGCCACAAGCATGATTGGGGAATTATCACGCGGGCGGCCAAACGCGCCCTGGAAGAGGAGATGACCATAGGGCGATTGCAAACCAAAGAATACGAGAAGGCGCTAAAGGCAATAGATACCTTCCGGCCCGATCTAGATTTGAACAAGGATTGTGATAATAAATACAAGGCCCTCCATGGCGTTGTGCGTTGGTGCTCATTTAAGCGGCTCCGCGACGGACTCGATGCGGTGGCGAAGGAGGCCGAATCATGAGGCTTTCACAGGAGTTCGGCGTCAGTCCCGAGTTTGCGGCCCAGCTTGAGCACGCGAATGTGAATTCGCTTCAAGATCTCGCCGACTCCGGTAACTTGACCGATCTGAGCGCGCGCAGTCAGGTTCCTCTCCAATTGCTGAGGCATTGGCAAGCGCAGGCAAGATTGAAAGAGGCGAGTGCACGGCTCCGACGAAGGTTGGTTGCCGTCTTGGCTTTGGTTACGATCATCCTGCTTGCAGCAACCGCGATTTGGTCTTACGAGAATGGAATTTCTCCTCGACTTGATAAGGCTGTTGACTACTACAATCGCGCAAATGCTCTACGCAACATCGGCAACTACGACGGTGCCATAGTGGAGTATCAGAGGGCGCTGTCCCTGAAGACTGATTATGCATACGCGCATAATAACCTCGGCCTTACCATGGGCGATAAAAATGACAATATTCGTGCTATGGCCGAGTATCAGGGGGCATTGTCTCTGAGGCCCGATTACGTCGACGCGCTCTACAATCTCGGCCTTGCACTGATCGAAAAAGGTGATTTCAACAGTGCAATAGTCGAGTATCAGAGGGTATTGGCCCTGAAGCCAGACTACGCGGAGGCCCACAATAACCTGGGTACCGCGCTACTTCTCAAAGGCGACCACGAAGGGGCGACCATCGAATTTAACAAGGCGCTTGCCCTGAAGCCAGACTTCGCGGACCCCCACCAGAATCTCGGTATCGACCTGCAAGAAAGAGGCGAACTAGACGGCGCGATCATAGAGTTCAGGAAAGCGTTGTCCATATCTCCCGACGACGCGATGGCTCACAGCAACCTTGGAAACATATTTCAGGAAAAGGGTGATAAGGGTGATACGGGTGGTTATGACAGCGCAATCGTCGAGTACCGGAAGGCGCTAGTCCTGCAGCCCGGCTACGCTATGATTCATTTCAATCTCGGTCTGCTGCTAGATAAGAAAGGAGACCTAGATGGAGCCATCGCTGAATACAGGAGGGCGCTGGAACTGAGTCCCGACTGCGCGGAGGCACACGATAGCCTCGCTTGGTCATTGGACAAAAAGGGAGACCATGAAGGCGCAATCACTGAGTGCAGGAAGGCGCTGGCACTGAAACCTGAGTACCCAAACGCGCACAACAATCTCGGCCTCGTCCTCTTTGATATGGGGGATTTTAACGGCGCAATCGCTGAGTATCAGATGGCGTTGGCACTGACGCCTGACAATTCCGTTATCCACAGCAACCTAGGAGCAGCATTCGAGAAAAATGGCAATCATGCAGGCGCAATCGCTGAGGACAAGAAGGCGCTAGCTCTGCTGAAACCTGACGACTCTAAAGCGCACGGCGCTCTCGGTCTCTCCCTCCTTCAAATTGGAGATTATGACGGCGCAATCGATCAATTACAGAGGGCGCTGGCATTGCAGCCTAACAATTCTGAAGTCCGCCGTAACCTCGGCGTGGCGCTGGCCAAGAAGGGCAGAAATCAGTAAGCTGTCGGATGCCCCAGATCCCCCGGCAGACGGCACACCCTCCTTGACGCGTACATGTCTCTTGCGGCAAGGGGGTGAAAGCACGAACCTCAATCAGCAGAACTCTACCCCACCCACAACGCTGTCATCGTGAGCGAAGCGAAGGACCTGCGTTTGCTTTTGTATTTCGATAGCGTACGGCTTCAAATATTCGTCGTAGAAATGAGCGACGGATAAACACAGGTCCTTCGCTACGCTCAGGATGACAGCATGGTGCGAACCGCGGGTCCTTCGCTACGCTCAGGATGACAGCTATTTGTGGGGAGACGCGGATCCTTCGCTGCGCTCAGGATGACAGCATGGTGCTAACACAGATTTTTCACTCTTCCACACTGATAGCAAAGCGTAAGAAGAGATCATCCGCACGGTTTCTTCGGCAACTGTTCCAGCATATACCATCCCTCGCTCAAGTCAGCCCAGGTTGGGTTTGTCTTCTCAATCAGCGCGATCTTCTTTGCTCGCAGCCAGCCTTTCAAATACTTCTCCCGAGCGATGGCGTTACGTGGATCGGAGAAGCGCTCAAACCAAACCAGCCGATTGCAGTTATAGGTTGCAGAAAATCCGGGGTGCAGCTTGTTCTTATGCTCGTAGACGCGCTTGTGAAGGTTGCCCGTCATGCCAATATAAAGCGTGTGGCTGCGGCTGGCGACAATGTAAGCGAAATAATATCCCGTATGCACGGGGGAACTCTACACTGAGCGGGGATGAGATGCAAACAGTTTTAAAATGTAGAAAAGCAAACGCAGGTCCTTCGCTGCGCTCAGGATGACAGCTTTGTGGAAACACTGGTTCTTCAGTGCGCTCAGGATGGCAGCATCTTCGACGCAAGAAATCAAGCAGCATGCGGCGTGAGTTTGATTCCCAGGGCCTTGATGACGCCGAGAAATGTTGAAAGCCTTGGATCGCCGGTAGGCGAGAGCGCTTTATAAAGAGCCTCGCGGGTGACACCGGCCTGCGAGGCCAGTTGCGTCATCCCCATTGCACGGGCAATATCTCCAAGCGCGGCTGCAATCAGCGCTGGGTCGCCGTCCTCAAAGGCGGCTTCAAGGTATGCGGCAATGGACGCGGGGCTGTCCAGATATTCCGAGGGATCCCAAAGGGTGGTTTTAAGCGTCATTTGCGGCCTCCTTGGCAAGTTGCTTTGCTTTTTCAATGTCTGCTCTCTGTGACTTCTTCGTTCCGCCGGCAAGCAGCAGAACCAGCACGTCGCGTTGTTGGAGAAGGTAGACGCGATATCCCGGTCCATAGTCAATGCGCAGCTCGCTGACTCCCTCGCCCACCGGCTTTACGTCTCCAAAATTTCCCAGTGACAGCCGGCGGATGCGTATCTGGATGCGAGCTCTTGCATTCTCATCGCGCAGCTTGCGCAGCCAGTTCCGGAAAATATCGGTCTGGCGGACTTCGATCACTTGTTAACTATAGTTCACAGATGAAATTTCTTCAACAGGGGAGGGAACCACCCACACCCTTTGACAATCTTGATCGCATCACCACTGCGGATGCCCCCTTGACGCGTGCTTGTCTCTTGCGGCAAGGGGGGTGAAAGCACGAACCCCAACCAGCCGTCCCCGGGCTCATCAGTTGCGATATTCTGAGATCAGACCGGTCACTCGCCCGTGTTGTGCGTCCGCTGAGGATCTGAATAATTTCGTCTACCAACATGAACGATCCACTATTCGCTAAGATCGATTGCCTGATGCTCAAGGTCGAAGATCTGGACGTAGCCTTGAGGTTCTATTCCGAAGCTCTCGGTCACCCTGTTCTTTGGCGGACGCCGGAAGCAGCGGGGCTGGGGATGCCTGAAACGGAGGCAGAGCTTGTCCTGCACACTAATCTTGGTCCTGAAGTGGACCTTTTGGTGGCCAATGTTGATGAGGCGCTTATACGCTTCAACGAAGCTGGCGGCGAGACCATCACCGGCCCCTTTGATATCCAGATTGGCCGCTGCGCCGTCGTTCGCGATCCGTTTGGGAACGTCATCGTGATACTTGACCAAACCAAAGGCCACTTGGTCACGAACGCAGCCGGAGAAGTCATCGGGGTCGAGAAATGCTGAGTCTTGGTATCTTTCCGGCGAGTAGCCGATCTTAAGTTCTCGACAATCTAAATCATTTCACCACTGACGGATGCCCCATCCTTGACGTGTACTTGTCTCCTGCGGCAAGGGGGTGTAAGCACGAACCCCAATCAGCCGTCCCCTACCATCCCAGCCCGGATCGTTGACGCTCACGGCTCAAAGTGTCTCTTCGCAGGGATCATTTGCTGATGCAGAACGCGAACAATGCGTATGCCGCGGGGCTTCATTCGATAAAAGATTACATGCTTTTGTAACTCGTGCCGGCGCAGTCCTGGGCTGACCGAGTCAGCGCTGCGGCCGATGTGCGGATTCTCCGCCAGTGCCTGAAATCCCTTCTCAAGTTCCTGCGTATAACGCACCGCCTGCCTGGCGCCCCACCGCTCCACGGTGAACCGGACGATTGCGACAAGATCAGCCTGCGCCGGCTTAGAGACGCTGTAGGCGGGCAACCTCATCCTCTTTGCTTGCAGATGGGCCAGCCGCGGCTAGCTCGTCGATGTAGCCATAGAGCCGCTCAAAGACCCCATCTTCGGCATCTCCGCTGGCGTCTCCCTCAGCAATTGCCGCCCGCAGCAGAGCCATTTTCTGCTCGTACTCCTGATCTTCCCGTTCAAGTACGCGCAGTGCCGTGCGCATTACTTCGCTGGCATTGGCAAGCAGCGGTGATGAAGTGGCAGCAGGGCAGTACCAGAGACGGTTGTTGGCGAGATAGTCTTGATAAACAACAGCCGCCCAGCCAGCGCGGGGATCGGAGGTAACG
>CAZHKN010000330.1:0-4802 GCA_964532725.1 uncultured Occallatibacter sp.
GGCTACAGCCTGAATAACCTGACGCTGATGGCGCTGACCATTTCGACCGGGTTTGTGGTCGACGACGCGATCGTGATGATCGAGAATATTTCCCGATTCATTGAAGAAGGCGACAGCCCGATGAGAGCGGCGCTCAAGGGTAGCGAGCAGATCGGGTTTACGATCATGTCGCTGACGGTGTCGCTGATCGCGGTGCTGATTCCGCTGCTGTTCATGAGCGACGTGGTGGGCAAGCTGTTCCGCGAGTTCGCGGTGACGCTGGCAGTGACGATTCTCGTCTCGGCGTTTGTGTCGCTGACGCTGACGCCGATGATGTGCTCGCGGATTTTGCAGGACAAGAAGACCGCCCGGCAGACGCGCTTCTACTATTGGTCTGAGCATGTGTTCAACTCGATCATCGCGTGGTATGGTCGGACGCTGCAGGTGGTGCTGCGCTATCGGTTTATCACGCTTCTGGTGACCATCTCGACGTTGGTTGCCACTTTGCTTCTGTATGTGGTGGTGCCCAAGGGCTTTTTCCCGGTGCAGGATACGGGCGTGATTCTGGGCATCAGCGAAGCGCCGCAGACGGTGAGCTTTACCAGCATGGCCGAGCGTCAGCAAAAACTTGTGGACGTGCTGCTGAACGACCCCGCTGTCGACAATATCTCGTCGTTCATCGGCGTCGATGGCACCAACACCACGCTGAACTCCGGGCGCATCCAGATCAACCTCAAGCCGCTCGAGGTGCGCAAGGACTCCGCCTCCGACATCATTCGCCGCTTGCAGACGCAGTTGCAGGGCGTTGAAGACTCCGCCGGAATCCAGCTCTTCCTGCAGCCGCTTCAAGACCTCACTGTGGAAGACCGCGTCAGCCGCACGGAATTCCAGTATTCTCTCGAAGACCCCGACCAGGCAGAACTGGCCACAGTCACGCGCCAGATGGTCGAAGAGCTGAGCAAGGAAAAGGTTGTGACCGACGTGGCCAGCGACCTGCAGGACAAGGGACTGGGTTCCCAGCTGGTGATTGATCGCGACACCGCTGCCCGCCTGGGCATTGCAATGGCCGACATCGACAACACCCTCTACGACGCCTTCGGCCAGCGCCAGGTCTCGACAATTTTTACCCAACTCAACCAGTACCATGTGGTGATGGAAGTGGGGACGAATTTCCAGACAGATCCCACCACACTGAACAATCTCTTCGTCAAATCCGGCAACGGAACGCAGGTTCCGCTCAGCATGGTGGCCCACTGGGCGCAATCGAAGGCACAACTGGCCATCGGACACCAGGGCCAGTTTCCATCCACGGTCATCAGCTTCAATCTCGCGCCCGGCAAGGCCCTCGGCGACGCCGTCACGGCCGTCCATAATGTCGAGAACAGAATCAACATGCCGGCGGCAATCAATGGCAGCTTTCAGGGCACTGCGGCGGCCTTTCAAACATCGCTTTCCAGTGAGCCGCTGCTGATTCTCGCGGCATTGGTCACTGTGTATATTGTGCTGGGCGTGCTCTACGAGAGTTACATCCATCCCATCACCATCATCTCCACGCTGCCCTCGGCGGGCGTCGGCGCAATTCTCGCATTGATGATTACCCGCACCGAGTTCAGCGTGATCGCATTGATCGGCATCATTCTGCTGATCGGCATTGTGAAGAAGAATGCCATCATGATGATCGACTTCGCGCTCGACGCCGAACGCAATCAAGGCAAATCGGCCGAAGAAGCCATCTTCCAGGCTTGCCTCTTGCGCTTCCGGCCGATCATGATGACCACGATGGCTGCCCTGCTGGGCGGGTTGCCGCTGGCGCTGGGCGGCGGCGTAGGCGCGGAGCTGCGCAAGCCGCTGGGCATTACCATTGTCGGCGGCCTGCTGCTCTCGCAGATTCTCACGCTCTACACCACGCCGGTCATCTATCTCTACTTCGACAAGCTGGCCCAGCGGCTGCGCTCAAGCAGTACATCTGCCAGCACCGAAGTTCAACCGGCCACCGCCGATTAAGGAGACGGACATAATGCATCTCTCCGCGCCCTTTATTCGGCGACCGGTCGCAACAACGCTGTTGAGCCTGGCTCTGCTGCTGGCCGGCTCCGTCGCGTATTCGGTTCTTCCGGTGGCATCGCTACCAGATGTGGATTTCCCGGTGATCAGTGCCAGCGCTGGCCTTCCCGGAGCAAGCCCGGAGACAATGGCCTCTGCCGTGGCCACACCGCTTGAGCGCCAATTCGGGCGCATCGCCGGCGTCAACCAGATGACCTCGTCGAGTTCGCTTGGCTCGGCCTCCGTCACACTGCAATTCGATATCAATCGCGACATCAATGCAGCCGCGCGCGACGTGCAGGCCTCGATTAACGCCGCGCGCAGCCAGTTGCCATCGTATCTGCCGCAGAACCCCAGCTATCGCAAGGCCAACCCCGCCGATGCGCCGATCCTGATTCTCACGCTGACCTCGGACGTAGTGCCCAAAGCCGAGATCTACGATATGGCCGACTCCATACTGGCGCAGAAGATCTCGCAGATCCAGGGCGTGGGCAATGTATTTGTCGGCGGCAGTTCGAGTCCCGCAGTCCGTGTCGAGCTGAATCCGATGCAGCTCGGCAACAATGGCGTCGGCCTGGAGGCCGTGCGCACGGCGCTGGCCAACGCCAACGCTAACCGGCCCAAGGGAGCATTTCAGGACGCGGACCATCGCTGGCTTATCAACGACAACGACCAGATATTCAAAGCGCCAGACTACGCTCCCATCATCGCCGGCTACAACCAGCAGACAGGCGCGCCGGTGCGCGTCGCGGATCTGGGAACCGTTGTCAACGGCGTCGCCGACATTCATACTGCCGGTGTCAGCGGCATCAATCCGATCTCGGGACCAAGCGGCCCGCTCAAGGACGCGATTCTTCTGGTGATCTTCAAGAGTCCCGGCGCAAATGTCATTACTTCCGTCGATAGCGTGCTCGGGGAGCTGCCGCGCTTGCAGGCCGCCATTCCGCCCACCATCAAAATCGACATCGCAGTGGACCGCACCACCACTATCCGCTCCAGCGTACGCGACGTTGAAATCTCGCTCATCATCAGCGTCGTGTTAGTCGTGCTGGTCGTCTTTCTCTTTCTGCGCGAAGTCTGGGCCACCATCATTCCGTCCATCGCCGTGCCGCTTTCGCTGGTGGGCACCTTTGGCGTGATGTATATGCTCGGCTACTCGGTGGACAACCTCTCGCTGATGGCGCTGACCATCTCCACCGGCTTTGTTGTAGACGACGCCATCGTGGTCATCGAGAACATCACCCGCTACCTTGAGATGGGCATGACGCCATTCGACGCGGCAATGAAGGGTTCCAAAGAGATCGGCTTTACGGTGCTGTCGATGAGCACTTCGCTGATCGCCGTCTTCATTCCTATCCTGCTGATGGGCGGCATTGTCGGCAAGCTCTTCCGTGAATTCGCGGTCACGCTTTCCGTGGCAATTGCCGTCTCGCTGCTGGTCTCGCTCACCACCACGCCGATGCTCTGCGCAAAGTTCCTCAAGTCGCGCGATGAGAGCAAGCATGGGCGGATCTATCGCTGGAGCGAAGGCGTCTTCCAGTGGCTGCATGATGAATATGCAATGGGCCTGCGCTGGGTTCTGCGTCATCAGTGGCTAATGCTCGGCGTTGTCTTTGGCACGGTTGTACTGAATGTCTATTTATTTATTCTTGTGCCCAAGGGTTTTTTCCCACAGCAGGATACGGGCAGGCTCGGCGGTTCCACGCGCGCTGCGCAGGACATCAGCTTTCCCGCGATGCGCGACAAACAGAAGCAACTGGCGCAGATGGTCCTCGATGATCCCGCGATTCAATCCGTCACCGCCTTTGTAGGCGGCAACGGGCCCGGCGGCGGTGGCACCAACGTAGGCCGCATGTTCATTGCGCTCAAGCCGCTCGATAAGCGTCCTGGCCGCGTAACCGCGGATCAGGTGGTCAACCGCCTGCGCGGCAAACTTACCAGCGTGCCCGGCGCAACTCTTTTCCTGCAGTCGCAGCAGGATATCCAGATTGGCGGGCGAGGCTCAGACGCGCAATACCAGTACACGTTATCGGATGAAAATCTCAATGAGCTGAATAACTGGGCGCCGCAGTTGCTGGCTCGAATGAGAACCATGCCCGAGCTGCGCGATGCATCCACGGATCAGCAGAATCAGGGTCTGGCGGCCAATCTTACCATTGACCGCGACACCGCCTCCCGGCTGGGCATCACTGCTACCGCAATCGACGCTGTCCTCTACGATGCCTTTGGACAGCGCGAAGTCTCCACCATGTATACCGGTCTGAACCAATACTTCGTCGTGATGGAAGTAGACCCCAAATACCAGCTCAGCCCCGACTCACTCAACGGCATCTTTATCAAGTCCTCTACCGGCTCAATGGTTCCACTCTCGGCGATTGCAAAATTCGATTCTGCCCGCACCTCGCTCGCGGTCAACCACCAAGGCCAGTATCCTGCGGTAACGCTCAGCTTCAATCTTGCGCCTAACGTTGCGCTCGGCGATGCGGTCACTGCGCTGCAAAAAGCCCAGGCCGCAATGGGAATGCCCAGCGCAATTCACGCTACCTTCCAGGGAACCGCGCAGGCCTTTCAGGATTCACTTGCCAACGAGAAGTATCTAATTCTGGCTGCTTTGGTCGCCGTCTACATTGTGCTGGGGATTCTCTACGAGAGCCTGATCCATCCCCTCACGATTCTCTCCACGCTTCCGCCCGCGGGCGTCGGAGCAATTCTCGCGCTCATGCTCACCGGAACCGACCTCAGCATCATCGCGCTGATCGGCATCATCCTGCTCATCGGCA
>CAZHKN010000331.1:0-4795 GCA_964532725.1 uncultured Occallatibacter sp.
TATGCAATATAATCCTGGTGAAGGAGGGCGCTCAATGGCACACATTTCACTCAAGGTCGCGACGGCAGTCATCGAGTATGTGAGGACGTCAGGGCAGCGAAATAGCCGCCAGATTGCGTTTCGAGACTTCTCTGCGGAGTTTAACGCCCTCAAGGATGCAAGCGAAAAAAAACGCGTACTCATTCCAGTAAACGGCGTATTTGAATTATCTGTCGGCGACATCGGTGCGATGTGGCCCAGCCATCAGACGGAGAATTTTCAAGCAGACGATTTTGATAGCATATATGAGCTGTTGGCGCGACGGCCTGATCGCTGGGTCAGGTTCTCATGGTAACCATAATTACTTAAAAGGTATCTCGACCTCAGCATAGCTTCCTGGTACTGCTTCATTAACGGCAGCGACAACTTTATCGAGATGCAATCGAACCATCGGCCACTGTGAGTTGCCAAGAACAACCAAGGCAATCTTTCTTCCCGTCAGATTTTGCTGGTAGCAAATATTCTTGTCTGTACTAAGCAGGAGTTCATACTCAGCGTCTTCGGCTTTTTGAATCAGCTCTCCGTTCTCCAGCTCAGCCCAACCGATTTTCCGAGCGAATGTGACTTCGTGCCCAATCAGGCTCCGCGCAATCGGGTTTGGCGCGCCGTTATCGAAGAGAATCTTCATCAGGCGTACGCGGGTTCCTTCTCAAGGCTCTCCGCGACAAAGCGCACGACCGCTTCTACCTCTTCTGCTTTTACGTCGAAGACCTCAGTGATCTCTTGAATTGACATCCCTGCCTGTAGATTCACAAAAACTGTCTGCACCGGCATCCGCGTATTCTTGAAGACCCAGGCTCCGCTTACCTTGCCGGGAACGCTTTCAACGGCTTCGCATTGTGACCAATCGAGTGCTGGCATAACTCCGCCCTCCATTTACAGGGTACGCCCGTTGATGCATTTTGTGGAACGATTCATTTTTTGAGCAATGGTTCAGCATACCTCAGTGGCTAAAGCCACCACAGATTCCATCGGCTTTTGCCGGGGATAAATCCCCGGCCTACCGCCCGGAAAAGATTTTCCGCAACCTATAAAACCCGTACTCTTCACACAAGGCCCGTTCTTTTCACGCAGAGATCGTACTTTTCACGCAAAGCTTGCTACGCAGAATCCCTGCATCACTGAGAGCGCGGGCTGAATCAAACTCACTACAAGGAGAATTTCTAGATGTCTCAGAAGATTGCATTCATAACCGGCGGGAACCGCGGGCTTGGCTTTCAGACCGCGCTGGAGCTTGGCGCTTTGGGAATCAAAACCATCATCGGCTCGCGCGATTTAAAGCTAGGCGAAGAAGCTGCGGCCAAGCTCAGCGCCGCGGGCATTGACGCCGACGTGATCGAGTTCGACATTACGCGGAGCGAGCATCACAAGGCCGCGCATGATTACTTTGCCGCGAAGTATGGAAGGCTGGACATTCTGGTCAACAACGCCGGCATCGCCGCAGGCACATTTCCTCCGGTCGGGCCGGATCACTCGGCAGGCGAGGTTCCGTTGGATCTGCTGCACAAGGTATTTGAAACCAATTTCTTTTCGCAAGTCGCGCTGACTGAGGCTCTGTTGCCGCTGCTGAAGAAGAGCGAGGCTGGGCGCATCGTCAACCTCTCCAGCATTCTCGGCTCGCTCACGCTGCATAGCGATCCCAAATCGCCGATCTACTTTGCCAAGTCTTTTGCCTATGACGCGTCGAAGACGGCGCTCAACGCCTTTACGGTGCATCTGGCGTGGGAGTTGCGGGAGACAAAGATCAAGGTCAACTCCGCGCACCCCGGCTGGGTGAAGACGGATATGGGCGGCGAGCAGGCGCCGATGGAGCTGAGCGAAGGCGGCAAGACCAGCGCCGCGCTGGCCACACTGCCCGAAGACGGCCCGACCGGCGGCTACTTCCACCTGGGCAAGCCCCTGCCCTGGTAGCAATCTACTTCGCTGGCGTAATCTCGGTCACTGGCAGATCCCAGTGGCCGAGCAGGATCTCAAAGCGCCGCTGCTCTTCCTTCTTGTAGGTCTCCTGATCTGGCCACAGCTCCTTGATGAAGGCCTCTTCATCGGGATTGGTCGTGGTCGCAACGGTCGAATTTTTATAGCGAATCGTCACTCGATAATCCCAGCGGCCATCTTCAGTGGTGTGATAAGCGGGCGCATCGATTTTGACGGAGAGGATGCGCCCTGTCGTCTGAATTTTCTTGAGCAGAGGGTAGTGGTTCTTGAGAAAGAGCTGCAGGAACTCCGCCTGATGGCCCCACTGGCATTTGTAGTAGTACTCGATGGAGTAAGGCTGATCAGCCCCGCTCTGCGGCGGCGCGCCCTGCGCCAGAAGCGGCGCCGCATACCCAGCGGCAAAGAGTGCGACGATCACTGCGAGAAGAATTCTGCGCATCGGTCCTCCGAAAAACAATTGCGATCATTGTAGCGCGGAAGAATTCATCGGGAGCGACCTGCGCTAGCTTGTTACTGGGAAATCTATCCGATCTGCACGGCAAGCATCGAGATCGACCCGCCCTCCATACCTTCCACCGGGAACTGGACCACCTCGCGCTCTTGCCGTGTGCCAAGAACGTAGAGCAGCGGCAGATAGTGATCTGGTGTTGGGATGGCCAGCCGCGACTCCGGACCGAGGGCTGTGTAATCGACGAGGGATTGCGTCTCTGCCGCTAGAATTCTCTGCCTGGCCTCGGTTTCAAACTTGACGGCCCAATCATAGGGATCGGCGGACTCGCTGCCCCAGGCATAATTGCGCAGGTTGTGGACCAGGTTGCCGCTGCCGACGATCAGGATGCCTTCTTGGCGCAGGGATGCAAGCTTCTTGCCAATTTCAAAATGGAATGCGGCAGGGCGCGAGGAGTCGATGCTGAGCTGCACGATGGGAATATCTGCCTGAGGGTAGGCGTGGCAAAGCACGGACCACGTGCCGTGATCGAGGCCCCAGGCATCGTCGAGCGCGACATCGAGCGGCGTCAGCAACGATTGCACACGCCGAGCCAGCTCCGGATCGCCGGGAGCGGGATACTGGACCTGATACAGCTCTGGCGGAAAGCCACCGAAGTCGTGGATCGTCCGCGGCGCAGTGCTGATGGTGACGCCGGTTCCCGGTACAAACCAGTGCGCGGAGATGGCAAGAATGGCTTTGGGCCGCGGCAGGGCGAGGCCAATTTGAGTCCACCGCTCCGTGTAGACGTTGGTCTCAAGAGCATTCATTGGGTTGCCGTGGCCGAGGAAGATTGCGGGAAGGATCTGCGCCATGTCCGTTGGATTCACTGGCACTGCACCGCGATTCAAACCGGGGACATCTCCTGGCCTTTGGCCTCTCGACCCAGAGCAGCCAAACCCGCCAATGCCAGCGCAACGACAATCACCGTCACGGCCAGTACGGCGGGATAACTACCCCAGCGCTCGGCAGCCAGCGCCTGCGCCTTGCCATTCCATGACGTGACCAGGCCGCCGAGCTGATAGGCCAATCCCGGCGCAGTGGCGCGCACAGGAGCGGGCGTCAGTTCGGTTAGGTACGCAGGCACCACCCCCCAGGCTCCCTGCACCATAAACTGCATCAGGATCGCGCCGCAGCCTAGCAGAACGGCCGAGTGCCCATAGGCGTAGAGAGGGATCACCGGAATCGATAACAGCGCAGCCGTGATGATCGCCCGCTTGCGGCCCCACTTCTCCGAGAGTGCGCCAAAAGCGAAGCCTCCGGCGATGGAGCCGAAGCCGTAAAGCACGCCGATAAGTCCGACGGTCTGTGGCGAGAGTTTGATTGCGGTTTCGAGGAAGGTCGGGTAAACGTCCTGCGTGCCGTGCGAGAAGCTCATGAAGGCCGTCATCAGAAGAATGAGAAAGAGGAAGGTGGGGAGGAAGGCAAGAAGAGATGGCTGCTTGCTGGCGAGGCGATCCCTGGTCCCCAAGTGCGAGGGACCAGGGGCACCCGACTCTCTCACTTCCCTGGCTTCTGCTCTGGTCTTGGCGCCAGCCAGCCAAACCGGCGATTCTTCAACCCGCGCCTGAATATAAAAAGCCAGGATCGCAGGAGATGCTCCGAGGATGAAGAGACCCCGCCAGCCTATCCAATGAAAGAAGAGCGCGAAGGCCGCCGAGGCCAGAATCGAACCTGCCGCGTAGCCCTCCTGTAAGAGTCCGCTGAAGACGCCGCGGCCCTCTTTGGGCAGCGTCTCAAAGGCGAGCGCAGCGCCCACGCCCCACTCGCCGCCCATCGCGATGCCGAAGAGCGCACGCAGCACCAGCAGCACGGTAAGCGAGGGCGCAAAGGCGCAGCCCAACTCAATCAGCGAAAAGCTGAGGATGTTGATCATCAAGATAGGCTTGCGTCCGTAACGGTCTGCCAACAGGCCAAAGAGCAACGCGCCAACTGGGCGGAAGGCCTGAGTGAGAAAGACCGCGCTCAAAACCGCAGACGGCAGAGTGTGAAACTCCCCGCCAATGGCCTTCACGCAGAAAACGAGCAGGAAAAAATCGAGTGAGTCGAGGGTCCAGCCGAGAAAGGCGGCCAGAAAGGTCTGACGCTGAGGGCGGGTCAGTGCGCGAAGCTGGCCGAGAGCCGACATGGTTGCAGCAGAATAGCAGACGGCCACATCGTTGAGAATGTGGCCGTCTGATTACCGCTAAATTTTAGTTGCCCTCGAAACCCAATGGCCCTACGGCGAGGAACCCAGGTGGGGGAAACCTGGATCCCTCGTGGAGAGAAACTAAGGCTTGCAGCGCTTACAGGCAGAATAAAACCGTGGAACAAGTGGTTTGCAGGTAGCTGGGG
>CAZHKN010000332.1:0-4789 GCA_964532725.1 uncultured Occallatibacter sp.
GTCGCTGGTGGGCCGGGTAGCAAGGCCGGGCGGGGCTTCGAGGGTTCGAGATCGGAATGAGCCGGCAATCACACGCACAGAGTCCAGAATAGCGGAGCGCCATCGCGAAACCAGGGATGGTGTATCCCGAAAGCGCACCCATCCAGTTGACGCGACCGCCAAGAAGCGGGAATCTTGCGCAAAACGCAAAAGGGCATGGGAACCCTGGTTTAGCTCGAACCCGTTACAATCCAGATATGCGAGGCTGGTCAATTCCGCTGGGCCGTTGGATGGGCGTCGATCTGCGCCTGCACACATTTTTTTTGCTCTTGATTGTGGTGTGCATGATGACCACCAACGGTGCGGGCATCGGAAACGGGCTGGGATTGTTCTTCGCGCTCACTGCCGCTGTCGTTGTGCGCGAGACAGCTCGGCTGCTGGTAGCGGCGTGGCTGGGTCTTGACCTGCGCGCGATTCTGATCTTGCCCATCGGCGGACTCTACGCTTACGCGAACCCGGAGAGTCAGGAGAATTCAAACCAGGGCAGCGGGCAATTCGCGCTGGCGCTCACCGGGCCCGCGGCCAACTTGGCTACCGCGCTCATGCTCTCTGCCGCGCTGCTCGGCGCAAGCGGTGAGATCAATCTGGTTGCCCAGCCGTGGATCTCCGCCGGCAACCTGCTGCGCAGCATGGTCTGGCTACAGGCAGGCTTGGGAGTTCTGCACCTCTTTCCCGCATATCCTCTGGACTGCGGACGGTTTTTGCGGGGCAGCTTTGCCCGCAAACATGGATTTGCTGCTACCGGACGAATCGGAACCACTATCGGTCAGGCGCTGGCGATGGCGGCCATGCTGGGCGGAATGCTGCTCGGCAATCCATGGCTCTTCATGGCCGGGTTTTTCGTAATGATCGGCGCGCAGGTCGAGGACCAGGGAGTCTTCTTTCAGACGGTGGTGGACACCGTCTGCATGCGCGAGGTGATGCTGACCGATTTCTCCACGCTCTCACCCTCCGATACCCTGGCCGATGCGCTTGCTCGCTGCGTTCATTCGCTGCAAGAGGACTTTCCCGTGGTGCGCGGCCCGCAACTGGTAGGCATTGTCTCCCGTCAGCGAATTGTGGACGCCTTGCGCAGCGATGGCAACGGCTATGTGCAGTCCGTCATGTCCAAGGCCTTCCAGGTGGCGCAGCCGGAAGATACGCTGGGCAAGACGATCCGCCGCATCACCGGCGGGCGCGGGCTATCGCTGATTCCGGTAACCGAGAGCGGCCGCGTGGTGGGCATTGTCAGTGTCCAGAATCTGATGAGTTCGATGTCTCTGCTGGCTGAGAAGCGCCGCCTGGAACGCATGGAAGCCGGGGAGTAGCATGGCCGCTGATCTGGATGCGCCGCTTGCGCCCGGACTCTACGTGGTTGCGACTCCAATCGGCAATCTCGGCGACATCACGTTGCGCGCTCTCGATGTGCTCAAGCGCGTGGATCGCATCGCCTGCGAAGACACCCGGCAAACGCAAAAACTGCTCAATCATTTTCAAATTGCCACACCGACCGTAAGCTGTCACCAGCACAACGAGCGGCAGCGGGCCGAAGAACTGCTCGGCGCATTGCGGGCAGGCGGACGCGTGGCGCTGGTTTCTGACGCCGGAATGCCGGGAATCAGCGACCCCGGTGGCTGGCTAGCAGCGGAAGCCATTGCGGCTGGTGTTGCAGTGATTCCTATTCCTGGAGCAAATGCCGCGCTCAGTGCGCTGGTCGCCTCCGGACTGCCTGCGAGAGAATTTCACTTTATCGGATTCCTGCCGGAGAAGGCCGGCGCGCGGCGCACCCGGCTCGAGGCGCTCGCGGCGGAAGCTTCGGCAGTCAAAGACGGTGAACCCGCGCGCGTATTGATCTTTTACGAAGCACCGCACCGGATTCTGGAGACATTGGCCGATCTGGAAGCAGTTTGGGGGGCCGGCCTGCGCGTAGTAGCCGCCCGCGAGCTGACTAAAATCCATGAGGAATTTCTGCGCGGGACGGCAGCGGAGGTGCGGCGCGAGTTGGCCGGCCGCGACCGCGTTCGCGGCGAGTTTACGCTGCTGGTGGAAGCTCGGAAGCTGGTGGCTGTTTCCGGGCCGGAAGGGCAAAAAAGTACAGAAAAAATTGCCGACCGGGTAGCCCGTTTGCAGTCGGAGGCGGGCATCGATGAAAAAGAAGCCTTGAAGCGGCTGGCGAGAGAGCTGGGTCAATCCAAAAGCGAGCTTTACCGGGAATTACAGCGAGCGCGGGCGCGGCGCGGATAGCTTTGCAGTCGATTGCAAAGCGGCAACAACCTGCTCAGATCGAACCGCCGTCGGTACTCGTTGCCTCCTGGCTCACAGCCGGAGCAGCGGCTGCCGCGGCAAGCTTCTTTGCTGCCTCCATCTCGTCAATCTCTGCAATTAATTGTTTCAACTGGTCTTTCTTGCGTTCACTCATATCGAGGAAGCGGATTCCAACCAGATCCTTGCCCTGAATAGCCTGCACCACGCCGCCCAGCCGGAAGGGCAGTCCTTCCAGGAAAAAGTCTGTTTCGACACGCGTATAGATGCCCACCGGAAAACGCTCGTCGGTGCGGATGCGGCAACCGCCCAGGCTCAAATCGATGATTCTTCCCTTGATCTTGGCGCCGATATTGACCAGCAGAATAATGGCCGATGTATCGACTTCGTGCCGAGTCTGAGCGCGGCGATCCCGGCCTCCCGTTTGTGCGGGTGATTGTGCAGTGGGCTGACCGGCGGGTGCAGCCGTGGGGTTGGCCTCGGCTGGTTTAGTGTCTGAATTTTGAGCTGCCGGCGGTTTTGTCGCAAGCGGCGGCGCGGCAACCGGAGGGCCAAGAGGTCCCGAGCGCGCGACCGGAGCAAGAATCCCAGCGGGCTGCACTGCTGCGGGTTTAGCGGCGGCAAGCGAAGGCGCAAAACCGGTGGAAGGCAGGCTCCCGATAGCGGCAGAAGATGGTTTTGCTGGCGAAAGATCCACGGTGGGTTTGGAGGTCGAAGCTGGCCTGCCGGCCTTCGCGGCATTATCCGCCTGGAGCTCGCAAAGTAGCTCGGCAAACTCCGTGCGGCGGCGCACAGGCAGATCCTGCAGGTGAATCCCAGCCAAAAGATCCTTGCTCCAGAGCATCTCGCCGCTGAAGCGGAAGGCAACCCCGCGCACCTTGAGGCTGACCTCTGCCCGGGCTTTGGGCGAAGCGTGAAAACTCTGTGCAGCACGCACCCGGCAGCCGGTCAACCCAATATCAACAACCCGGCAATCGATACGCTCACCGCTGGTGACCAGTTGCACCGCTGCTTCTTCGTCCACTGCGTGGCGGATGAACTTGCGCCGCTCCATCTGCATCGCTTCCGGGTTGGTGGCGTGTTCCTTGGAGTGCATCTGCCTCTCCGTGCGGAGTCCTGGCCGGCTTAGTGCCCTTCAACCAGTTCCCAGGGCCGATGGGGCGCGGGTTGAGCGCCTTCGCGGCCTTTGAGCCGGTCGTATTGGTACAGATCGCTGGTGGTCCCCAGCGCCTGGTTGAAGAGGCTGGTTGAGCCGGTCAACTGTTTCAACTCCTCGCCGAACTGGTGAATGGAATGCAATTGGCCAGCCGTGGCTGGAATCTCAAACTTCGAGGTCTTGAGAAATTTCTGATAGCCGCGATCCAGCAGATGCGCCACCTCGCCACCGTTCAGGATTCCCGGGCCTTCAATGACGGCAACTGCCGCTTCCGTACCCGCAGTCAAAACCGCCGCGGCGCCGTGCTTGCTGACCAGAATCCCGCCTGCGGTCGCGCTCCGTTGCGCAACGGCGAAGCCGTGAGTCCTGAGCAGATCCAACGTCTGATCGAAATTCAATGGAAGAGATTTTTGCGCCAAGTTTCCGTCCAATCTGCGAGGATGTGTTTCACGTATCGGCAAAATCCCCGCCAACTCCAATCTCGCATATCCGGCAGGGGGCCGCAATTTTCAGGTTGGAACATTCGCGGGAGATTTCGGCTCAGATCAGCCGGACTTTGCCCATTTCGGTAGCCGGTTTCCAGGGTTGGCGCTGACCCGACGGCGGAATGGGTCACGACGGCGGCAAACCTGGTCGATAATTGTCCAGAAGAAGGGAGAGAAAGAATGAGCGTTCTGCGGATTACCCGCACAGTTTATGACGCCATGCGCGTCCATGGCGAAGAGGCCTATCCGGCAGAGGCCTGCGGCGCGCTGCTGGATCGTTTCTCCCCGGGCGGCTCTGTGGTGGAGACTGCCGTGCGCGCCACCAATGTTCTTGCTGGTGTTGATAATACCCGTTACCAGATCGATCCGGCGGAGCTGGTGAGGATTGAGCGCGATGCGCGGCGGCAGGGGCTGGGAATCGCCGGCTTCTACCACTCCCACCCCAACCACGCGGCCCAATGGTCGCCGACCGATCTCGAAGAGGCGCACTGGCTCGGCTGCTCGTATGTCATTACCGCTATAAGCTTCGGCAAAGCCGCCGAGACCAACTCCTTCCTGCTCGCCGGTCAGAGCGAAGACGACAAGAAATTTGAGAAAGAAGAGATTCAGATCATCGAAGGTGCCACGCCGGAGGGCAACTAGTGTCCTGTCCCTAAAGTTCGAGTAGAAAATCGTGCGACGGAGTCGAGGATTTGGTCGGCGGTCTTATGCCATACGAAGTGCTTTGGATCTTTGTTGTGGTGTTGGATGAAGGTGCGGATGGCTGCTTCCAACTCTTTGGTGAAACGATGGACTCCTCGGCGGAGTTGTTTTTCAGTCAGCAGAGCGAACCAGCGTTCGACCAGGTTGAGCCAGCTTGCCGAGGTTG
>CAZHKN010000333.1:0-4763 GCA_964532725.1 uncultured Occallatibacter sp.
CACCGCGCGCTGGATTCTCTGGCCCATCCTGCTCAGCTTTCCGCTGCCCTACATCGCCAACACCGCCGGCTGGATGACCGCCGAGCTGGGCCGCCAGCCCTGGCTCATCTACGGCCTGATGCGCACCAGCGAAGGCTATTCCAACACGGTCTCCGCCAGCAACGGCCTCTTCACACTGATCGGTTTCATGGGCCTCTACACACTACTCGGCCTCCTGTTCACCGTCCTCATCTATCGCGAGATCAGCACAGGTCCCGAACCACAGGCAATCGAGGCCCAAGCGAATCACGCTGGCTGACGCTTACATTTTGGGCGTTGAAGGGAAGTTAGGAGGAGCACTCTCATGATGGGTCTCATTTGGTTCTGGCTGGTTGCGGTAATGATCGTCGGCTATGTGGTGCTGGACGGCTTCGATCTCGGCGTAGGAGTCTTGCATCTCTTTCTGCCGCGCACCGAGACAGACCGGCGCACGATTCTCGCCAGCATCGGGCCGGTGTGGGACGGCAATGAGGTTTGGCTGCTTGCCGGCGGCGGCACACTCTATTTTGCCTTTCCACTGCTCTACGCCTCGGCCTTCAGCGGCTTCTATCTGCCTCTGATGATCGTGCTCTGGCTGCTTATCTTGCGCGGCGTCAGCCTTGAGCTGCGCAACCACATCGAAGTGGGTGTTTGGCGCGCTCTGCTCGACGGATTGTTTGGCCTTTCCAGTGCATTGCTGACCATCTTCTTCGGCGCGGCCTTGGCCAACGTGCTGCGCGGCGTGCCGCTCCAGGCCGATGGATATTTCTTCCTGCCGCTCTGGACCAACTGGCAGCCCGGTCCGCACCCCGGAATTCTCGACTGGTACACCGTCATCGGCGGGCTGGTTGCGCTCGCTGCGCTTACGTTGCACGGCGCTCTTTGGCTTACCGTCAAGACCTCAGGCGACATCGCGCAACGTGCGCGCAGCATCGTCACGCCGCTCTGGTTCGCGCTCTCGCTGCTTACCCTGGCCAGTTTGGCAGCCACGATTGCGGTGCGACCGGCGAGTGTGGCCAATTACTATCAGTACCCGGTCACATTCGTTGTTCCAGCCGGAGTTGTCGCGTCTCTGGCCGCGATCTGGTTTCTCAATCGCAATGCACATCCGGTCAAGGCATTTCTATCTTCCTGCCTGTATCTATTTTTGATGCTGGCCGGCGCCTGCTGGGGACTCTACCCGACCCTTCTGCCTGCCACCTCCGGAGCTGACCGCGATATTACTCTAAGCCGCGCCATCTCCGGTCCGCATACGCTCGCCGTGGGCTTGGTCTGGTGGGGGATAGGAATGGCTTTCGCAGTCGCCTATGTGGTTTTCGTCTACAGCAAGTTCCGCGGTAAAGTGATCCTTGATGCGGGTGGACACTGATCTGCGGGAGCTGATCTTTGGAGCGGTTCTGCATAAAGAATTTGAGTCTGGGCATTCGAGTTGGCCTTCACGAGCTAAATGCCGAGTTTCATCCATTGAAGGTGCAGGAAAGCACGAACCAGCCACGGCGAAGCCCGTTCGCCGCTTTGCAGCAAGCCTTCAACCGGCGATCCGAATACGCTGCAAGAAGTCGAGATCGACAAGGTTAGCGAAGAGCGAGGCGTCACGGGGGGACGATGACCAGGCCGGAGGGGATAACGAAATAACGGCGTTTGCCTTCGACAGGATCGTAGCCGATGAGCGTGCCTTCAGAAATATCTCCCAAAACGTGGAAGAGCGGAAAGCAACGAATGCTTTCCGCTCTTCCATACCCAATACGACATAGCCAAGGTTCTTATTGCGCGAAATCAGCCCCTAGCGTGTTGAGGGCCTTTTGAACCAGCGCCTGCGCGTTGCCGTTTAGATTGCCGGTTGCGGAACCCACGGGTCCAGTGCCTTCGTTGGTGCCTTGCAGAACCCATTGCGAACCGGAGAAGACGGTGACTGTAACACCACTATCTACGCCGCCGGTTGTGCCGCTATCGGGAATTCCGAGCAGGAAGGCTGACTCGACCGAAGCCTCGCCGAGTTGCCGGGAATCGTTATCGGAGGTTGAAGTGACGTCTGTTCCCTGGGTATCGCCAAATACAGCGCCGATCACTTGCCCGTTGTAAAAGATCAAGGCAAACTGCAGGCCGGTAATGTTCCAGTTTGCGTAGTAGAAGTGCGGGCAGACGGCAAAATGACCTCCCTGCGCCTTTTCATTATCCCAGCAGTCATCACCCAGAACGTAGTACGGAACGTGATGTGCTCCGAGCTGCGCTCCGGAACTATCCTGCCATGTGGTCTGATCTTGATGATCAGGGTCGGGATCGGGATCGCTGCCGTCGTCGTCGATGGCCATGCTGGAAGAGTAGGTGAAGACTCCGGGAGCAACCTGGTAAACATTCACGTCCATTGCGCCGGTCTGTGTGTTGATATGGGGTTCGGTATTCACCTGGTTCGCCGCGATCATTCTTGCATTGATGCCAGCCAATATCTCCGCCGGGGTATAGTTAGTGCTGCTGCCTGAGGTAAACGAAAACCAGTTGATGTTCCAGCCGGCATTATCCTGGTCGAGTGTCAACGTCTGCGTACCCGCAGGCAGTGTGACGGTGGCTGTCACATCGGCCCACGTCTGCCAACCGCCGGTATCAGGAACTGTGACCGAGCCGCTCAGGTTGGTTCCCGACGAGTTGGCGATGTGGAAGGCATCGGAGATCGCGCTTTCCGATGCCACGCGGAAGGTGACGGTGTAGGTTCCAGCGGTGGCTACGTTGACGGTGTACGTGGACCACTGGCCAGCGGCTGTCCAGCCCAGGTCATCGCCGCCGCCAGCGTCGGTAGTTGCTTCCAGATCGACGCCGTCGGAGCGATAGCTGCTATCTGTTCCATTGTTCGGAGAGATGTCGTAGCCAACCCCCTGGCCGCCGAGGTCGTAGTTCTCGGCCTGTACGGTGCCAGGGACGGCCGCGGGAGTCCCGCCGAAGGGCCCGTTGCCGCCAGAAGAAGAAGCAGACGCAAACGAGAACCAGTTGAGATTCCAACCAGCCGTATCCTGATCGAAGGTCAGCGTCTGCTGACCTGCCGGCAGGGTGACAGTGGCCGTCACGCTGGCCCACGTCTGCCAGCCGCCAGTGTCGGGGACGGCGACCGAGCCGCTGAGATTTGTTCCCGATGAGTTGGCGATATGGAATGCGTCGGAGATCGCGCTTTCCGCGGCTACGCGGAAGGTGACAGTGTAGGTCCCGGCTGTGGCCACATTGACGGTGTACTTGAACCACTGGCCAGAGGTTGTCCAGCCCAGATCATCGCCCCCGCCGGTATCGGTGGTTGCCTGCAGATCGACTCCGTCGGTGCGGTAGCTGTTTGCCGTTCCATTGGTAGAGGTGGCGTTATAGGCAATCCCCTGGCCGCCGGTGTCGTAGTTCTCGGCCTGCACAGTGCCGGGGATCGCCGCGGCGACTCCGCCATAAGGGCCTTCCCCTGACGCTGCCAGCGCAAATACCGCCGAATAGATATTCCACTCGGGGTTATCTTCGTTGAGGGTCAGCACCTGTTGGCCAGCCGAAAGTGTGACGCTGGCCTTCACTGTCGTCCATGTCTGCCAGCCTCCGGTGTTCGGAACATTTACCGAGCCGGTCAGGTTGGTTCCCGCTGCGTTGGAAAGATGGAAGGCATCGGTTGCGCCGTCCGCCGAGGCCACCGCGAAGGTGACCGTATAGGTTCCTGCCTTGGCCACATTTACCGTGTAGCGGAACCACTGTCCGGCTTTGGCCCAGCCAAGGTTGTTGCCGCCGCCGGTGGCTGTGGTCGTTTCCAGGTTCACGCCGTCGGAGCGGTAGCTGTTGTCCGTTCCGTTGACCGCCGCAACGTTATAGGCAACCCCCTGGCCGCCTGTGTCGTAGTTTTCCGCCTGCACCGTTCCAGGGACCGGGGCAGCCGTTCCGCCGAAGGGCCCTTCGGCAGCCTGCGCAACGTTCGCTAAGCAGAAAAACAATGAGCCGCTCCATGCGGCGATGGTCATGCACTTTCTTACCTTCATCTCTATCCTCTGAAATTGCTGGTGATGTAGCGTGTAATTGCCAGGGATATGGCGCAATCCGCGCCAGTCAACGGAAGCATTGGGCATACCCGCGTCTGCTGAAGGGATTCCTGTAATCGTGTTCTGGGTTTTGGTTTTTAATGATAGACAACAAAGTTTCAAGGCAATTCGAGCAGTTGAAACCGACTGACTGGCGTAGAACGTAGCCCAAAGAGGTGTGATCGGCAAGTGACAAACCGTTTTACCCTATAGCGACATCCACAATTCTATTGAAATCAAGCCATTGGACTTGACGCTGCTTTTTTGTGACAAACGCCCAAGCTCAATATCCCCTAAAGAGAGGCTTGAGCAACGGGTTTGCCCTGCAGGCAATTTACCAAGGAACCTAAATTGGCCGCTGGCCGGCGGGCAGGTTCCACATTCTAATTATCCATCATAAAGCCAGGGATTAATACCTCTGCAAGAAATCGGGATCGACGGGGTTCTCAAAGAGCGAGGCGTCACGGGTGACGATGACCAAGCCGGAGGGGGTGACGAAGTAGCGGCGCTTGTCTTCGACGGGATCGTAGCCGATGACCGTGCCTTCGGGGATATGCACGTCGCGGTCGATGATGGCTTTGCGGATGCGGCAATGGCGGCCGATGTTGACGTGGGAGAAGATGATGCTGGCATCCACGTCGGAGTAGGAGTTGACACGCACATCCTGCGAGAGGACGGAGTTGGAGACCGATGCGCCGGAGATGATGACGCCGG
>CAZHKN010000334.1:0-4718 GCA_964532725.1 uncultured Occallatibacter sp.
CCGCGTGCCGTTGGACATTTGCGCCAAGCGCAGCTTGTGGGCGTCGGCCTTTATCTGCACCGTGTAAATACGGAAGGGCTTTCCCTTGTAATCCGCTTCCAGGTAGTTGTCCGCAGGTAAGGGCGCGTTCTTGTCCAGCTTCTCCACCTTGTCGTCGATTGCGAGACTGGCGGTAAAAATCATCTCTGTCGGCGGAATCGCGCCCAGTTGCATGGTGGCCTCGAAACCGCCCTTTGGGTGCGTGATCAGCGCGCCGCTCTCTTCTGGAGCTGCCGGCGCGGGAGGTTGCGGCGTCTCGGCGGCTGCTTCGCCTTCGCCGAAGGGGTTACCGGCAGCTTTGGCCTGTTTTCTCTGCAATGCGGCCAGCAGGCGCTGCTCGGCTTTCGCGCGGTCCACCGCATAGTAGCCGTGCCGGTACTGCAACTGCACTCCGGGCCGGTCAATCGCCACCTTAATATGCCGGAGCTGGCCATTCCACGTCTGGTTCGCGGTTACATACGCCAGCGTGTAGTAATTCGAGCCGTTATTGACGATACCGGTAATCACTTCTTTCAGGCCGTTGGTGTTGTAATAGGCCTTTCCGCCGGTCGCATCGGCCATAGTGTCGAGATCCATGTGCTGAAAGTTTTGCCTTGCCTCGATGCGCATGGCTGCGCCGTTGGAGATCCGGCCGCGACTGCTGGCCGCAAATTGCATCGGAGTTTGCAAGCCGCGCGCGTCGATTGGATAAACAGCAACCCGGCTTAGGGTCAGCTCATCCGTCGGATCGCCGCGATCATCGGCAAGGACCGTGAAGTCGTCCCGAAAGGACTTGCCAAAGGAACTGCCCAAGGGGTCGGTGAGGTACCCGGCGGGAATATTGCCAGTCAGCCAGATCAGATTCTTGCGTCCTGGAAAGCCCGCCAGATAGCGCCCCATCATCTGAAAGCCGGCGCGGAGAATATCGAGCCGGACTCGGCGGTATTCCTCGCGCGTTCCATATATCGGTTTGGTCAGCGAGGGCATATCCCGCTTGCTTTTGGCCGCCGCCAGCAGCACCTGCGGATCGGCAGTAAAGCCCTGAATCAGCCGCATCTCCGTATCTACCTGGAAGATGGCCACCGGCGTGCCCGGTTGCAGGTGCTGAAGGCAATCGATCAACTGCTCGCGCAACTCCATCTGCGTCTGCACGCCCATATCGAGCGCGTCCAACAGAATAACGGTCGAGGAATTTGTATTCGCGACCGGCGTGAAGTTGGTGAAGGTATTCGGCGGCAGCGCAGGAATGGCCCGCAGCGGAGCCTGTTCCGCTGCGCTCATCGCATGATGCTCCTCCAGATGCGTGAGCTGCTGCCGGTCGCCTTCCTCGGTCACGGTAAAATCCGCAGCCGTGAGTCCTGTCACCGGGCGGCCCGCGTTGTCCGTGACCTCAACGTCCAGCAGAACCTCGCGCGTGGTGACCGAGATCGTCGGAGTTTGCGGGTTCTGCGCCGGATCGGCGGGTGCGGGCTGCTGCGCTGCTACTGGCCAAGCAAGAAAGATGAAACCAAAAGCCGCGCTGCATTGAAAGAGCGTTTTAACGAGCCTACATCCACGCCTGCGGTAGCAGATTGGCATAAGGAACCTCCAGGACGCCGTGTTCCTGCATGTGCTTAGACGGTCCGCTTGCGGAGCGGTTATGGCTAAGACACTGGAGAAACGGATCTCTGCATTGCCCAGCACCGCGCATTGCATAACATTCTACCGCTGGCTCGCTTCTCCAGCGCGCACGCGGCGGTTAAAATCCTCTGACTGCCCGCGCGGCACTGTCAGCGACTGCCAGCCGCTAGCGCCAAGATGTTTGGCCACGAAGACGATTTGCCCGCAGTGATAGCTGTAATGTGCTACCTGGCGGTTGATGGCCTGTAACACCGAATGCGGCTCGCCGCGAATCGTCGTCGTGCGGGCAAGATCCGCGTCAGTGAGGGATTCGAGCGCCGTGAAGAGATAGTTCCAGCCGCTTTCCCAAAGCGACAGCAGCTCTGCCCGCGTGGACGGCGGGTCGAAAAACTCCGTATCCCGTTGGCGATACGGCTTTTCTCCGTCGGCTTCGGGGAAACCTTCCCACCGCGAGCGCATGTTTCCGGCCATGTGCTTGACGATGACGGCAATGGAGTTTGATTCGCTGTCAATCGCTGCCGTTAGCTGCTCGTCCGTCACCTGGGCCATTCCCCGCTCGGCCAGGTTTTTGTAATAGCGGAAGAGCGCTTTTGAATCATCGATATAAGAAGTTGTGAACTGAAGCGCCATGGCAATATTCTCGCACCGGGAAATTGGCTGCGGCAAAAGCCAAATCTGGCGTACAATCAAGACTGGCTCGGCTGTTTCACTCACCCCAGGATTTGTCTCAGCCTGCTCGGCTTCCGCTCCGGACGAGCTCAGTACCCCACGCTGCAATCACTTTGCACCTGTTGACCGGAGTTCGCAATGCGTTCCGATAAAATCCATCTTGCACTTACGCAAGGCATGAACCGCTTTGAGATGTGCCAGCTTGTCTCCAAAGGTGTCAAAGCCACCCACAAGACCGGCTCCCGCTTTGAAGATTCCATCAACGACGTGCTGGTGTACCTGGGCACTCACAACTCGACCCATGAGGGCCGGCATCCGGCGGCGCAGCCTGTCGCAGGCGATAAAGCGCTCAAGCCCGCTGCATAATCCGAACTAACGGGCATTCGCGGGTTGCGCGCAAAACGAAAGAGGGACGGCATCGCTGCCATCCCTCTCTGCAAATCCTTAGCTGCTACTAAAAAAGCTTAGACAACCTGGACGTTCTCTGCCTGCCAGCCCTTGGGGCCTTTGGTCACGTTGAACTGGACGCGCTGGCCTTCCTGCAACGAGCGAAAGCCGTTGGACTGAATCGCGGTGTGATGGACGAAAACGTCTTCGCCATTCTCACGGCTCAAAAATCCAAATCCCTTGGCGTCATTAAACCACTTCACTGTTCCCTGTTCCATTGTGTACTACTCCTCTGGTACTGATTTACCGCGAACGCAATGTGGAAGTTTGCGAGCGGCGGTAACCGGAACAGGCAAGAACTTCAGATCGAATTCTACGATTGAATAGAGTGTAGCACGGAATTGGCAAATGCAAGCGAATTATACCGGCTGCCGGGGGCACCGTCTTCCGCCCGGTTGATGGCTCCCAGGAACCATTTCCGTCTGGCCGGTGTCCAATTCTATAGCAGCCCAGCGCCGCGAACAGTTCAGCCCGCACTCCTGTACTCTGAAAAGGGAACTTCTTGATGAGATTCATACCGCTTTTCGCGTGTTTGTCTGTGCTGTGCTCTGGTACCTCCGCCGTTTGTGGTCAGGCCGCCCCCCCAGTCAAGCTGCAGACCACACCGGTACCATCCGGCAAGGCGGCAGCGCTGCTTCCTGACACGTTTGCGGGCTGGAAGACAACTGACGCGCCTAAAGCTGTTGCCGACCCCTCCCAGGCAGACCCTGCAGCCACTGCCTCCCTCAAAGAGTACGGATTTACCGACGCGGCTCTGGCCAGCTACAAGCGCGGCGAAGAGACCCTCAGCTTACGCGCTCTGCGCTTTGAGGACGCCAGCGGCGCCTATGGGGCCTATTCGTTCTACCGGCCCTCCGGCTGGCCGAAGGCGGAGATTGGCACTGGCGCGGCCTCGAACCAGAATCGCGTCTTGTTTTGGGTGGGCAATATCTTTGTAGATGCCAGCTTTTCCCAAATCGGGCCAATGTCCGCAGCTCAACTGCGGGAACTGGCAGGTCAATTGCCGGTCACGGGAGGAACAAAGGCAATTCCGCCCCCGATTCTGAGTAATCTGCCCAAGGATGCTTTGGATGGGCAGACAACACACTATGCCATCGGCCCGTTTGGCTATGTAGGAGCTGGCGGTGTGTTGCCGGCTGAGCTGGTGGGATTCGATCGCGGCGCAGAGGCCGTTACGGCGAATTACGCGCTGCGCTCGGGGCCAGCCACGTTGACAATCATCGACTACCCCACCCCGCAGATGGCCACTGCCCAGGAAGCTCGGATTCGCGATTACATCAAGGCTGGCAATTCGCCGCAACATCCATGGACCAAACCCCTCCAGGACTCTTCCCAGGCTTCGCTGGAGGTCCGGCGCAGCGGTACGCTGGTTGCGTTGGTCAGCGGCGACGCGATTCCCGACGAGAGCCACAAGCTGTTGGGACAGGTGAATTTTGACGCTGACCTAAAGTCGGTCTCAGTGCCGCAACAAGCGAACTCAGAAATTGCCAAGACCGGCAGGCTGTTGCTGGGGATTGTCACGCTGGTACTGATTGGAAGCGCCGCAGCAATCCTGCTCGGTATCTTTCTTGGTGGCGGCCGGGCGCTTTACCGCGTCGCGAGGGGCAAGCCGGCCTCCTCACTCCACGAGGCCGAGTTCATCAGCCTCCATTTGGAGGATTGAAATGAAGCAAAGAAATGTGAATTTTTCTCGGCCTGCATCAATCCGGTCCCTACACTTTTAGGCCCGGATTGCCTGTGCAAAACTAGGCCGAAACCCGATAAAACACCCTGAAAACAAGCATATAAGCCCGGCAGAAAAGGCGATAATAGGGCGAATACGCACCAGATTGCTTTTTTGCACTCTTCTTTATAAGTTATAGATAGTAAAATACTTATTTCGCATAAGAATTGTTCTTGACACCGCTCTCCCCCGCCCCTAGTATGCAGCCAGAAAGTTCTGATGGCTTTGCCTCCGTTGGAAC
>CAZHKN010000335.1:0-4701 GCA_964532725.1 uncultured Occallatibacter sp.
TTCTCGCGATTGGTCAGCGTAATCAGTTTGGCCGGACTGACTGTGCCTACAAGCTGCGCACTGAACGCCAGCCCTGCGGGAGAAATCGTCAGCGGTGAAGTGCCCGTTCCAGATAGATTCACGATCTGAGGAGTGGTGATCGCGCTGTCGCTCACCTGAAGCTGTCCATTGCGCGTACCGCCGATGGTCGGATCAAACTCAACCGAAATCGTGCAGGTGTTTCCAGGCCCCGGTCCTGCGGCAAGCGTGCTTCCTGCTCCTGTCGGGCAGGTGGTCGCCGAGATAATAAAGTCGCCGAGCACCGTTAAGTTGATATTGGAAAGAGCCACTGGTTGAGCATTCGTGAGCGTGATCGTCTTATACGCGCTTGTTGTGCCTACCGGAGCCGTGAAGCTGGTAATCGTCGTCGGCGCAAGGATCACCGGCGCATTGCCTGTGCCGCTCAGAGCCACGGTCTGCGGACTTCCGGTTGCGTTATCCGCAATGCTCAGAGTTGCTGAGCGCACGCCCGAAGCAGTGGGATTGAAGAGGATGGAAATCGTGCAGGTATTCAGCGTCGGAGCCGCATTGAGCGTACTCGGCGCGGTTGGGCAGGTCGTGCTCGACACATGGAAATCGCCGGGGTTTGTGCCGGTTATGTTCGCAGAAGAAATCGTCAGCGGAACATTCTGCTCATTGGTCAGTGTTATCGATTTCGGCGCGCTCGGATCGCCCTCAAACTGCGCGGCAAATGCGACCGAAGTAACCGACAGTACTACCGGATGAATTGCCGTCCCACTCAGCGCAAAATTCTGCGGAGAATTGGCGGCGGAGTCGGTGATGGTGATTGTCCCAGGCTGCGATCCCAATGCAGTCGCAGTCAGATCCACAGAGATGACGCAGGTATTTCCTGTTGGCGCTGCAGGCAGTGTGGCCGGTGAAAGCGGGCAGGTGGTATTCGCCGCATCCAGCGTGTAGCCGCCCGCAAATCCTGTAATTGAATTGATCGTCAGCGGGGCCGACTGATTGTTGGTCAGCGTCAGGCTCTTGGTCGCCTGTTGATCAATCACTACGGTGCCGAATGCCATCGTGCTGGCGTTCAAGGTCACCGGTGCAATACCTGCGCCGGTGAGAGTCGCCGTCAACGAAGTCGGGCCGGAGGCCGCATTATCGTTGATCGTCAGGCTTGCGGCTGCGGCAACGCCCAGGCTGGCCGGCGAATAGGTCAAATACACCGTACAATTGCTGTGTGCCGCTAACGGCGTACTGGTCGAGCAGGCATTCGTGCCGGTTGTTACAGAGTAGGGCGAAGGCGCAGTGATTGAGCTGAAGCTCAACGCGACCGCCTGGTTATTGATGACGCTCACGCTCTTGGTTGCGCTAGTGGTATTCACCACTACATTGCCAAAACCAATGGCAGTCGCCGAAAGCGAAGTCGGAGCAGCCCCCACACCCGAGAGTGCCGCGGAAATCGGCCCGCTCGGATCGGAATCGATGATCGTGACCTTGCCGCCACTCGTCGATCCGGTTGTCGTTGGATTGAATGTCACGCCGATCACGCAACTGGCTCCGCTGGCCAGGCTACCGCTCACCGCGCCGCCGGAGATCGGGCACTCGTTGGCGATTACAGATGTCGTATCCAGCGCAAATGGCCCATTGAAGATGGCCTGAGTAATTGAAAGCGGAACTGTGTCGTTGTTCTTGATCGTGATTGTCTTCGTCGCGCTTACCGAGTTCGCCGGCACGCTGCCAAAAATCAGGCTCGTCGGCGACAGGACCGTATCAGCCATCCCGGTAGCGCTCAACGCCACAGTCAACGGGCTATTCGGCGCATTCGTCGAAATCGTCAACGTCCCAGCTGGCTGTGTGCCAATAGTGGTCGGCGCTACCGACAGGTTCACCGTGCAGTAGCCGCCGGCAGCAACCGCCGGCGTCAGGCAGGTCGAAGACGGATCAATCGCATACGGAGTTCCTGCCGTCAATACCAGTGAGGCGACGGTGAGGCTGGTTGACTGGCTGTTGGTCACAGTCACGGTCTTCAGTGTGCTGACCGAGTTGATCAGCACATTGCCAAAATTCACGGCAGTCGTTGAAGCAGAGGTCGGCTCAATGCCCGTTCCTGTCAGCGCCACGGTGTTCGGGCTGTTCGAGGCATTCGTCGTAATCGTCAGCGAACCAACCGGAACTGCGCCTGCTGCTGCCGGTGTCAATGTGACTGAAACCGTGCAGTTTCCACTTGCTGCAAGCACCCCGCCCGGCAGGCTCTGGCATGTTCCGCCAGAGACGGCATAGTGTGCCGGAGCGGTAATCGAACTAATCGTTACCGGCACGAGTTGGTAGTTATAAAGGGTAATCGTCTTCGCCGCGCTTGTGGTGTTGATCACCACGCTGCCAAAGCCGACTGCGCTTGCGGAAACCGCGGTGGGCGCAACCCCCGTGCCGCTCAATGCCACTGATTGCGGACTGCTGGCAGAGCTGCTGACGATGGTCAGCGTTCCCGCAGGCTGCGCACCCAGCGCCGCCGGCGTCAACTGCACAATCACCGTGCAACTGGCCCCCGAGGCCAGCGCCGGCGTTGCCAAACAGGTTGACGATGAAGCGATCGAGTACGGCGAACCCGCAGTCACCGTTTCAGAAGTGAGACTGACAGAGGAAGCCCCTGTGTTCTTGAAAGTCACCGTATGCGGCGCGCTCGCCGTGCCTTCCACCACATTCCCAAACGGAACGGTCGCCGGGGAAACGGTAGTTTGTCCCACTGCGGCAGCCGAAGTAATCAGGCCAAAAATCGCCATCAGGGACAGCGGAAAAAGACTCTGGGACTTGCGCACGAGATCGCTTGCACGGTTGAACATAGTGCTTCCTCCAAAGAGCTGGTCGATGCAGCTTGAGCTGTACTTCTGTTTACAAGGGAAAAAGGGTTCTACCAAGACAGATAGTGCTTCAATTGACACAAGCGCTTCATTAAAACTGCCGGTAAGAATTTTCGCTACTCAGCATCTTTCGTTCAGCGCTGCTCTGCTGGGTGGTCTATGGGGCTTGAAATATCAAGACCCGGCGAATAAATGGGGATGAGGGGTTGTCAGTCAGACTCGGATACTATGGAATTTCGAAGCGGAAAGGCAATAAATTTTTCTCAAAAGCTATCAATTCTCAAGGTTATTTTACTTAATGTCGTCTTTTTATTTATCAATTAGTAAACTATTACATGCCTGTAATATACAAGAGGTCTCCGGAGTAACTGACAGCGGTAATTCATCTAGATTCATGTCTGCTCACTAACCTTTAATAACATGCCCGTTCGCCCCGCATTTAATTCCTGGCTCACTTTATTTTGTACGGAATCTTTCGTCCCAATCTCAATGCATCAACGTCGCCTTTGACCGCTGATCTACCTCGGCCTGAATCTTTCCCATATCCTGCTTGAGCAGTCTTCCCCGTTCCACCAGTAACTCTCCACCTACATATACACGCGCAATATCTCGCTCTGAAGTAACCATTACCAGGCTCGCATACGGATCGAAGACTGTCCCGAATCGCGCCGGATCAATCACCACGAAATCCGCAAACTTGCCGGCTTCAAGGCTGCCGAGCCTGTCCTGCACACCCATCACATCGGCCGAGCCCATTGTATGCAGATACAGCACCTGATACGGACTCATGATCGTTGCGTCTTCATACTTATCGCGGATTGCATACAGCCCGGTACGCATATTTTCGAAGGGATCGGCCAGATCGGCGCTGGCTTCGCCGTCTACGCCCATCCCGACGCGAATTCCCTTCTTCAGATACTTGGGAATATCCGGTACGCCCGATGCCAGCCTTCCGTTCGAGAGCGGATTCCAGCTCATCCCACCATGCGCGGCGGCAACAGCATCGAGAATCGCATCTGTCGGATGAATGAAGTGGCCAAAATAGTGCGTCGGTCCCAGCAGGCCGCTATCGGCAAACCATTTGAACTTGGCTCTCTCCGCATCGACCGTCTCCGGCGGCTCCAGATAATGGCTTTGATTGCCGAGATGAAACTCATCCATCAGCGATTTTTCCACCACTGCCTGACGGTAGGTATTATTGAACGCAGTCGAGCCATTCAGCATCACGCTCAAAAACCGGCTGGAGTGCGGCTGTTGGGCCGTCCAATCAATAAAGCCCTTCAGCCGTGTGCGCGCGTCGGGCAGATCATCGCCCGGCTTAATCTTGTCCGGCTGATAGCCGTGAATGAAGCGAATGCCGGAGTCGATCTCGCCTTTGAACGCAGCCTCGTCGCAATCATTCCCCTTGCAGTTGCTCCAGCCGGTTCCACCGTAGTTATAGTCGTACGCGCCGGTGATGCCGTGCTGCAGATGATCGAGCGCTCCGTGGAGAGTAAACCAGTAAAAATCCTCGGCATGGGCATGGCTGGCGCGCTGGCCGTAGAGTGCGGTAATCCATCCGGAAAGCGTTTGGTCGGCAGCCAGCCCGCGAAAGGCGCTCTGCCACAGATGGCTGTGCGCGGAGAGAAAGCCGGGAATGATCCACATCCCCTGCGCGTCCCATGTCTCCTGAGCTGCAATACCGGCAGGCGGCTCACCCGCACCTACCGTAGTTAGCCGCCCATCGCCGTCAACAATCAGATAGCCTGTGAACGGCTCCTTCTGATTCGCGGCCATGGTGATCAGCCGCGCATTTTTCACCACCAGCCGCGCTTGCGCGTCTTTGTCGACGACCGCTGCTCGCTGTATGGGG
>CAZHKN010000336.1:0-4701 GCA_964532725.1 uncultured Occallatibacter sp.
AGGCCTCTTCGAATACGATCACAAGATCGTCGCAGGCAGCCTGATGATCAGCGCTGGCAAGATGCCCACTCTGGCGTCGCGCAACTGCGGTCAGCCAAAGCTCACGCAGATTCAGCCAAGCTCGGCAATAGCTAGGGAGCCCTTCACGGAACCGATGCATAGCGAAGATGCTCAATCAAGGAGCAGCTCATGGCCAGCTTGAAAAAACGCGCAGTCGATATTTACAACTGGTTTGAGCAGAGGCTCGGACTGGCTGCTCCTGCAATCGAAGCGGCGGAGCATCAGATCCCGTCCAACACATCGAGCTGGTGGTATGTATTTGGCAGCGCGGCTACGGTGATTCTTGTTCTTCAAGTGATGACTGGGATTCTGCTCGCGCTTGTCTATGCTCCCAGCGCCAACCACGCCTGGAGCAGTCTCGAATACCTCGACCACAACATCAGGCTCGGCTGGTATCTGCGCGCCCTGCACGGCTGGGGATCCGACTTCATGATCGCCATCGTGCTGATTCATCTCATGCAGGTCTTCCTCTTCGGCGCTTACAAATTCCCGCGCGAACTCACCTGGATAATCGGAGTCTGCTTGCTTTTGCTCACCCTTGGCATGGCATTCACAGGCCAGGTTCTCCGCTTCGATCAGGACGCCTACTGGGGCCTCGGCATAGGCGCTTCCATCGTTAGCCGCGTTCCATTTGTAGGCGGTGCGCTCGTAGACCTTATGCTGGGCGGCCCAATCATTGCTGGACCTGCGCTTTCACGCTTCTTCACACTGCACGTCTTTGTTATTCCTGGAACCCTGCTCGCACTGGTCGGCCTGCATCTTTGGATGGTGCTCCGGCTCGGCATCAACGATTGGCCGATGCCGGGCCGCTTGGTCAACAAGAAAACTTACGTACAGGACTACCACAAACTCACTGAAAAAACCGGCATTCCCTTCGTGCCCGACGCCGTATGGAAAGACGCCGTTTTCGCTGCGGCCATCCTGCTGGCCATCATGGCCTGCGCGTTCTGGTTTGGGCCTTTTGGCCCCACAGGTCAGCCCGATCCCACCATCATCCAGACCGCGCCCAAACCTGACTTCGCTTTCCTCTGGATCTACGCGGTCCTCGCCTATCTGCCGCCCAGTCTCGAAACTCCCGTGCTTTTCATCGCTCCCGTTCTCATCATCGGCGGTATGTTGCTGCTCCCGCTTGTCTCTGGCGAGGGAGAAAAGCATTGGTCGCGCCGTCCGGTGGCCGTGCTCATGGTTGCAGTCATCGCCGTCACCCTTGGCGCCTTCACAAGTCTGGCGATGTATACGCCCTGGAGCCCCATCATGAACGCATGGACCAGCGATCCAATTCCCCTCACCGATCTAAAGGATCGAACCCCACTTGAGCGGGAGGGCGCGCTCGTTCTGCAAAACAAACAATGCCGTAACTGCCACGCGATCGGAGGCGCAGGCGGCATGCGTGGGCCGGCCCTCGACACCGTTGCTTCGCACATGACCGAGGATCAGATCATCCGTCAGGTGCTGCAGGGCGGCGGCAACATGCCGGCTTATGGCAATGCGCTCAACCCAGCAGAGACCACTGCGCTTGTGCATTTCCTGCTCACGCTCCGCAGCGGCAATCTCCCGCCGGCCATTGATGCTTCGCGAAAATTGGCTCTAACCAGCGAGCCTCCTCAAGCACAACCCCAGCCTCCGGTTCCCAACTACCATTAGTCGTACAGCTCGAACTCGCCAATGCCGCCCGAATGTCAGGCAATCTTCGCAGAGTGGTCTCCACCGGTCTTCCTCACGGCGATGGTGCTGCTGTGTGCCGTCGTTTACATCCACGGATGGTTCGTCATCCGGAAGACCCGGACCGCGCAGTTTCCCACAGGCCGCCTGGCCGCATTCCTTCTCGGTCTGGCGACTCTCTGGCTCGCAATTGGCTCCCCGATGGATGGTTTTGCCGATGCGCTTCTCAGTGCCCACATGGTGGAGCATCTACTGCTCATGTCGTTCGTTCCGCCGCTTCTGCTTCTTGGTAACCCGCAAGTCCCAATACTGCGAGGCCTTCCCCGCGTAGTTACCATTCGCTTTCTCGGCCCTCTCTTCCGATTGAAAGCTCTTCGCACACTGGGCCGCTTCCTTACTTCTCCGGTAGTCGCGTGGTTGTTAATGAATTTCGCTTTTCTTGGCTGGCACATACCGGCAGCCTACGACTTCGCTCTCGAACACGAGTTATGGCATGACTTCGAGCACATCTGCTTCCTGGTTTCATCGATTCTCTTCTGGTGGCCGATCATTCGTCCGTGGCCCACGGGCACGCGTTATCCGGGATGGATTATGCTCCCTTACCTTGTGAGCGCGGATATTATGAATACTATTCTCTCGGCTTTCCTGGCATTCTGCGGCCGTCCGGTCTATCGATACTACGCTGAACAGCCGAACCTTTTTCACGTTTCGTTGCTTGCTGACCAGGTCGCCGGTGCGGTGATTATGTGGGTTGTCGGTTCATTGGTCTTTCTGATTCCCGCAGTCTATATTACGGTTCGTCTCCTGCAGCAAGACTCAAAGCTTCAGAGATAAGGAAGAACCGCGGTGTTGCGCACTTACTTCTCACCCTCGAACTGCTTCAAGCACAGTAGAAGCATTGCAGCCGTACAGGAATCTCCCATCTCGGTATTGAACATTGCATGATATAGATGAGGCTCGGGCCATTTCAGTCCGAGATACTGGTGGACGAACGCAGCTCGCGCCTCGTCCGTTGTGTCGACCTGTTCGATTGCCTCGTCCTGCGTTGTGCCCTTCGAAATCAATCGGCGGATCTTACAATCGCGAGGCGCATAGAGAAAGACGCGGAAGACATCGTTGCGATTGCGCAGGAAATACTGCGCGCCTCGACCGACAATCACTGATGGGCCACTGGAAAATGCCAAGCTGACCGCTATCTCTGAAACGGCAGCGATCCGTCGCGAATCCAATAAATGCAGCCGGTTGGCCGGCGGTAAACCTCCCTCAAACGCGCCCCGTAGAAAGTCTTTGAAAATCCTATATACAGCAGGATCGTTTCGCCATTCTCTCTGCTCGACTGCTTCTGGCGTACTCTCCGTCAGTCGCGCGATTTCCTCAGTCATCCGGTGGTCCCACAGGCTCCATCCAAGGCGGCTGGCAACCAAACTGGCAATTTCGGATGCTCCGCAGCCGAACTCGCGCTCAATTGTTATAGCTTGAACCATTGCGTTTATCCTCAGCCAACCGCGATATCTCCGCCCGCTCCTGGATCGTTCTTCTTCAGGAAAAATGCAAGAACGAACATGATCGAGCAGAGCGCGCCCAAGACCCAAAAGATGTCCATATACGACAGTGCGCCGCCTTGCCGATGCACCAATTCATAAAATCTCGCAATCGCCTGGTTGTTGGCGTCGACGGCCCGAAGCCCAGAATGCGCAACCTTCGAGCCTAATGCATGGAGCGCCGAACGATATGCAGCGATACCAGGAGTGATGTGTCCGACGAGGATTTGCTGGTGATATTGAGCCCGCCGGGCAATCATCGTAGTCACGACGGAAGTTCCGATACTGCCGCCGATATTACGCATGAAATTGATCATGCCTGAGACGCTATTGCCTTTCTCCGGAGAAATTCCGATGTAACCCGCAGCCGTGATCGGGACAAATAGAAACCCAATTCCTACCACTTGCGCAACACGCAACCACATCGCAAATTTGAAGCTGACGAACAAGTCGATCTGGTTCGCGCAATAGAAGAGTCCAATGGCAAGACATAGCCAGCCTGTCGCTATCAGCCATCTAGCCTGAATCTTCGATGTAAGCCGGCCGACGATGGGCATCATCACCAGCAAGACCACTCCGCCGCCGGACAAGACGAGGCCTGCAAGCTCTGCCGTGTAGCCCATGAGTGTTTGCAGAAACTCTGGAATCAAGACCAGTGTGCTGAAGAGCATGAAGCCCATCATGAACATCATTAAGTTCGCCGCCGCGAAGTTGAAGCTCTTGAACATGCGGACATCGATGATCGGGTCTTTGCGGAACCATTCCCAGATGACCAATGAGATGAGACAAATCGTTGCGGTTGTCGCCAGGATCGTGATGAAGTGCGAGCCGAACCAATCGTCTTCCTGCCCCTTGTCCAGAACCACCTGCAGCGAACCCACTCCCAGCGTCAACATCGATATTCCAATGTAGTCCACCCGGATCCCCCCGCTCTTTATCCGGCGGAGGAACGGCGGATCTTCGACCAAGGTATGAGTCAAATAAAGTGCGAGAAGAACCACGGGCAGCGTGATGAAAAATATCCAGCGCCAGGAATAATTATCGGTAATCCAGCCCCCCAGCATCGGGCCGACAGTAGGAGCGAGAACTGCAGTTATGCCGTAGACAGCAAACGCCGAGCCACGCTGCTCTGGAGGAAATGTATCGTTGAGAATGGCTTGTGCCATCGGTTGCAATCCGCCGCCGCCGATGCCTTGCACAGCACGAAAGAGCAGCAAGAGCGGCAGGCTGGGCGCTAACCCGCAAAGCAGTGAACTCACTGTGAATATGGCAAGCGAAATCATGAAGTACCGCTTGCGGCCAATCAACTCCGCAAGCCAGCCGCTGATCGGTAAGACAATAGCATTCGCGGCAAGGTACGAGGTCAGTACCCAAGTGCTGTCATCGTAGCTGGCTCCCAGGCCGCCGGCGATGTAAGGCAGTGCAACGTTGGCAACGC
>CAZHKN010000337.1:0-4668 GCA_964532725.1 uncultured Occallatibacter sp.
TGCTGCTCGTGCCCGAGGCGGCAAGACCGGTTGGGGCGGAGGGAACCGAGGCGCATGTAGCGGCGGTGGTGGTGAGCGAAAGGGTGGTGCTGGCGGTCAGCGAACCGGAGGTTCCCTTGATGGTGACCGTGGATGCACCTGCGGTCGCCGTGCTGCTGGCGGTGAAGGTAACCACGCTGCTGCCCGTCGCCGGATTCGCGCTGAACGCGGCTGTTACTCCGCTGGGAAGACCCGAGGCTGCAAGCGTCACACTGCCAGTGAAGCCGTTTGCTCCAGTGACTGTAACGCTGGAGGTTGCGCTAGCCCCCTGGACAACGGTTAGCGCGCTTGGCGCCGCCGATAGCGTAAAGCTCTGTGTAGACCCAGCCAGAGCATCGATGAGAGCCTGCCCATTGGGACTTCCCCAACCCGTCACCAGATCGTAGCCTGTGACAGCATTGAACCCGCCCCCGCTGTTGTCATCATTCCCTGTTGTGATGTCATGAAATTCGCTTGTATAACTCGAGCTTGTTCCGATCGCGTAGACGGTAGGATTCAGGAAGCCGACAGACGAGTTGCCGTTGTTCTCCGCCTGCTCGTTGACCAGCGCCAAAAAGCCGGCCCACCGCGGCGCCGCCAGGCTTGTTCCACCCAGGCAGCAGGTACATGCATTTCCGTTGACGCAATAGAAGCTATCGGTATTGGCGTCGATGGAGACGTCGGGAATATTACGGATCGTGGTTGATCCTTGATTCGCGGAATCAATCACGCCGGGTAACTGCTGATAACTTGGGATGGGGTAGCTTTGATAAAGATCAAGGCCGCCTCCGCTGCCAATCCAGGCGCTCTCCGACTTCCATGAGCCGCCAGCACCGTTGGTCGTCAGATCTGTGCCGCCTGTCGCGACAACATAGGGATCGTCGGTGGGAAAACCGGGCGTGGTGAATACCGAACTGGATGAGTAATACGCGCCCGAATCGCCACTGGCCGAGAACAGATTTTGTCCCTGCGCCGAGAATTCCTTAAAAATTCCATCAAACGACGTGCCAGGATCCGGCGAATACCAGTAGATAATCGAAGTACTCAGTTGCTTGGCTGCATTCACTGAAGCCATTGTGTTGAATACTTCCTCCTGCGAGGCGCCGAAGTAGACAATGACAGAGTTCACTCCGGGGGCCATGGAAAGCGACTCCGTAATATCCGCGACCGGTTCGCCGTCATCGCAGCCGCTTCCGCACGAATTTACCGTTCCATCCGCCGAGTAGTCTTGGACAGTGCTTGGATTGAAAGACTGGCCTTCGCTGCTGAAGTAGGTCTCAACGTCGCTGATGTTGTAATCCGCTCCGAAGATGCCGATGGATTGGCCTGCTCCGGTGAGCGCCGATCCGCCATAGTAGGCAGCGCGCATATCGCTTCCGTAGAACGCGCCGCCGGGTCCGGAGCCGGTTATCTCGGTTCGCGATAGTTCCGGAGTCGCGTTGTGCCGCAGCATGGAATGGGCTGTGGCTATATTGGTTAATCCGGCAATGTGCAACAGCGGCACGCTCAGATCGACGGACGGTTCGCGATCGGGCGAGTAGAAGGTTCGTGCTTCATAGGGATGCTGATAGAGGCCCAATGTCACATGAAAGGCCCGGTTGATGTTGGCGACAGAGCTTTCGACACCGACCAGCCTGCGATTGGCGGGCGTTACGGTGACCTTCATGCCATTCGCTTTGGCAAAGCTGACTACAGTCTCATAGTCTTCCGGGGTCGGCCCGAACCTCTCCGTGAATTCCTGCACAGAGAGCCATTGGTGGTAGAGGGGACTGGTGCGGTCATAGAGCTGGCTGAGCAGCTCGTCCAGCTGAGACTCGTTCCGCAGCGGAAGAAGGATTGAAAGCTTCAGGATTTGGTCTTCAGGAAGCAATCCCAATCTTGGCGTCTGCCGGCTTTCGATTGTGGTGTCGATATGACGCGTCAACAGAGGTTGTTGCGCCGTTAACGGAGAAGAAATGGAGAATAGCGCACATGCGCAGATCAAAATCGCTGGGGAAAAGGATACTGCATTTCTGAAATTCATTTTTTCCTGTCTCATTGCGTGTCCACCTTTATCTCATCGCAATTGAAAGAGCCAGGCAATTGAAGGACCGCATTTTTGGAGCGCAGATTTTTTGTTACAGGTGGGGTAATTCTTATCCTAATAAGGGTAACGCGCTTAGTATACATGGCATGGCCTGGGCTGGGAGCGTAGCGCAAGTGGAAACGGGAAGGCGCGAACCTTAAATCTACCGCCGCGGTGAAGCCCGTTCGCCACACGGCAGACGCCTTGACCCGGTAACCCGCGCCGCCGTATGCTGCGAGGGTTTCCGCACGGCGTTTGGAGCATCCCTCCAGGCGCGCAGGGAGAACCGCTATGCCTACCTCAGCCTCAGCCGTCCAGCCTTTGCTCGTCCGCCGCGCCGCCGTCCTGGGCGCGGGAACCATGGGTTCCCGCATTGCCGCACACTTGGCCAATGCCGGAATCCCTGCGCTGCTGCTTGACCTGCCGGGCAAAGAAGGCGAGCCGCGCAACAAGCTGGCTCTGTCGGCTTTGGACGCCCTCGCTAAAGCCAAGCCCGCCGCTTTTTATGAGCCGTCGCTTGCCCAACTCGTCACCCCCGGCAACTTCGACGACGATCTGCCGAAGCTAGCCCATTGCGACTGGGTTATCGAGGCCGTCGCTGAAAATCTGGCTATCAAGACCGCGCTGCTGGCGCGCGTGACGCCGCATCTGGCCGCTCATGCACTGCTGACCACCAACACCAGCGGACTGCCTGTCTCCCAGATCGCCGCTGGACTCGCGTCGCACAAGGATCAATTCTTCGGAACCCATTTCTTCAATCCGCCGCGGTATATGCGCCTGGTCGAGGTGATTCCGACCGCCGATACAGACCTCGCACATACTGCCGCCTTTGCCGGTTTTGCCAGCCAGACGCTCGGCAAGCAGGTCGTCTATTCGCGCGACACTCCCAACTTCATCGCTAACCGCATCGGCATCAGCGTGATGTTCAACGCCGCCGCGCTGATGCTGAAGCAGGGGCTGACGATTGAGGAGTTGGACGCGCTGACTGGGCCAGTGATCGGCTTTCCGCGTACCGGGACCTTCCGGCTTGCCGACCTGGTGGGCATCGACATCCTGGCGCATGTCGCCGCCAACTTCCCCAAAGGGTTACCTGTAGAGTTTCTGTCAATCCTCAGCAAAATGGTTGAGAACGGTTGGCTGGGCGATAAAGCTGGCCAGGGTTTTTACAAGAAATCTCGCGGCGCTGAGGGGAAAGAAGAGCGGCTTGTGCTCGATCTGAAGACATTCGAGTACCGCCCCTCGGCCAAGCCAGCGCTGCCCTCTCTGGAGATGGCGAAAAACGCCGCCTCGACGGCGGAAAAACTGCGCCTGCTGCTCGCCAACGACCCTGGCAAAGACAAAGCCGCGGCCTTCCTCTGGCCGTTCCTTGCCGGAATTTGGAAGATCGCTTCCGACTGCCTCGGCGAGGCCGCGGCGGACGCTCCCGCAGTCGATCAGGCGATGCGCGCAGGGTTCAACTGGGAGCTAGGACCGTTTGAGATGTGGGATGCGGCTGGAGTTGCGTCCTCGGTCGACAAGATACGCGCTTTGGGCCTGCCACTCAGTCCGAAAGCTGACGCGCTGCTGACTGCCGGGCAAACAAGCTGGTACGCACCCGGCAACCGCGCCTGCTTCCAGCCGCAAACCGGAGCCGCCGAGCCGATTCCCGCTGCGCCAGGGCAGGCCCGCGTGGCCGATTTCCGCGCCACGCATCAGGTAGTGAAGACCAACCCCGGCGCGTCGCTCGTCGATCTCGGCGACGGAGTGGCTTGCATCGAGTTGCACTCGCTGAAAAACGCGATCGGCGGCGACGTTCTCTCGCTGGTTTCTGCCGTCCTCAAGCCCGGCTCGGAGGCTGTTCGCGATTTCTCTGCGTTTGTCATCACCGGCGACCGCGACAACTTCAGCGTTGGCGCGAACCTGATGCAGATGCTGATGATTGCGCAGGAGGGCGAGTGGGAGGAGCTGAACGGGATCATCCATGCCTTCCAGCAGATGACCGCGGCGATCAAATTCTGCCCGCGCCCGGTGGTTGCCGCGCCTTTTGGCCTCACCCTCGGCGGCGGCGCGGAGATCTGCCTGCACGCGACGCGACGGCAGCTCCACGCGGAGACTTACATTGGCCTGGTCGAAGCAGGAGTCGGGCTGATCCCGGCAGGCGGCGGGACAAAGGAGTTGCTGCTGAAAGCGCTGGACTCCGCCACGCAGCTTGCTCCGCCGGACCCGCGCGACCCGCCTTCGCGCTTCGCTCAATCTACAGAGCTGGCCACGGCGCTGCGGCGGTCACTGGAGACGATGGCGCTGGCTAAGGTCTCTACCTCGGCTGCTGAGGCCCGGACACTCGGCCTGCTCATTCCCGCCGACCGCATCACGCTGAATCGCGAGCGGTTGCTGTTGGACGCGAAGGCTCATGTTGCGACCCTGGCTGCTGCCGGATACGCCCCACCCCAGCTGCGTACGCAGATTCCCGCGCCGGGCACGGCGGCTCTGGCAACGCTCGAAACCGGCATTTACCTCATGGGCGAGGCCGGGTTTGCCTCCGAACACGACCAGAAGGTCGCGCGCTGGCTGGCGTATATTCTCGCCGGCGGGCGGGTTACGCCCGG
>CAZHKN010000338.1:0-4622 GCA_964532725.1 uncultured Occallatibacter sp.
CGGCCAGTACTCCAGGATTCGTACCGCAACCCGCATCGACAAAGGCGCTCTTTTGGTTCCTCAGCGAGCAGTTGAGGAACTGCAGGGAGAGTATGAACTAGCCGTTATCGACACAAATAATAGAGTCGCGTACCGAAAAGTCCTTGCAACCAACCGAGTCGGCTCCTACTGGGTCATCGAGCAAGGCTTGAGCGCCAATGACCGGGTGATAATCGAAGGTCTTCAGAAAATCAAGACCGGAGAAAGAGTCGAACCGAAAGATGTCCCGCTTCCGCCCCTGGATGTTGAGCAGGGCGACGTCCGCGGGAGGGCGCGATAATGTCACGTTTCTTCATCAATCGACCCGTCACTGCCATCGTAGTTTCGATTCTGATTGTGATTGTCGGTATCGTAGTTGCGCAGCGTCTTCCGATCGCTCAGTTTCCCCAGATTGCTCCCCCCGAAATCGTCGTGACCACAAACTATGTCGGCGCCGACGCACTGACCATCGAAAGCGCTGTTGCAACGCCGATCGAAGAAGCAATGGCGGGTGTTGAAGGCATGCTGTACATGCGGTCCTTCAATGCGAACGACGGGACAATGAAACTACGAATCGATTTTGATCCAAGCATGGATCCAAATATCGCGGAGGTATTTTCAGAAATCCGCGTGAATCGCGCGCTTCCGCAGCTACCGCCCTCGGTCCGCAACCAGGGCGTCACCATCGCAAAATCTCACGTCAGCCCTCTCATGATTATTGCGCTTTACGCGCCCAAGGGCACCCGGGATGCGACCTTTTTGGCCAACTACGCCAATATAAACATCGCCGATCCACTGACGCGGGTCAAAGGGATCGGCTCCATCGTCGTGCAGGGCGCGGGCGCGTATGCTATGCGGCAATGGGTCAAACCAGACCAGATGGCCAGTCTCGGCGTGACCGTGCCCGATCTTGTTAATGCGCTCGAGCAACAGAATACGGTGAATCCGTCTGGGCAGGTGGGCGCAGAACCTGCTCCGAGCGGACAGGAATTTACCTACACAATGCGCGCACAGGGGCGCCTAGTCACGGAAAACGATTTTGACAGCATTGTGGTTCGCGAGAACCCTGACGGTTCTGTCATCCGAATGAAGGATGTTGCACGAACTGAACTCGGGTCTCAGACATACAACAACATCGGCCGAATGAACGGCGCTCCGGCGGCGATCATTAACGTATTTCAACTACCCGGCTACAACGCTGTTGAGGCCGTCGACGGCGTCCGGAATCTGTTGGTCCAACTCAAGCAAAAGTTCCCTGACGACGTCGACTATGTCGTCTCCCTCGATACGACGCTTTCCGTCAGAGAGGGCGTTCGCGAAATCGTTCGAACCTTGTGGGAAGCACTGCTACTGGTAATCTTCGTGGTGTTTTTGTTTCTGCAGAACGTACGCGCCACGCTGATTCCCGCATTGACGGTTCCCGTGTCGCTTCTCGGAACTTTTATTTTCTTCCCACTTCTCGGATTCTCGATCAACTCCCTCTCTTTATTCGGCCTGGTCCTCGCGATCGGTCTCGTGGTCGATGACGCGATCGTCGTCGTCGAGGCCGTCGAGACGAATATGGCTGCGGGCCTAAATTCGAAGGAAGCCTCTCATAAAGCCATGGAGGAAGTTGGCGGTCCGGTAATCGCCATTGCCCTCATCCTTGCCGCGGTCTTTGTTCCGACAGCCTTTATTCCCGGAATCACTGGCCGCCTGTATCAGCAGTTTGCGGTAACGATCGCCGTCTCGGTTATAATTTCCGCCTTCAACGCTCTATCGCTCAGTCCCGCGCTCTGCTCCCTGCTCTTGAAGCCGCGCCAAGTGTCCACAGGTCCTCTTCATCGTCTGTTTGGCGGGTTCAATGGCATATTCGCGAGGGCGACGAGCGGATATGTCAGGATTTCCAGCTTACTCATTCGGAAAATTGCGGTCAGTATGATTCTGCTCTGTGCTCTTGGCGCCGCCGCACTGGTGGTGGGAAACAGGCTTCCTTCTGGCTTTCTTCCCAGCGAAGATCAAGGCTACTTTTATCTAAATGTTCAATTGCCAGATGCGGCTTCGCTGCAGAGAACAGACGTATTCACCAGGAAGGTGGAAGCCGTTATCAGCAACACCCCCGGCGTCCAGTACTACAGCACCATTGTGGGAAACAGCCTCCTTACTCAGACCAACGCAACGTATAGTGCGTTCGTGTTCGTGGCATTGAAGCCATGGGATCAGCGCAGGAGCAGCAACACCAGCATCAACGCGATCATGGATTCGGTCAACGACAAGCTCGACAGAATGCCGGAAGGGCGCGCATTTGCCTTTTCACCACCGGCAATCTCCGGGGTTGGAACCTCTGGTGGCTTCAGCTTCATGTTGGAAGATCGTGCCGGCAGGTCGGTTGACTATCTTGCGGAAAATACAGATCGGTTCCTGCAAGCCGCTCAGCAACGCCCGGAGCTGGTTCACCTGAATAGCTCATTGAATGCCAGAGTTCCCCAGGTTCTGGTGGATGTAAATCGTGACAAGGTTCTGAAACAGGGAGTGGAAGTAAGAGATGTCTACACTACCATTCAGGCCTTCATGGGTTCCTTGTTTGTGAACTATTTCAATCGCTTCGGCCGCGCGTGGCAGGTGTACATCGGGGCAGAGAAAGGCTATCGAACCAATGCGGGGGATGTCATGAACTTCTTTGTCCGGAACAAAGACGGTCAGATGGTACCTCTCTCTTCGGTTGCTTCGATCAAGGCTACGGCAGGGCCAGAATTTACCTCCCGGTTTAATGAATACCGAGCAGTGGAAATCACCGGATCGGCTGCTCCCGGCTACAGTACCGTGCAGGCTATGAAAGCGCTCGAAGAGGTAGCACATCAAGCGCTCCCGAAAGATATGGGATACGATTGGAACGCTCTTTCGTACCAGCAGAATAAGGCTGCATCACAGATCCGTCCGACAGCCATCTTCGCATTTTCGCTGCTCGTCGTATTTCTCATCCTCGCAGCTCAATACGAAAGCTGGTCTCTCCCTTTTAGTGTTTTGCTGGGAACTCCAGTCGCTGTTTTCGGTGCCTTTCTCGCACTTTGGGTGAGAGGCTTCGAAAACGATATTTATGCCCAAATCGGTCTGGTAATGCTAATTGGCCTCTCGGCGAAGAACGCCATTTTGATCGTCGAGTTCGCGCGATCCGAACGCCTCCGTGGCAAGAGCCCGTTTGATGCGGCCATCGAGGGTGCGCGCATTCGCCTCAGACCCATTTTGATGACTGCTTTCGCTTTCATCCTTGGAACGTTACCGCTGGCAGTTGCGAGCGGAGCGGGGGCAGTATCCCGCCGCATTCTCGGTACCGCGGTCATCGGTGGAATGCTCGCCGCGACAATGCTTTCCATTTTCATTATTCCGGTAGCTTTTTACGCCGTGGAATCCGCCAAAGACAGATTGAGTTCCTGGAGGAAAACACCGTGAAACGCCGCGCACTCATACTTGCCTTCGCCATGATTCCCCTAAGCGGTTGCCTCTGGGGCCCGGCCTACAAAAGACCTGCGGTGCCGGTTCCCGATGTGTTTCGAGGGCAAGAGGCCACCGCTACGCTCTCCCTGGCGGATCAGGCGTGGTGGAACATCTATTCAGACCCTTTGCTCGAATCGTTGATCAAAGAAGCCCTGAAGAATAACGACGATCTACGCACAGCCATTGCACGCGCACAGGAGGCGCATGCTTACGTTGGCGTGGCGCGCTCCGCTTATTACCCGTCTGTGAGCTTTGAGTCCGGAGCGCAACGCGATCTCGGCGTGTACAAATACTCTCCCGCACTGGATCTTCCGGCGGCCGGAGCTTCAACGCACAACCTGTTTGTGGGCGGTCTCTCTACCGCGTGGGAGATCGATCTATGGGGCCGCATCCGCAACTCAACGGCTGCCGCAAATGCGATCTATCTCGAAACCGAGGAAGCTCGCCGCGGACTCATGCTGTCGCTCGTAAGCGACGTGGCCGTGGCTTACTTCGAACTTGTGGAATTGGACCGCCGCCTGGAGATCGCCAAGCAGAGCCGGGACGCATTTGAAGCGACCTATAAGCTCTTCAGCGAGCGCTATGGCGCAGGGATCGGTTCCCGGCTGCAGGTTACTCGCGCAGAGTCGGCATTGGCGGCCGCCGAGGGCACGATTGACGACCTCGAGCGGCAGATCGAACTAAAGGAAAATCAAATTTGCGTTCTGACAGGGCGAAATCCCGGACCGGTCCAAAGAGTTCAACCTGACTTAGAACTGAATCTTCCGCCCGTGGTGCCGGCCGGCATTCCATCTCAACTCCTGGAGCGGCGCCCCGATATTCGCCAGGCAGAAGACAATCTTAGAAAGGCCCTGGCAAACATAGGCGTAGCAAATGCTAATTTCTTCCCACGCATCGGCCTGACGGCGCTGTTCGGAAGGGCGAGTACCGATCTATCGTCCCTCACAAATGGAAGCTCAGAGGTTTGGGCGCTCGCGGCTTCCGCTTCTGGTCCGATTTTTACCGGAGGTCAGCTAGCTCAGCAGCACCGGGCAGCCAAGGCAGCATTTGATCAGGCAACATTCCAGTATTCCAAGAGCGCATTGGTTGCATTTCAGGAAGTCTCGGATGCACTCGTTTCATCTCAGAAG
>CAZHKN010000339.1:0-4611 GCA_964532725.1 uncultured Occallatibacter sp.
AAACTGCTCACGCCGCGTTTTCTTCGAGTAACGTTGAAACTCCGCCTGCTGAGCCCAGGTTAGCTGCTTCATCCCCGATCAGCCTCCTCTATCCACTTTAACCAAGATGGCTGTGGATTGGGGAGTTTTTCAGAGGCTCCTTAGGGTGCCGTCAACCGCGAGTGAGCACTGAGGTGCGGACGGCTCACACTTCCTTTACTTGCCAACACAATCTCAAGGTATTACTCGTATCGCAGCGCTTCGGCGGGCAAAATACTTGCCGCTGCCGAAGACGGATAGAGCGTAGCCAGCAGTGAAATCCCGATAGATACGGCGGCGACGATCACGCCATCCAGCGGACGCGGGGCGAAGGGCAGCGTGTCGATGGAGTAGACCTCGGCGCTGAGGTGGATGAAGTGGTAATGGCCTCCGGCCCACGCGGCGAGATAGCCGGCTATCAATCCAACAACGGTCCCGATGAGGCTGATTAAAAAGCCTTCGAGCAGGAAGATGCGGCGCACCTGGCCGGGCTGCACACCGAAGCTCATCAACACGGCAATGTCGCGGGTCTTCTCCATCACCATCATGGTGAGCGCGATGAGAATGTTGAGTGCGGCGACGATGACGATGAGCGCGATGACGATGAAGGTGACAATCTGTTCGAGCTTGAGGGCGCGGAAGAGCTCGCGGTTCACCTCAATCCAGTTGGTGGTCATGAAGCCGCGCCCGGCGGCCAGCTCGATCTCGCGGCCAATCTCCGGAGCGCGGTAGAGGTCATCCACCTTGAAACTGATGACCGAGAGCAGGTCCGGCTCGCTGAAGAGCCGCTGCGCATCGCTGAGGCGCAGAAAGGCTCCGGCGGAATCGTACTGATAAAAGCCGGAATGGAAGACGCCGGCGACCCGGAAGCGCTGGTATTTGGGCGCGAGGCCGAGGGGTGTGAGTTCGCCTTGCGGGCTGGTGACCAGGACGCTGTCGCCGACCTGCGCGCCGATCTGCTCGGCGAGGTCTTTGCCCAGCACCAGCGGCGGATAGGCCGAGGCCGCCTGATTGCGCAGCTCGGTCCGGTCCGCGTCAAGCGGATACTTTGCAGGCCCGCTCGGCGGCGGCTCGGGGTCGAGATCCTTTGCTGAGCCGGAAACGATGGTGTCGAGGAGATTGCTAACGGTACGCTCTTCAGCAGGGACGATGCCTTTGATCAGCGCAAAACCCGCGCGCGGACCACGCGAGACGAGCACCTGGCCGTAGAGTCCCGGTGCAACAGCGGTGACGTGCGGCAGTTGCTTCATGCGGTCGATCAGCGGCCGCCAGTCGTGAATACCGTCCGACTCAACGCGCATCAGGTCAACGTGGGCGGATGCTCCGAGGAGGCGATCCTGCAGGTCCCGGCGCATTCCATTGGTGATGGCCAGCGCAATGACGAGCGCAGCGACTCCGGCGGCGACCCCGGCGATGGAGATCAGCGTGACCACGCCCACCACCGCCTGCCGCCGCTTGGCTCTGAGGTAGCGCGCCGCTAGAAAAAGTTCAAACCGCATTGACTCTACTTTACCGGACCGGCCAGTTACTTGACTGGAAGAGCTAACACGATTTTGGCGACGCCGACATTTTCATGCCGGTCGTAGGCACGGACGGTGATGAGATTTTCGCTGTTTTTGTCATCGAGCGATGTTGTGGGCAAGTGAATCTCATAGTGCTCACGCTTTGAATCCGAAAGTCTGCCGACTGGCTCAATGAACTGCCATGGACCGGCATTGAGCGAATACTCGGCGCGGACAATGGGCGAGAACGCGTCTTCGGCGTCGAAGCTCAACTCTCCCGATGCAGTGGCTTTAAGACTCGAAACTACCGGCGGCGTGGTATCGACCTCGAAGCGTTCGCTCTCTTTTGCTCCGGTGAGCGCATCTCCGGGAGTGTGCGAGGGCGCGTCACTGGCAACTACCTTTACCTGATAACCGCCGTCGGGAATCAGCGTGGCATCAAAGCTGTAGGCGCGCTCGGTGATGTTGTCCTTGAGCAGACGCCACACATGCTCGCCGTCGCCGCGCAGGTAGATCGCAAAGGTTAGTTCGTCGCCATTGTCATCATGTGCTGCCCAGCGAACAGTGATAGCAGTGCGGTCCTTGGTGGCTTGCAGCGGGCTGTTGGCGCTGGGGTCAGAGGATTCGTTTTTATTGCTGGAAGAGGGCGCGTTGAAGGTGATGCTGACCGGTTGTTGCGCCTGATTTTGCTGGCCCTGCTGGTTGACGCGCGCGCCCGGGACGACGACCAGCTCATCGACCACTGGAGCGGCGTTGACGGGCAGATAATTCACGCCCACGCTGCCCACGGTTCCATTCGCTTTGAGCACGGCCTTCCACTGCAGGTAGCGGCCCGCGGGCGAAGCGACCGCGCCATTCTTCAGCGGCTGCCAATCGGACCAGCCCCAATCCTTCTTGCCGCGCGCAGGCTGCTCCACATTGCCGGTGCGGGTCAGCAATTCGTAGTTGACCGAGTCCGGCGCAACCTCTAAGCGGCCAAAGCGAGCCAGCGTTCCGGCATCCAAAATATCGCTCGCGTACTCGTGGCTTTCAGCAGGACAGAGGCAGACCAGCTTGCCGGTATTGCCGGTGCCAATGAAATTTTTGTCAGTCTGGGTTGAGGCAATACTTAAACCCTGCTGCGCATCCAGATGCGCCAAGTCGGCATAGCTGCCGTCGTCTTGAATCCTGAAAATCCGTCCGCGATTACCGGTAAGCACGAGCAACCCGTCAGCGCCTGCGCTCAGCGCGTAGACAATCTCATCCTTGCCAGACCAGAGCCTGCGCGGAGCCTGTACCAGCCCGTCGGCAGACGGAGTCAGCGCATAAATCTCGCTGCCCTCCGGCAGTGAAACGCTGCTGTTGGCCGCTTGCAGCGAACCTGGCTGCACAATGGTGAAGCTCATGTTGCCCGCGCTTTGCACGGGCAGCGGCGGCAGCGGGTTGCGACTCTTATCGCCGACGCTGGCTGCGTAGATGGTTCCATTGGCTGCGACGGCAACCGATGTAATCTCGCGTCGTGGAGCCTCAAAGAGCACATAGCCTTTGCCCGCAGGGTTGATGCGATAGACGAGTCCGGAGCCGTCGGACCCTGCGATCAGGTTGCCCTGCGCATCCCAAGCCAGCGAACGGATATGCGCTTCGTCGCTCTTGAAGAAGGACTCCGCCCCTTGATCCTTTTTTGAAGGGTCAAGCCGATAAATGATTCCCGGCCCGCCAGTGGCAATGTACAGCCGGCCAGCTGCATCAAATGTCATATCCCAGATGTAATGCGCGGCTGCCTTTTTTCCATCAGCAGGCTTGCCGTCGTCCGATTTGCTCTCGCTGGCCTTACCGTCAACTTCAAATTTTGCCGCGTCGAAGATTACCGTTGCCGTCGCCTCATCCTGCTTGTTTTTGGCATCGGCCTTCAGCTTGTAAACCTTGCCGCTGGGCAGCGTAGCCGCGTAGAGCGCGCCATCCGGCCCAATTTTCACCACCTGCACGCTTACGTCCTTGGTCTCAAAGAGCGTGTCCGCTTTGCCGTCCGCGCCGACGCGCAATACGGTCGCCGGCGAGCTGGTTCCCATATACGCCGTGCCGATCTTATCCACGACGACTGACCAGACAAAGGTCGATGGCGTGGTTGCCTGCTCGATCAAGCCGCGGGCCTGAAGCAGATGACCATCGCTGGTGATTGCGACACCCTGCGGCGTCCCTTTTTCAAACTCCTCCATACGCGACTGGGTCCATAGATGAGTTCCCTGAGCCAAGATAGGCTGTAAGCCGGCGCAGAAGAGCAGGGAAGCAGCAATGACGCGGAGGTACACGCTTGCCCCCGGCAAAGCGGCGTACAAAGGGGTAAGAAAGGTTTGGCAAGACCGGCTGGAACGGCGGGAAATTGTAATCATTCTGCCGTTGAGTCTACTAAAGTTTAGTGAGCAGCGGCATATTACCGGTGGAGGTGACGAGGGGGTAACGCGCAGTCGGGGCAATCTCACGGATTTGGAATTACCCAATCGAGAAGATCCTGAGAGATGTGGCGCTCCCGTCCCGAGGCGTCAGCAAATTCCCATTCTGCCAAGTCCTTTGCGGGAGGCACCGGTCAGGCGCCTCATTCGGGCAGTTTCGGATCACAGAGACGCAGGCGCCAACAGCCCGCTGTGATAAATTCATTAGGTAGACGATGCGCCGGAGAGATGGCCGAGTGGCTGAAGGCGCACGCTTGGAAAGCGTGTGTACTGTAACAGGTACCGTGGGTTCGAATCCCACTCTCTCCGCCATAAAATCAACGACTTACGTGAATTTCTTCCTTCCTGCAAACTATCACAAAACCTCAAGGCGTGAGCCTTTTTAGTGTGCGGATTTCCTAGTATTTTCGCTTCGGCGCGTGGGCTTTTTTCTGCCCGGGACCGGAAGTCGCCCTTATAGCCCACCACCTTCTTTTCCCGTTCCTCTGCCTCTTGATATTGGCGCGATAATCGCGGTTGTGTTTTGCGTTTCTCGCTCTCCGCGCTTTGACTTCATCCTTGCTGTCGTAGCGGTATTGTTTGCAAAGCCTAGAGCCTGTTATGAACGTTATCCCTTTGTTTGCTTTTGTATAAAGGATTTGGATTGTGTAGGCTGACGATGG
>CAZHKN010000340.1:0-4590 GCA_964532725.1 uncultured Occallatibacter sp.
CCGACAAGATCCGCGATCTGATCGGCAAGGGCGGCGCAACCATCCGCGGCATCATTGAGCAGACCGGCGCAAAGATCGACGTCGATGACACAGGCAAAGTCACCGTGGCTTCGAGCGATGGCGAGGGCTTGAAGAAGGCGCTCGAAATCATCGGCAACCTCACTGCTGTTCCGGAGATCGGCAAGATTTATCTGGGCAAGGTTGTTCGCTTGGCCGAGTTCGGCGCGTTTGTTGAGCTTTTCCCTGGCACCGACGGCTTGTTGCATATTTCCGAGATCGCCGAGCATCGCGTCAAGGAAGTCAAAGACGAGCTGAACGAAGGCGATCAGATCATGGTCAAGGTTCTGGCGATCGAAGGCAACCGCATCAAGCTCAGCCGCAAGGCATTGATTAAGGAGCAGAAGGCCAAGCTGGCCCAGTCTGCACCAGCTGAGAATCACAGCCAGGCGGAGATTCCTGCTTCGGAGGCTCCTGCCAAGCCCCGCCACGAGTTCGATGATCGTCAGCCCAGCACCAATCAGAGCACCATTCTGATCGAGGGTGGAGACGAGTTCGACGAGGAAGACGGCGAGGAGTTTGACGAAGAGAACGAGCCGAACTTCAATCGCGTGGAAGGCGCGCCGGCTGCTGCCGGTCAGCCTGTAGGCGCTGCTGCTGGCGGCGGAGGCCGGCCCAAGCCCAACGATCCCAATCGCCGTCGTCGCCGTCGTCGCGGCGGTCGCCCCGGTGGCGGCGGTGGGCAGTCCTAACCAAGCACTCCAACTACAGCAACGGCCCGGAATTGATTCCGGGCCGTTGCTTGTTCGGACTTGTTTTTGTGCTGCTCATTTGATCTCCACCTCGTCCAGCTCGAACTGAAACTTCCCCGGCTCCTGCACATGCAGAAAGCCCAGCCCCGTCAGATCGCTGCCGTCGGTCTCAAAGGTCGAGAAGGGAAAGCTGTACTGCTTCCACTCCGGTCCGGCAACAAAGCTGGTCACCGCCGGCGGCCCGTTCTGGCCGTTGCGGGCTTCGGTCAGAACAACCAGCGTGTAGGTTTTTCCGTCTCCTTTGGCCCAGAAGCTGATGCCCCTTTTGCTGGAGAGGTTTGCCGGCTGCATTGGCGACGAACCCGGCGAAAAAAGAGCGCCGGCAAAGCTGAAAGGGATCGGCTGGCCGCCGATCACTTCACCAGTTACTTCGAGCGCGCCTTTGGTGCCATCGGCGCCCGGCTGCACAACCGCAAGCGTGGCCGTGGACTTCCCGCCATTCATCGAGTCCCCCGCGCCCATCCACGAGCCGTAATTGGCCGCAACCTTCAGATCGTCAAAGCTGCTTACCAGACCGGATTCTGAACCGGCCGGCCCCGGTGGCAGCGGCGGCGCGCCCGTCCCTCCATTCGGGCTGGCGACGGCCAACTTCACAGTTGTCGTCTTGTCCGAACTCGGCCCCACCATCAACTCATAAATACCCGGCTCAACCACCTTGTGCATGTCGATATTCAGCACCGCAAGCATCTCCGGCGTGATCTTGAATTCAACTGTCTTTTTCTCGCCCGGCTTCAGCGCGATGCGCTCAAAGCCCGCCAGCCGCTCGACCGGTTGCGTCACATCAGAAACCTTCGGGTGAATATAAAGCTGCGGCACCTCATCGCCCGCGCGGCTTCCTGTGTTGGTCACATCCACACTGAGCTTCGCCGTTCCGCCGGTCAAGATCTGCGTTGGCTCTACGCGCAGGTTGTCGAATTTGAAGCTGGAATAGCTCAGCCCATAGCCAAACGGAAACAACGGCTGCCGTGTGCTGAACTCATAGCTGCGATTGTCGGATGGCTTGTGATTGTAGAAATCCGGCAGATCGCCTACCGAGTGCGGAAAGGTAATCGGCAGCTTGCCGCCGGGATTCACATCGCCGAAGATTACTTCTGCCGCCGCGGTCCCGCCTTCCTCGCCCAGATAAAACCCCTCCAGAATAGAAGGAACCTTCTCGGCGATGTAGTTGACGGAGAGCGCTCTGCCGTTGAGTAGTAGCACCACTGTAGGTGTGCCGGTTTCCACCACCGCTTTCACCAGATCATTCTGCGCGCCCAGCAGGTCCAGCGAGTCGCGATCACCCAGATGAATCTCCGCCCACGCTTCGCGGTTGGTGCTTTCGTTCTCGCCCACCACCAGAATCGCCACATCGGACTTTTTGGCCGCATCCACTGCGGCTTGAATCGATGCGGTCTGCGTCTTTGGGGCAATCAACTGAACATCGTTCGCCCACCAACCCTTGTACCCCTGCGGCGCGTTGGTGATCTTGCAGCCCTCGGTATAAATCACGTTGGCTTTCGAGCCTACGCGCGCTTTGATACCGTCCAAAATGCTCACGCCCTGTCCCGGATCGCGCGCATATCCGCCGATATGAAGATCGGCGGCATTGGGTCCGATGACGGCAATATTTTTGAGCTTTGAGAGATCGAGCGGCAAGAGATTCTTGTCGTTCTTCAGCAGCACAATCGCTTCGCGCGCGGCCTGCAAGGCTAGCTGGCGATGCTCTTCGCTGTTGGTCGTCTTCTCGGCATAATCGGGATCTACAAAGGGATTTTCGAAGAGTCCGAGCCGGAACTTAGTCGCTAGCACATGCGCAACAGCGCGATCCACTTCGCTCTCCGGCACAATTCCTTGCTTCACTTGCGCGAGCAGTGTGTGGTAAACCGAGCCGTCGGAGAGATCGTATTCCACTCCCGCGTCAATGCCCAGTCGCGCCGCGTCGGCGTTGTTATAGGCCACATGGTGCGTCGCGACCAGCATCTGTAATCCATCGCCATCCGAAGTAATATAGCCCCCGAATCCCCACTCCTGGCGCAGCACCTTGCCCAACAGCCAGTGATTGATGTGCGAAGGCACGCCGTCAATTTCGTTATACGATGCCATCACACTGCCCACATGCGCTTCCTGCACGGCGGCTTGAAATGGAATGAGAAAATTCTCGCGGACGATGCGCTCTGAGTAGTTGCCCGGCGCGGTGTTCGTCCCGCCCTCCGGCTGTCCGTGCACGGCGAAGTGCTTGGCGGTGGCCAGCACATGATGGCGGCCAATCAGATACGAGTCGCCTTGCAGGCCGGTAATCGCCGCCACGCCAATACGCGAAGCCAGATAGGGGTCTTCGCCGTAAGTTTCTTCTGTACGGCCCCAGCGCGGGTCGCGAGCAATGTCCAATACCGGTGAAAAGACTTGCCCTACGCCGCGCGAGCCGGCTTCGTCGCCCACTGCGGTAAACGCGCGCTTCACTAGCGCCGGATCCCATGTAGCGGCTAGGCCCAGCGCCTGCGGAAAGCTGGTGCTGCCGTACTCCATCAAGCCGTGCAATCCCTCGCTGGTAAAGATCGCGGGAATGCCGAGGCGCGTTTTCTCCCGCAGGTAGCGCTGAATCCCATTGCGCAGAATCGCAGACTGGCGCGGCGTGAACTTCAGATCCTCGCCCCACTCCGCCTGGATCGTCTTGCGGGCAGATTCGGTGGTATAGGTTCCGGTTGGGTCGATCACATCGATCTTGCTTTCCCAACCGCCGGAGATCTGGTCAACCTTCTCTTCGAGCGTCATCCGGTTCAAAAGATCGGCCACGCGGTCTTCAATGGGCAGGCTCGGATCTTTATAGCGGGGCGCGGTATCTGGAGTAGCCGGTTTCTGCTGGGCATTCGCGGCCAACGGAACCAACATCAGGGGGGCGAGAAAAACATGAACGGCGAAGAAGCGGAACTTTCTGAATGGAGTTTTCATTTTTACCTGCCTCATATACGTGCGGAGAACGCCGGGAGCAATTTTACTAGCGTCCGCATAAGAGTACGAAGCTCGGCGGAAAAGGTTCAGGCAATCGTTTGGAAATCTTCGCGGCTTCAAGGCTGTCGGTCGAGAGGCACGGGTGAATGAAGCCGCGACTACGCCGCAACTACTCCTCTACAACAGAAGCAAACGGAGGTTCAGGCGGTTCGCCGGCTTCGAGCAGAGAGATCGTCCAGCTCAGAAAGCTGCAACGCCGGTACGAAAGGGAAGTGGCCCACATCAGATGGTCCTTGCTTGCCTCGCTGACCAGCGCGCTACCTAGCACCAGATCGTCGCTCTGTCGCCCGGCCAATGACGCTGAGAGCTTGCGCGCCCGCTCCACCATCTCTGCGTCATCCGGCGCATAATAACCGCGGCTGATGGCCTCGGCCAGACAACGCTGGAAATAGTGCTCTGCGGCTTCCTTGCCGGTCTGCATCATCGCCAGGTCGGCCATCTTGTTGCCGCCCAGAACCTTCTGAGGTTCTTTCACCAGCTCATGCGCCACCGTGAAATCGCCCTTCAGCTGCTGGCCGACCAGAGGCAGGTAAAAATCAATGCGCAGAATCCAGCGCAGCAGGCGCAGCCGCTCCATCCCCAATGCGACCTGATTGATGCGCGGCCACTCCCAATGCCCATCAGGCATCATGATTGCCTCACGGTCCTCGCGCGCCAGCCGCTCCCACAGATCCATTGCTTTCAGCAGGTCTAGATGTGTGCGCCGGGACGTAACCTCGATCCCCTCTGGCAGTTCTTTCTCCTTCAGGAACCGCTCGCTTCCGGCCCGGTCCACCATTACGGCATGGATCAG
>CAZHKN010000341.1:0-4590 GCA_964532725.1 uncultured Occallatibacter sp.
GGGGGAATGGCGCATCCGGCTGCGAGGGGAACCCGTTCGCACCGATGTGAGCTTGAACCAGAGCGATACTGGGGTTGTGCAATTGTCGATGAGCCTGCACCCGGCGGCGGAGCTGCGCCAGATGCCGGTGAATCTTGACCTGGAATGGCGGGACGCGCAGCTGGGCCAGTTGACGCGGCTGACGCTCGGTTCCGATGCAGGCTGGCGCGGCGCGCTGACAGGTGAACTGCATCTGGAGGGCACGGCCGAGGCTGCGCAGATCAAAACCCAACTGCGCGCCAAGAACGTGCACCGCTCCGAGTTTGCGCCTGCCGCGCCAATGGATTTTGATGCCAACTGCTCCCTGCTCTATCACTTCTCCAACCGCTCGTTTGAGAATCTGGCCTGCGACTCGCCACTGGGCGATGGCCGCATCCACCTGACCGGAAATCTGCCCGTCAATGGAACGCCGAAGCTGACGGTGGAGGTTGACCGCATCCCTGCTGCTGCCGGTCTGGACGCGCTGCGCACGGTGCGCAGCAACTTTGGTCCGGGGTTGGAAGCGAAAGGACTGGTGAGCGGGAAGATTGTTTATGCGAAGGTGACTCCGGCATCAGATCCCGTTGACCCGGGCGAGTCGAAGAAGTTGATCACTGGAAAGCCTGAAAAGCAAAACGCGAATTCCGTGCCAGATGGACCGCTGTCCGGCAACCTGACGGTCAATGGATTTGAGCTGAGCGGCGGCGCGCTGAGTGAGCCGCTCCGGCTGCCGCAGTTGATCTTTGCTCCATCCGGGGCTCAGCCTGCGCCTGAACCGCTGCAGAGCCGCAAAGGGAAGCAGCCAGTTAGCACTCCTGTAGCTGCTCCGAACCAGCCGCAGAGCCTGCAAACGAGTTTCGCAATTGTGACGGGTGGAATGCAGCCGCTCAATGTAACGGTGCAGCTGGGACTCTCTGGCTACGCCGTGACCCTGAACGGCCAGGCGTCGCTGGAGCGCGTGAAGGAGCTGGCGCGTGCCGCGGGGCTGGAAGAGGCGGGCGCGCTGGATGCATTGACCGAGCCGGGGCCGGTTCCCGCGCCGGAGGTCAAGGGCAAGGAGACGCCTAAATCTCCCGCTCCCAAGCCAGAACCGGTCGCCGTTGATCTCTCCGCCGCCGGACCTTGGGTTGCCGCGGAGAAGATTACGTTGCAAGGCATATCCCCTGCGTCGCCGGTGATAGCAGCCGGCGCTGCCGCAATCAAGGATGCGGAGACCGCTCCGGCTGCTAGCCGTTTTGCGGCAACGGTTTCTGTGCGGAATCTGAACTGGAAGCCGGAATTTCTCGCAAATCCTCTGGAGATCGCGCAGGCGACGGTCCATCTTGAGAACGGCGTCGCCCGCTGGGATCCGGTTGCCTTCACATACGGGCCGCTCAAGGGCACGGCCAGCCTGCTTTTGCCTGCGGCGTGTGAGGCTCCGAAGAACTGCCCGCCGCACTTCGAGCTGCAGTTTGGATCGCTCGATACAGCTGCGCTGCAAGCGGCGCTACTGGGCGCGCAGGAGAAAGGAACAGTAATTTCCGAGTTGCTGGCGCGGCTCCGGCCCGCTCCGGCGCCGGCTTGGCCGCTGGTTGTGGGGACGGTCAAGGCGGATTCGCTGCTGCTTGGCCCGGTAACACTCAAAGAGCCTGTAGCGACCGTGCGCATTGAGGGAATGACCGCGGAGATTACCTCGCTTGAAGCCGGACTGCTGGGTGGCCAAGTGCATGGCGGCGGGGCGCTGCACACTGCCGCTACCGCGCAGGAGAAGCCGTCGTATCGCTTTGAAGGCCAGTTTGAAAAACTCAGCCCTGCTGCCGTCGGACAACTGCTCGGGCAGCATTGGACAGGCGGAGATTTCGCGGGGAATGGAAAGATCGAGTTGGCCGGCTTCGCTCAAAATGATCTGGCAGCCACCGCACACGGAACTCTTCACTTCGACTGGAAACGCGGAGCAGTCGCCGGTGCGCAGACGCCTGCGGCGCTATCGCGCTTCGACCTCTGGAGCGCGGATGCGGAGATTGGCAAGGGCGCAATTACGCTGAAACAGAGCGACGCGCAGCGTGGTGCGAATAAGGCGCCCATACAGGCCAGCGCTGTCTTTGGTGCCCCGCCTAAAATCACCTTCGTCCCGGCCGAGTCTGTGCAGCAGGCAAAGAAATAATTTGCGGTTACTTGCGGCGCGACGCAAGCAGGCGGTCGATCAGCGGTGCAATCAATTCGAAACGCTGCAGCAGTTCGAAGATTTGATTCTCGCAATCCGCCGGTTCGACATCAATCCATCCTTCCATCAGTGTGAGTGGCCCGAAGTCGACGGCGACGTTTGGCCAGGAATCTCGTAGCGGGGAAAAGCCTTCACGAAAAGCGGCTGCAAAATCTCGACTGGTGATGCGATAGCCTTTCAGTTCCCTCAGCTTCAGGGCATGAATGTTATATTTTGCTCGGCTGAGCCTTGCGGCCTCGTCGCCAATCCAGACTGAAAAAAAGATTCCCGACTCATTTTGAACGCGATCCATGGGGTCGTTGGTCCACCCGGGCCTTTGCAGCTTGAGGACGGCACAGTTGGTGTAGATGCCCTGCTTGCAGGCCAGTCCTGCCGCGGGGTTCTGGTCATAGCGGGCTTTGATTTGCTCAAATACTGGTTGAAAATTCTGATATTGATTCACGGATACTTTTCCTCGTCTGGTCAGTTTATCCGGCGGAACGGTGATGCTTTAGGAAAAATCCTGAAGCCAATGAGTAATGCGGCCGATCCAATAGAGCGGGTAGAAGAGGGGCGGCGATGAGCAACGAAGAGCAGACGGGAGAGCGGAAGGGGTTCATCCGTGCATTCCTTGATTTTTTCATTCTCTTTAGCGGCATCTCTACGGCTTCGAACCTGACGCGCACGCAGGACCGGCCGGTACGGCGGTTGGGGCTGTTTTTGTTTCGCCCAAAGTTTGCCCGGCGAGCCGGCGAAGTCGAGCGCAAGCCATGAGAGGTCGTTTTAAGTCGGGCGGGAATCCACTCGACCGAACGAATTGGTAAAATCAGATATGCCGATTACCCGCCAACAGGCACTCGACCACTTCCACTCCCCCGACCTGATTGGGCTGGGCATGGAGGCCGACGCGCTGCGCCGTCGCTTGCATCCCGAGGGCGTGGTCACCTACATCATCGACCGCAACATCAACTACACCAACTTCTGCACCGAGTACTGCACCTTCTGCGCCTTCTACCGGCCGTTGCCCCGGCCCGGCAAACCTGACCCGCGCGCGGCGGAAGGGTACATCCTCGACACCGAAAAAATCTACGAGAAGATTGCCGAGACGGTGGAGATGGGCGGCACCGGTGTGCTGATGCAGGGCGGGATTCATCCTGACCTGAAGATTGACTGGTTCGAGCGGCTCTTTACCGGCATCAAGCAGAAATTTCCGCAGATCTGGCTGCATTGCCTCTCAGCTTCAGAGGTGCTAGCCATTGCAGAGTATTCCGAGTTGAGCTTGCGCGATACCATTGCTCGGCTGCGCGATGCCGGTCTCGATTCGATCCCTGGCGGCGGCGCGGAGATTCTGGACGACGACGTGCGCAAGCGCATTGCACGGCTCAAGTGCCGGACCGAGGACTGGGTCGCTGTCCATCGCACGGCTCACCAACTAGGAATGCGCACCACGGCGACGATGATGTTCGGAGTGGGCGAAACCTTCGATCAGCGTATCAATCATTTTGAGGTGGTCCGCCAATTGCAGGAAGAGACTGGCGGATTCACCGCGTTTATTCCGTGGAGCTTTCAGCCGGGGAACACGGCGCTGGGCGGGCGCGGCTGGGAAGAAGCGACTTCGGTTGAGTATCTGAAGGTACTGGCGATTGCTCGGCTGTATCTGGATAACATCGAAAACGTGCAGGCAAGCTGGGTAACGCAGGGATTAAAGGTATTGGAGTTAGGCCTCCACTTCGGCGGCAACGATGTAGGTTCGGTGATGCTCGAAGAGAACGTCGTCAAAGCCGCCGGTACCAGTAACTGCACGACGGAGGAAGAGCTGCGGCGGATTATTCGCGATGCGGGCTTCAAGCCGGTGCAGCGCGATACGCTGTATCGGACGATGTTTTTGAACTAGTACACTAATGTCCCCTCGTATTAGGACCAGGACTCCAGAGCTGCACGGAGAACTCCGATGCATCTGGTGTGCCTGGGATTCCGACATCTTGTCGAATTTCCCAGATCAGCTTGGACAAGAGGGCGTCGTGAGCATCTCTGGAAATGTCGGGTTTACCAGCGGAATTTATAAACGCGGGGAGAGCAAGGAGAACACCACGTGATCCGATGAGGCTAAGTGCGTTGCATGCCTTATAAAAGTTTCGTATACCATCTGGTGTCGAGGTGTTAGCAAGGTTTCCGCTCATCGAAACCATGAATTCCTTGTATTGCTCAAATTTATACTTGCGCCAGTCTGCTTCTCTCTCCTTCTTCTTGGTGAGGTAGAAACTCCCGGCTGCGACAATCACACCAGCGGCAGCGGAGATTACCGAAACGACAACTGATGTATCCATAGTCGATCATTTTACGCTGCTCTTCCTTCGAGAGTCATTCAGATAAGGCGTAGAATGTTCGCG
>CAZHKN010000342.1:0-4580 GCA_964532725.1 uncultured Occallatibacter sp.
TGAAGCCATTTCCTAGCACTATTTCTAGGATTCCACGCCCCATCTCCTGTCTCCCCCAGCACCTTATAGTACGCCGGAGTATTTCGACCAAGATACTCCTCGATGGAGGAAAAACCCATTTCCAAAATCCCCTCGCGGGCGAGAACCAGCGATTGCAAACACCGTGCCATCCGCCCATTGCCGTCTGAAAACGGATGGATCATGACCAGATTCAAATGTGCCATAGCACCCTTAATCAGCGCATGCGGACATTCGTCGTCCTCGTTGAGGAATTCAATTAGTTCTTCCACGAGCCCACGGATTAAATCCACATCTGGCCCCTCGTACACGACATCTCCACTCGCCTCCTCACGGACATACACAGTACCAGGACGCCAGTTCCCAGGGTTCTTAGTGGGGTCATGCTGGAGCATCATGAAATGCAAACTTCTGAGGAACCCTTCGCTATATTGAAATTCTTTATCCTTGGCAAGCTGGAGCACAAAAGTCATCGCAGTGCGATACCCGGCCACCGCGACCCAAGTTTGCTGATCGGCGTCCAGAGGCTCCTCTCCCTCGACCGCCGCAATCGCATCATCTAACGTGACGTTGTACCCTTCTATACTGTTTGATCCTTGGATCGCTCGGGCGAGGGTATTGCGCCGGAGCAAGCCCATCCATCGTCGAGGAGCTGCCAGATTGTGCCGCAACTTTCGCCTGACCTCTTCAACCTTCTGGATTACCTCGGCTTCCTGGGGGCCAATTTTCGGAGCTCTGAAGATCATAAGCAGAGGATATTCCAAAACAAAAAAGAAAGTCAAATAATATTTGACTAATATACATTATTATTGTACATTCTTTTTGGAGATGCGATGTAGCTTCCCTGTGTGCAGATTGACTGGATACAAAAGAGCAGGCATCTGTCTTGGTTTTTTAGGATGTATCACTAGGCTACTCCCGTTTTTCTTGGTTTTTGTCTTGCGCTCGCAGGCCAGTTTGGGTGTAAACTTTCAAATGCGGTATTAGGAGGATTTTTGCGCAGCAAAAACCCGCCACTGGAATGGCGGGCCTCTGGTTTCCAAAATTCTTTACCTGACTGCGGAGCAACTAACCAGCCACGGACTACCTCTGTAACGCCCCGTCGTCAAGAAAAAAGTTACCCCAAGCATCGAGGGGGATCTTTGCGTCCAAACGTGGCCAAGGCCTATTGACAAGGGTGTTCGCGCACCCAAGCCAACTGGAAACCATCCACTCATAACCTGACTAGGAGTTCCATATGGCAAAAACAATTCCAACAAAACCCGTTGACCGCAGCTCAATAACCGGGCGTTTCGTGACGCCAAGTTTTGCGGAGAGGCATCCAAGAACGACGGAACATGAGCGTGTTCCGATCTCCAACCCCAAGAAGTAATCCTTCTTGCGAAGGTCGCCTACCTTTGTGAGGAAGGCGACCTTCTGTGGTGGCAGTAGTTCAATGGAAGAACGCCGGGCCAGTACCCCGGTTGTTGTGAGTTCGAGGCTCACCCGCCACCCCACCTATTCTGACGTCAACCTGACGATAAAAGACGGCGCTCAGGGTCGTCAAGAACACTTTCTCGCATTATGAAGGCAGATTCCCCTTACTGATTCATCATGTCACCAAAACTTCAAATTGCACCACTCCCTCGAGAGATAGCCAAGGCGTTTTGCGGTATAGTTCCCGCATGGATGAGAAACGGGAATTTCTGCGTCATACATTGGCGACCGTCGCCTACCGCGCCGCGCGGGCGCTGGAAGGCGCGCCGGACCACTTTGCCGGATTTTCCGCAGCCGGGCGGATGCCGGTACAGATTCTGGCGCATATGGGCGATCTCTTTGACTGGGCGCTGAGCGCCGCCGTAGGCCATGAGCAGTGGCAGACCGCGCAGCCAAGGGCCTGGAAAGAGGAGAAGCAGCGGTTTTTCTCCTCGCTCCAGGCTCTGGATTCGTATCTGGCCTCGGATAGCCCTTTGCAAGCTCCGGCGGAGCGTCTGCTGCAAGGCCCAGTGGCCGACGCGCTCAGCCATGTGGGCCAGTTAGCAATGTTGCGGCGTCTGTCGGGCAGTCCCACCCGCGGTGAGAATTTTTACGTCGCCAACGTCCGCGCCGGCCAGGTGGGGGCCGATCAGCCGCCGGCCGTCCAGCCTTTCTCCTTATAAAGTCCTACCTTCAACGCTTGAATCTTTGCATTCAAAACCTTCGCCCTCAGTGTGCGTATACTTTTCCTTTGAGCATGGATTGAGGAGAGAACGATGGCCAAGAAGGAAAAGACCGTGAAAGCACCCAAAGAGAAGCCCGCCAAGGTTGCCCGAACCAAGGCAGCAAAAACTACCCGGCCCAAAAAGACGGCCAAAGCGGCCAAGCCCTCGCGCGTGGTGGCGCAACTGCTCAGTTCCGAGGTGGTTTACCAGGGCCCGCTCTTCCGCGTGTTGCATGACAAGCTGATTGAACCGGGCGGCAAGGCCAGCGAGCGCGACGTGATCCGCCACAACGGCAGCGTCGTGATTCTGGCGTTGGACGCCGGAAAAAGCAAGAAGGATCCCTGGATCGTGATCGAGCGCCAATACCGCCATGCCGCCAACCAGTATCTCTGGGAGTTGCCGGCGGGCAAACTCGATCCCGGCGAAGACGCCCTGACCGGCGCAAAGCGAGAGTTGGAAGAAGAAACCGGCTATCGCGCCAAGAAGTGGAAGCCGCTGGTCGAGTACTACGCCAGCCCCGGTTTTCTGGGCGAGTCAATGAAGGTTTTCCTGGCCGAGGGGTTGATTGCCGGCGACGCCCATCCGGAGGAAGATGAGCAGATCGAGTTTCGTCTAGTGAAACTTTCTGAAGTTGTCAAGATGATCGAAAAAGGCGCGATTCTGGATGGCAAGACACTGACCAGCGTTCTGCTGTTTGCCCGGCTGCTGGGCCGCAAAGGCAAAAAATAGAAGCATTTCTGGCGCTGGGCTGACTGCTCGGCGCCTATCCCGAAACGGAACCGAGCGCGCTAATCTGCGCAATTGAAGCTGACTTCCGTGGTCGGCGCGTCCCTCGCTCTGGTGCGGAGGCAAGAAAAAACTCAACTCTTTTTCACACTCCTGCGTCTTAATCATTATCGGTATGCGATTCCCCTCGCGTATCGGATTCTTGCTTGACCTGCGTGGATTACCAGTAAGGCAAGATCAGGAAGGCAGGAGCCTGTGGCTCAGTACAAAGGGAAGGTCAAGTGGTTCAACAATGCAAAGGGCTACGGATTCATCGGCCGGGAGGACGGGCCGGATGTTTTCGTTCATTACTCGTCGATTCAGCTGGACGGGTATAAAACACTGAAAGAGGGCGACGAGGTCGAGTTCGATATCGTGCAGGGCCAAAAAGGCCCGCAGGCAGACGGTGTGCTGCGTTATCGCGATGTCGCTGTTCACAGCGTAGCGTAATCCCGGCTATCTGCATGAGCTTGTGGTGTAGCTCAAACCTCGCCTTCAGGCGGTGCAATTGTCGTGTGTCTGCTGCTTTTAGCCTGTCACACGGGGTGGTTCACTCCAGAAGCGCGGGAGTATAGGGCCTTTGTGCGTTCTTCGTCCTTTGCGGCGATCGGTCGAGATCCGCTCGATATCTGGCTAAATGCAGCCTGATTAGTGCAAAATCGGGCACGATTTTCAGATTGCCACGACGATTTTTTCGCTCTATCCGCGTCGTACGAGATAAGATAAGGGCGCGATGAGTTTACTTCAACAAGCATCTACAGAGATTGACGACGCTGCCCTCGGCGAAGAATTTACCAAGGGTACCACCCATCTATATTGGGCCGCTGGGGTTGCGACTGTCCTGGTTTCTATCGGAATCGGGCTATATTTCGTCCTCGGGCAAAAGCCTACGGCTGCCACAGGCGAGATTTTGAAGGTCTGGACTGAGCCGCTCAGCACCCAGACTTCAGGGGTCGATGCAAGCGGCGCTCCCATGCCGGTGCAGACTGTCGAGCAGGTGCTGGTCTTTGCCCAGGTCCGGCTGCACAACCAGAGCAAGAATCCGCTGGTTCTGCGCCAGATCATGACCAATGCGGCAATCGGCGATTCAACTGTCTCCAGTTACGCCGCGATTCCAGCGGATTATGACAGGCTTTTCGAGGCTTACCCGCAGCTCACATCTCCGCATGGCACAGCAATCTCCAGCCGGATGACCATCCCTCCGGGACAGAGCGAAGAGGGAGAGTTCGTCTCCGCTTTCCACATGAACAAGGCAGATTGGGACAAGCGCAAGGGGCTGGATTTTACCTTTGTCTTCGACTACCAGCCATTCCTCAAGCTTGCCCCTCCTTCTCAGGCTCCCTGATTCCAGATTATTGACCTGACGGCACCGTGGCCGGAACCGGCGCGCTCTTGGGAACTGATAAATATCCCGCAATCTGGTTTTTAGCGTTGATCGAGTTGACCACGATCTCAAACAGCGACGGATCCTTGCCGCTATAGAACTGCAACGGCTCGTTCAGGTTCCGGTCCTTCTTTTCGTAGGTCTTGTCGTCGGCGTAAACCACCAGCGTGAACTTGCTCTTCTTGGCATCGGTCTTTTTCAACTCCATGCTGACCGTGCCCACCGGCTTGCGC
>CAZHKN010000343.1:0-4558 GCA_964532725.1 uncultured Occallatibacter sp.
CTGCTCTCCGGCTTCGGCCCGCAGGGCGGCGGTTCAAGTGAGTTTCCCAGCCAGGATGCTGCCGTCAAAGCCGTTTCTGCTCTCGATCCAGACGGGGTCAATGCGGATCTGGATGCCGCTGCTGATTACGCGCAGCATCTTCCCGCGGCCAACGGCAAGGTTGCCACAGTCGGATTCTGCTGGGGCGGGGGCAAGTCCTTTGCTTTTGCCGCACACCGCAGAGACCTCTCCGCCGCGTTTGTTTTTTATGGCCCTGGGCCGGCGGATGTTTCCACGATTAGCGCTCCAGTCTATGCTTTCTATGCAGGCAACGATGCCCGCATCGGCGCGACAGTTCCGGCCACTGAGGCCGCGATGAAGGCCGCCGGCAAGAAATATGAGCCTGTTACCTATGACGGCGCCGGTCACGGATTCATGCGTGCCGGAGAAGATCCAGGCAATACCGTTCCCGGCAACAAAACCGCCCGCGAACAGGGTTTTGCCCGCCTCACTACACTGCTTAATGACTTGAAGGGCGCTCCCAAAGCCAAAAGGCGCGTCAACGAGTGAACGCTTCAATCCGGGCAATTCTGCGCGCTGGGAGGGAAATGGAGTGCTCTCCTGTTGGTGAACTGCGTATAATTCGATTTTCCCCTTTTTGTGCCGGCAATTCGGCAAGAACGATCTGGTATGGCATTGAAGAATAACCCGCAGCGGAAACCGACGATGATCGATGTGGCCCGTCTGGCGGGCGTGGGTTCAATGACTGTTTCCCGCGTGCTGAATGGCACGGCCAACGTCTCCGAGGAGGCAGCGCGGCGGGTTCATAACGCGATCGCGCAACTGAACTACAAGCCCAACGAACTGGCCCGCGCCCTGAGAGGCCAGCGTAGCCGCAGCATTGGTTTCATTCTGCCTTATCTCTACGACCCATTTTTTGCTGTGTGCGCCCATGCCGTAATCACGGCAGCACGGCAGCACGGGTACTCGGTTGCGATGACCACCTCGAATGAAGACCCGGAGATTGAATTCGCCGAAGCTTCGCAGATGATGCAGCGCCACGTGGAAGGCTTGATCCTGATTCCCGCCAACCGCGGGCAATCGCGCATCAATCGGGCCTTGCTGGGTAAAACTCCGATGGTTGCCTTTGACCGCCCTCTGGCCGACCCGGCCTTTGATACGGTGCTGGTGCAGAACCAGTCTGGAGCGCGGCGCATGGTGCAGCATCTGCTGGAACACGGGCACACCGCGATCACCTTCATGGGACTCAGTCGCAACCTGTTTACGATCAATGCACGTTATCAGGGCTACCGCCGCGCGATGATGGATGCCGGCCTGAAGACGGATGCATTTTTTGAATGCGATACGATGGAGTCCACTGTGAGAGCCATAGAAGAGCGCCTCCGCTTGAAAGCTCCACCGACGGCCTTCTTTACCTCCAATACGCTGGCTACGCGGTATGTATTTGCTGCTCTGTTGCAACTCGGCGTACATATTCCATCGGATGCGGCATTGGCGGGCTTTGACGATTTTGATTTGGCCGATGTGACCGCGCCGCCGCTGACCGTGGTTCGACAGCCGGCGCAGGAGATGGGTCGCGTAGCCGCCGGCCAACTCTTCGAGCGGCTTGAGCGAGGCGAGACACCGCAGACGGGCAATCGCATCGTATTGCCCGTGGAGATGGTGCTGCGCCGTTCCTGCGGCTGCAAGCATAAGACGCCGGTGGTGATGCAGTAAGAGTCAATTGGACGTTGAAGTAGATTTGAGCACAGACCGGTAAAGCGCCTCCCATTCGAGAGTCTTGGCGTCCATGTTGAATTGATTCGCGATCCGGTCTCTTGCGGCATGGCCAAGGCTTTGCCGAGTCGCCATCGAAGAATTCATCAGTTCTATCATTGCGAGAGATAATTGCCGTGGATCTTTTGCGGGAACAATGCGCCCCGCGTCACCTACTAGCTCTCGCACTCCGCCCACATCGGTTGCGGCCACGGGTTTGGCCATCGCCATTGCTTCGCCCACGGCCAAAGGCATCCCCTCCCAGGCCGATCCCAGTACAAATCCGTCGGCAGCGTCCAGCAACGCGGGCATGTCGCGGCGCAGGCCCAACCAGCGCACTTGCGGGGTTAAACCAAGTTCCTGAGCAAGAGCGCGCATCGCGGCTATTTCTGCTGCTTCACCTTCTCCTGCAACCCATAATTGTGTAGATGAAAAGTTCGTCTGTGCGATGGCAAAGGCCCGCAGCAGATTGGGATAGTCCTTGGCTTTCGCGATCCGCCCTGCGGTAAGCCAGATGAAGTTATTCTCCGCATTCATCGCCGATCGCGTCTGTGCTCGCCGCTCTGTGTCAGGCACAAACCCACCGAGATCAATTCCGTTTACTACGACTCGGCATTTAGATCGTGATAAGGCCTTCATTTGTATATAACGTTCCGCAGCAGCCGAGCTCACTGCGGTCGTCAAGCAGCTTAGCGGATCACTCAGCCGGTAGGCGAGCATCCTTATCCAGCCGCCCTCAAAGACATTATGGATGGTAGAAATCAGAGCCGTGCGAGGCGAGAAAATCTTAAGCAGCCGCGCAGCCATATTGCCCGGATAGGTGTGGCTATGGATCAGATCTGGCTGGAAGTCGTTGAGTGACCGCCTCGCCTGGATCAATCCTTGAATCAGGCTTAACGGCTTCTTGCGCATATTAAGATAAAGCACGTCCAGCTTTGTCGGCCACTCCTCGGCAAGCCGGGGCCGCAAAACAACAAGAAGCACGGAGTGCCCGCGATCAGCCATGCGCTGGGCCAGGGCAAGCACCTGCCGCTCCGCACCGCCCATGCCCAGCGAAGTCAATACGTAGACGATCCGCACGATGCCTTCGTTCCTCGCAGAATTTCAGTGGAACGATGATACCGCGCCGGGTCGGGTTCTGCTCCTCAGGACAAATACATCCGCCCGTGTAACGCGGCGAGGCTGACTGCTGACAGAAAAGTTACGCGGGGTGTCTCAAAAGCTTCCCGGCGTCCAATCCTCCTGCTTGCCGATGAGCTTTTGAGAGGAGCATCGGCCGGCCGGCTGCGTTCCCGTAGCTTTGGGGCGAATCATCAACACGGAATTGGTTCACGAGCTGATGCAAGTCGGATGCAAGAGAGGAGAGTTGAACACACGCTTCAGCGGTCTGGTTGGCGTTGACCGAGGATTGCTTGGTCAAATCCGAAATCCGAGCGACGCTGAAGTTGATCTGTTCGGTGGCGCTCTCCTGTTGCGAGGCAGCCGTCGCAATCTGTGTGATCATTGCGCCAACATCTTCAGACATACTGATGATTTCCGTGAGAGCCCGGCCCGAATCTCCTGTCTTTTGTACGCCCATGTCGACCTCCAGGTGGCCTTGTTCGATTGCCTCGACGGCTACTTTAGTTTCGGCCTGGATCGTCTGAATCATGCTGGAGATCTCTTTGGTCGCCGTGCCAGTGCGCTCGGCGAGCCGGCGAACCTCACCCGCGACGACTGCAAAGCCTCGGCCCTGTTCGCCAGCACGCGCAGCCTCAATGGCCGCGTTCAACGCCAGCAGGTTGGTTTGTCCCGCGATATCGGTGATGACCGCAATGATATTGCCAATCTTTTCGGAGCTTTTGCCCAGTTCGAGAATACGGGCAGCGGCATTATTGATCGATGCCGCGATACTGCTCATGGTAGCCAGGGTTTCTTCCGCCACTTTACCGCCCTTGCGCGCCGATTGCGCGGATTGCGCGGAGGCCTCCGAGGCCTTGTGCGCGTGGCCGGCAACCTCGCGTACGGTTGCGGACATCTCATGCATGGCAGATGCGGCTTGTCCGGCCTGTTCAGCTTCGTCGTGAGCGCTTCCAGAAGACTGCCTGGCCCCTTGAGCGATTTCCTCTGTGGCGGCGGCCAACTGCTCGGCAGATTGCGTGATAGATCGCACCAGTTCCGAGAGATTTGCCTTCATCGAATTGAGTGCGAGTCCCGCCTGGCCCAGTTCATCACTGGTCGTCACTTCGACATCTGGAACGCATAGATTGTGGTTGGATATCTCCTGCATTGTGGTGACAAGAGGGGTGATGGAAGCGATCAAGGAACGAACGATCACAACAGCCAGAGTGCTGCCGACAAGGAGGCCAAGAACAGAGAAGCCGAGGATCAAAAAGGATGATTTTTTACTCGATGCGACTTGCTCGGTCTCGGCATCGGCGGCGAGTTTGCCGTACCAACTGACCAGATCGCCGGTACTCTTCTTCAGATCGGCTCTGGTTTGCTGGGCGGCACTACCGTAGAACGTCTCGATGGCTCCCGCGCTGTCACCGGATTGATGCTGGTGGATCGCCGAATCTACCAAGCGGCTGTATGCTGCGTTGGCTTCCTGAATCTGACTGAACAACTGATGACTGGTTGTTGAGCTCAGCAGAGGTTGCAGCGTATCCATCTGCTGTTGAAAATCAGTGCGCGCGCTGGTCAGATACTTGCTATCGTCGTGCAGCAGAGCGTCCCGGCCGCCTACCTTTTCTTTCTCGACTGCGAGTTCGATGGCAGCGCTCAGATCTTGCTTATGGACGTTGAATTGCACGGTGTGGACCAA
>CAZHKN010000344.1:0-4526 GCA_964532725.1 uncultured Occallatibacter sp.
ATCATCGCCGCGCCCTATCTCTTCTTCCAGGCAGGCGGATGGACAGGCCTGCACGCCTCACTGCCGCCCGAGTACTTTCAGCCGCTCGGCAACTACCGCTTCGATGCTCACCATGTGCAACAATCCGTCGGCATGGGCGTCATCCGCGGACTGGAGTTCCTCGTACCCACGATGCTGCTGATGCTCGGCAACCAGGTCATGTATCAGAAGTTTTTCTCCGCAAAATCGGAAAGGGACGCGCGCATCTCGGTCATTGGATGGATTCTCGGCACTCTGATCCTCGAAACCCTGATCGTTGCCATCGCCGTCTTTGGGCGTGCTCTCTACCCCACCGGCGAGGTCGCTCTGCATCCTCGCGAGATCATCCCTTACACCGCTCGCCATGGGCTGCCCGCAGTCCTCGGCGCGATCCTGCTCGGCGCGGTCTTTGCCAAGGTCATCTCTACCGCGTCGAACTATCTCTTTTCTCCGGCCACCAACTTGGTCAACGACGTTTTTGTTCGCTATATCGCTCCTGATGCCTCCAACAAGCGCGTCCTGATCGTCTCGCGCCTCGCCGTTGTTCTGCTCGGCTGCTGGGCGCTCTATCAAGCCATCTACGCCGAGAGCATTTTGGCCAAGATGCTCTATGCCTACACCATCTACTCCGCTGCGTTGACACCGGTGGTGCTTGCTGCGTTCTATTCCAAGCGTGTCACGGCCTGGGGAGCGGTCGCGGCCATCGCCTCTGGAACAGTCGTCACGCTGGCCTGGGATATCGAGGCCGTACGAGGCATATTTCCCTCGATCATCGCGGAGCGGGATGCAATCTTTCCCGCCCTCGCCGTCGCATTGATTTCAATGATCGCTGTCAGCTTGTTCACTGCCCCGCCAACGGCTAAGCAACTGGCCGAGTTCGCGGAGTAAACGCACAACAATCGGTTTTATGCGCCTCTACGTGTTTCAACAGGAGCAGCAACGACAGCGTCCCAGTCGCATCGCCAAAATTGCGCGGCGAACTCCGGTTCGGATCTCGGAGTCCAGAGATCCTGATTTCACATAGGCAGGTATAAGCTTAATAGAAGACAGTGGGATTGTTTGCCGGCGGAAGCCCAGGGGCTCTCTGAGTGCCCCTGGACGGTTCAAGATTAGAACAGTTCACAGCATTCTGGCACTACAGGATTGATGCTCAATGCAGAGTGAGTAAAGCATTCTTCCGGGTCACCGATATGCTTATTGTGCTCTTAGTTTCTGCGGACAACACGCTGGCGCGGTCTGCCGGAGAGCGGGGTTGGCTTGTGTGGATGGGGCAACAGGTAACCGATGTCTTATCTTACAAGAGCCGCAGGCTCAGTCTAAGCGAAAGCGCTCAGGGTAAAAACACTGCTCTTCGCTGTCGCGACCAGCAGACGAAGAAGTGTCTTCTGGCTCCTCGCCTTGCCAGGACTTCCAGCTCAGCAGCCTTCTTGTTCGCGGCAATTTTCTCTTTGAGTCTTTTCTCTGTTGGGTCCATAACAAACGCCGAATCCGCAAAGCAGCCGGCTCGAGGATTGCCCACTCTCACCACCGCCCGCCGGGCGCACAGCCTTACGGACGAGCAAGCCAAGCGCGCCTATCCCATCCATCTGCGCGGCGTGGTGACATATTTCGATCCGGATTCCGGTTCCGGATATGCCGCCATCTTTGTTCATGATTCGACAGGCAGTATTTTCGTAAAGGATCCCTCCGGCTCGACGCCTCCCCTCTCGGCGGGGGCCATCATAGATGTAAGGGGTACAAGTGGTCCCGGCGGCTTTGGTCCCATCGTTGTCCAACCGCAGATTCAAGTGATCGGTCGTACTTCACTCCCAGCGAATCCTCCGCGCGAGACCCTTCCACATCTCGAAACCGGAGCCGAAGACGCCGAATGGGTCGAGGTAGAGGGGGTCATTCGTGGCGTTCTCGAATATAGCCACAGTGCAACGCTGATTCTGGGTATGACGGATGGAACTGTCAACGTGACTATCCAGCGAGAGCCGGGCGCAGTCTACTCCAGCCTGATTGACGCCAGAGTCAGAATCCATGCCAATGCCGCTCCCACAGTCAATCTCTTCAGCCAGATGGTTGGTGTGCTCCTGATGGCGCCTAACCTCGCCGCCGTGAAAGTAATCGAGCCGGCGCCGGGCGACCCATTCCGGCAACCGCCCACACCAATCGACAGGTTATTGCATTGGAACCAGTTTTCAGCTTCGTTTCATCGCGTTCATCTACGCGGAAGCGTAACGCTCCAATGGCCCGGATCGATGCTTTGCATTCGGGACGCAACGCGAGGAATCTGCGCGCAAACGACCCAGACAATGAAGCTTGCCCTGGGCGACGTGGTCGATGTAGCAGGATTCGTGGGAACCGAGAACAATGCGCCCGTCCTCATCGACGCCATCTGCAGCAGGTCAGGCAATAACTCGCTTGTTGCCCCCGCGCCGATAACCGCCGAGGAGGCTCTGCTCGGAAAATACGACTCGGAACCTATCCAGATCGATGGCCAACTGATCGGCTACGATCACGCATCTGCTGACACCACGCTTCTGCTCTCCTCAGGAAACACTCTTTTTCCTGTGATCCTGCCCAAGAGCCTCGCCGGACGCGAAGCAGGCGCATGGGCCATTGGGAGCAAGCTGCGCATCTCGGGAATTTGCTCCGTCCGCATCGATGCGCAGAGCCATGCGCGAGAAGGCATTGCGATAATCAATTCCTTCCGTGTTCTCATGCGCTCGCCGGGCGATGTAACCGTACTCGAGTCCCCCTCCTGGTGGACGCCCACGCATGCAATCGTGATGCTGGCATTGGCGCTCACCGTCACGCTCGGCGTGCTTGGCTGGGTAGCGGCGCTTCGGCAGCGCGTTTCCGAACAGGCAAACCTCCTTCGCGAAAGCGAAGGCCGATTCCGGCACTTGGCGCTCCACGACCCCCTAACCGGATTGGCCACCCGCCTGCTTCTCCAGGACAGGTTGAATGTCGCTTTGGAAGGCGCGGAACGGCGGAACACAGGGCAGGCGGTGCTGATCGCCGATCTGGACAGGTTCAAGGAGATCAACGATACATATGGCCATCATGCCGGCGACGAAGTCCTGCGTGTCACGGCAAATCGCCTCCTGCAAAGCGTGCGCAGCGAGGATACAGTTGCAAGGTTCGGGGGCGACGAGTTCGTCGTGCTGCTTGCCAATGTAACCGATCTGTGCGCAGTCGAGAGGATCGCCGCGAAAATTGTTGAAACACTGGCTCTTCCCATTTCAGTTGGCGGACTTGAGTTGCCTATTTCCGTCAGTCTTGGGGTTTGCACTGCTGCCCCCGGGGAATTTGATGCCGATACACTGTTGAGAAACGCCGATGCGGCTCTCTACCAGGCTAAGGCGTCCGGCAGGAACTGCTTCCGGCTCTTTCACTCAGATCTGCTTCCTTCCCGGTGAATCGACTCAGCTCATGCTCCATCAGGCAACCGACAGCACCACTTATCTATGCGGGAAAGCCCGCTTGAATCTGCAATAGGGGTGTGACAATCGGAAAATATAGTTGGACGGATGCCGCCTCGGATACTCTATTGCCAGACGCATGAGCTTTCACCACGCCATCGGCAGCACCCGTTACCACTTCCGCGACCTGCGCGAACTGCTCGCCAAAGCCACACCGTTGCGCTCTGGAGACGTGCTGGCTGGCCTCGCTGCCGAATCGGCCGAGGAACGTGTCGCCGCGCAGTTTGCGTTGGCCGATCTGCCGTTGGCTCATTTTCTTTCAGATCAGGTTGTGCCGTATGAAGACGACGAAGTCACTCGCCTGATTGTGGACACGCACGACGCAGCGGCCTTTGCGCCAGTACGCTCTTTCACAGTGGGCGAACTGCGCGACTGGCTGCTCAGTGACGAAGCCACCAGTGAGCAACTGGCAGCACTCGCTCCCGGTCTCACTCCCGAGATGGCGGCAGCAGTCAGCAAGCTCATGCGCGTTCAGGATCTGATTCTCGTCGCCTCGAAGATTCGAGCCGTCACGCGCTTCCGCACCACGGTTGGTTTGACTCGCAGGCTCAGCGCGCGCCTTCAGCCCAACCATCCAACAGACTCGCCCATTGGTATTGCCGCGGCCATCCTGGATGGCCTGCTGCTCGGCTCTGGAGACGCGGTCATCGGCATCAACCCCGCCGGAGACAGCGTCGCCGTCACAACGCAACTGCTGCGGCTCATCGACGCTCTGCGCCAGCGCTTCCAGATCCCCGTGCAGAGCTGCGTCCTTGCCCACATCACCACTCAGTTGAAGGCCCTGGAGCAGGGCGCGCCGGTTGACCTGCTCTTTCAATCCATCGCCGGGACGGAAGCTGCCAATCGCAGCTTCGGCGTCGATCTGGCGCTTCTCAATGAAGCGAATCAAGCAGGTCAGGCGCTTCATCGAGGTGCGGTCTGCGCCGACGGCACGGTGGGCAGAAACGTTATGTACTTCGAAACCGGCCAAGGCTCCGCGCTCTCCGCCAACGCGCATCACGGAGTCGATCAGCAGACGCTGGAAGCCCGCGCCTACGC
>CAZHKN010000345.1:0-4507 GCA_964532725.1 uncultured Occallatibacter sp.
TCTTCGTCGGCAAACGAGCGAATCATGCTTAACGTTTATCGTAACACGGAAAACGAAACGATCAGGGAGTTTGGAGAATCACGCGATACGCAGCGCCGTCCGCACCGCCTCAGGTTTGCGGTCGATCACCAGCAGGCAGGCGCGTGTTGGTCCCTTCGAAACCAGCCTGCCCTGTTCCCAATGGCGGAGCGTATTGATACGGAACCCGAAGAAGCTGCTGACGGCCTTGATGATTTCCAGCTCTCGTAATGGGGACCCTATGCAACGAACACCCAAGCACTATCGTGGCCCCAACATCAGAATCTTTGCGCTCGATGGAGTTGTTCTTGGGCGGATAAACTGCCGGAAAATTAAATAAAAAAGGAATTGTTTTCGTGTTACTTCGAGTGCATAATTGCCGCGCTGCGCTGAGCGCGCAAGCTTTGTAGCCAAAAGGAGTATCAATGGCGGACAATCTGATCACGACTACGTATCAAGGATCCTTGAACAACAACCAGTCGGTTCCGGTTACGGTTCTGACCAGCCCGGGGTGGACAAGTGTTTACCTCAATCTGATTATCCTCATTCAGGATGTGAACTCGAATACCAATCAACTCTATTTCGGCGCGGATTACTCCGTCATTCAGCAATGGAATACGGGTCCCACTGTTGGGGTACTAGCGAATAACTTTTCCCTCAACAACGGCGGAATCTACAGCTTTAGCGTGCAGCCGCAAGGCAATAACATTGTCGTGACTGTTGCGCAGAGCGGGTTCGCTACCAACAGTGTTTATACCATTGCAGCGACGGTTCTAGTGGGCAACCCAGACTCATCGAATGCCCTGGCTGCACCGAAACCCTAGCGGAAACCTCCAGTAGCTACAGTTACACAACTCCCTTCTTCGTCCTCTGCGGGTTCCGCGGACGCCGGCGAAGGGAGTTTTTTTTGCGGACACCGTACCGCCTCCGGCGTCGTGATGTGGCAAGGACTGCAATGGCACAAGCAGGACAAAGGCGGAATCATGGAATCTCATGCTCTGTGGTATCTTGCCGGTATGCGGAAATCGTCTTTCTTTTACGAGTTCTATTCTTCGATAGGGCTTCTTTGCCTATTGGCCCTTGCCGGAACTTCGATCATTGCGCAGGATGCGGCGTCGACGCTGCCGACTGACCCCAAGGCACTGATGCTGCTGGCCGCCAAAACCAACGGCATCACAGGGGACGGTTTGAAGCCCTGGCATCTGAAAACGAGTTATACCCAATTTGACGGCGAGGGCAATGTCAAGAGCGAGGGAACGATCGAGGAGTTCTGGGTTGCTCCCACCAAATTCAAGCTCACCTACGCCAGCGGCGATCTCAGCATGACTGAGTATGGCAGCGGCAAGGGGCAGTGCACCGTCGGCGGCTCGGGGATGGATCTTTTGCCGCTCTACAAAGCATTCCGCGAGCTCATCCATCCATTGCCGCCAGCCCAGGATATCCAGGAGAACAATTTCGTTTTTCAGCAGCGCGACGCAGGCGGCATCCAAGCAACCTGCGTGCAGCGACAGTCGCCCGATGGCGCACTGGCCGGTCTCACTTGGTGCTTCGATCCCAGAAAACCCGCCCTGCGCATCAGCGTCGATGGCTACGGGCCGGATGCTCTACATAGCAATCCCGTTCTCTTTCAGGGCCGCTATATTGCCGGCGAGATCAAATACTCCGATGGTGATCTCAGATATATTGAGGGCGACAAGGGAATTCTTGTCCTCCATCTCGACACTATCGAGCCGCTGTCCAGCCTCGACGATGAGTTCTTCACACCGCCATCGAATGCGCGGTGCCCGCAGCCGATCAACATCGCAGAAATTCAATCTGAAATTTCGTGCATGGCAGAGGCGCCGCTCAAGATCCCAAATACGTTGCCGAGCGAGGGTGGAGCTACTCTTTCGGCCGCAATCGCAGGCGGAAATCTATGTGCCAAAGTTGCACCGCTCTATCCTCCCGAGGCAAAAGCCGCGCATGTGCAAGGCACCGTTGTGCTCAAGGGTGTCGTTGACAAGCAAGGCCACATGAAAAATATCGAGGCGGTCAGTGGGGCGGAGATGCTGCAGCAGTCTGCAATCGACGCAGTAAAGCAGTGGCGCTACAGGCCATACCTGCTGAACGGAAACCCTGTCGAAGTCCAGACGACCGTGAACGTCATCTTCACATTGGATAATAGCCCTCCCGCACCGCCCAGAGATGAAGGCGCGCCGCCCTCTCCCGCAGTGACACCAAGGCCCGAGATTGTCAATATATCCGGCGGAGTGGCAATGGGCATGTTGGCGCAAAAAGTTCCGCCGCATTATCCAGTAGAGGCGAAAGAAGCCCGTGTCTCTGGGACGGTTGTCTTGCAGGCTACTATTGGATTGGATGGCCACGTCGAAGACTTGAGTGTGATCAGCGGGCCGGATTTGTTGCAGCAGGTGGCGCTGGACGCGGTGAAGCAGTGGGTCTATCGGCCTTATCTGCTGAACGGCGAACCGGTGAAAGTGCAAACGACGATCAATGTGATCTTCACGTTGGGTAGATAGATTGCGACCAGTCGTTGCAGTTAGTTTGAGAGAGCATTCCCTCACGGGCTAAAGCCAACCGTATTTGTGGGATTTTTTCGGCACAACTGAAGTCGTGCCCTAATACAAAGTGGTGATTGAAATTTGTGGTTCCGATCCTTCCGCACAGACCGGCGCAGGGGGCACTTGGCAATAAATCAGGGTGGGTGATGAAGGATCACCCACCCTGATTTATGCTGTTTTTGAGTTCTCCTATCCTTGTGACAAAAACAAGAGCGTCACAGGGATAGGCATCCGGCAAGCGGTTTGCGCGGTATATGAATCTGTCTGCGCTTCATCTCACTCTGTAAATTCGATAAAGGGCGCCGATCCACCCGTAGCGGTGCAAGAACCGAGCGTCAGATTGTTGGTTTCTCCAGTGGTGCCGTCAATATCAGCCGGCGGTACGCAGGTTGGCGCGGTTGTCGATCCATCGGTCACAGCTAACTTCACAGTAAGCGCTGCACCGCTGTTAAAAACGGCTTCCGAGCCTCCGGCATTGCCGAAGACATTGAATTCAGCTTGCGACCAGCCGCTCGCGATATCCGTTAAACTGTCCTTGACCGTGGCGGTAAAAGCCTTGCCGCCAAAAGTGACCGTAGCCGCATCTGTTCCGCCTGCCGTTGCAGTCCCCGCCAACGTCAGGCTTGCAAGATCGGTGATTGGCAATTGGCCACTGGCTATCACCGTGGCTGCAGTATTCTGTACGCAATCTTCGCCCGGCCCTTCCGCATCCGCGCCACCATCAATGAATCCGCTTGGGCAAACATCGCCACGGGCGCTCGCCCCGTAGTCGATCAACCAATATTCAATAAAGACTTCTGTTTTGTCGGTCAAGCTGCCGCTGGTCAGCGACACAGGCGTGTTGGTCGACATGACGTATTGCTGCCAGGCTATGCAGTTCGTGAAGCTGCCGCAGGCCGCGGAATGGAAGAAGTTGGTATTGACCTGCAGCGTATATTCATTTGTCCCGAGAATGCCTCCATCGCCGAAGGCGGGAACACCAACGCTTTTTTCACTTGTTACATCAGTGACTGTGGGGAAGCTGCCCACAACAGAGCTGAAAAGATGTCCTGATGGAGCTCCGGCGACAAAGTCAAACCCATTGCCTGTGACTTGCTCCCGGTTAGTCATCTTGGGCAGCGCAGACCGGTACCCAGGCGCTTCGGCGCATTCCACCTTCTCCCACCGAGTACTGGGATAGGAGGCCTCGAAACACCCTTCCTCGGGTGCGGCGGTGTGATGCATCGTTGTGCTCCATGCCTCACGCGCCTGAACTTCTGCTTGGTCAATGGCTTCATCAATCGGCTGCGCAGCAAATGCAGGCGTGAGGCCAGTGAAAGTGAGAAAAACGGCTGCACTTGCAACGCGAATGAGAGTACACGCTTGATTATTCATGTGATCCTTTCGGATAGGGGAGATTCAACGTTTGTGAAACGTTTGATGTACTCTACCCCAATTCTTAAAAGAAAAACAAGAACAAAGAATTCTGGCTTCGCCGTGGCGGGCTGGGTTTGTGCTCTCCACCGTGGAAGCAGAAACAAGAACGTCGCAAGGATGGTGCATCGGACCCCGGCGGCATGAGCGCCGTCCCTAGGGACTCCGAATGAATTGTTGTATTTGCTTACCGCCCGCTGAAGCATGGGGCGAATAACCGTTGCGCCTAAAGATCGGACGCCCCACACAGGCCACATTCCCCGGCGGCTCGCGATCCCGGAAAACAGCCGGAAAGAGCGGAGGCGAGTCTTGGGGAGAGATTTTCATCGAAGAGAAGCTTCATGGCGAGACGATGTCGAACTTCCGTTCACGATCCGCAGCGAAGGCCAAACAGGCGCGAATGTCCTCCTCGATGAGGTCGGGAAAGTCGTCCAAGATCTCCTCGTGCGTCATTCCGCCGGCCATGTAATCCAGAATGTCGTAGAACTGCGCGCACGCCCGCAGCAAGTTCTGCTCCG
>CAZHKN010000346.1:0-4453 GCA_964532725.1 uncultured Occallatibacter sp.
CAACTCCGTTTCGCCGGTTCCGGCCCGCATAGCCCTCCAAGGTGGAGAACGCGCGAACGCCGATGCGATTCTGTTCCCTGCCCTCCGCAAGACGAGAGCCAATTCGGGAACTTGTCTGGGCGTCCAGCCTGTATAGCCTTACTGGACCCGACCCTGAGCAAAACCCACGCTGAATTCACTCAGCCGGGCCGCTCTTACCCCTCCGAACCGTAGCCCGTTCGGACACACGTCAGGAGGTGTTCTTGCGGAACCTTCTAACAATAGCAGAAGTTTTGGGGCGAGGTCAATCTTTTGGACTCACGGATGAATTTTCTTTACGTACCGTCCCGAAACATTGGTTACGGCTCAGTGTAGGTTCCGCCGGCTCCCACACTTTGCACAATTCCGCTCGGCGGAGTTGTGAGGAAAGGGTCGCCTTGAAAAACGTTGGCAGTCCAGGTAATCGTTGTGCCGGAGGTCGCGGGCGCAATAAATCCAGTCAAGCCGGAGAGGTCGGGAATCGTAATTGAGGTCGCTCCACTCTGATAATTCGCTGTCGTGGTCATTTCGATCAGATTTTGCGATACTGTCCCTTGATTCCATTGAATAATGGCCGATTCTGAAATATTCGCCATGCCGGAAAACCCGGAATAGCTAAGGTTGAATGTGGGCAGTGAGGCCGCCGTCGGGCCAGCGTACGTCCAGGGCGCTGGCAAAGTAAAATTCTGCGGCCCTCCGCTCGTTACAATCTTCAAGACTCCTACTCCCTGAAACGTTGATACGCCGGTATATGCACCCGCAGCTATCTGGTAGTAGTCGCCACTCTGGTATGTGCCGGCCGGCAGAGCCGTATATTCCCCTGCTGGGCCCAATAAATTGAGCAAGATCGAAACTCCACCAGCCGTTTCATATGATGCGGAAGGGCTATCCGCGATGTACCCTGATGGCAGATTGGTGAAGGTGATCGGTTGCTGCGTGGTCTCATCGCTGGCCGTGAAGTCAATCAAGTTGCCGCCGTTGAGCACGCCCGGGATCGTCTGGGCGCGCAGAATTTTGGCCGCAGCAATATCACCGAAGGAGGCCCCCCCGGTGGTCACAAGTACGGGAACATCGTAGGTTCCTAGAGGCGCGTCTTCATTCATGGTCAGGGTACTGCCAAAACCAGAGTCCCAGTAGCCACCCACAATGCCCCAAATACCTTCAGCGCCGGGAATCGCGGTCGCATTCACCTCGCCTGTCGCCAGACCCAACTTGGCCGTGTTCGGCCCAGAGCATTCCCCGGTCTTTGCTGTGCCGTCCACGGTGCTCGCCTCGACCACATACTCGTAATTTGCAGGCGGAACGGCCAACGTTTCCGTGGGGCACAGGTAGGCAACCGCATAATTGGTCTCGCCGCTGGGCACGCTGATGGTCAACGTTCCGCCGGTGAGCGTAGCCTGGGTAAAAGCGGCAGAGCCAATCTTCGTAGCCACGGCCACCGGCGCCGCACTGATCGGAGTGCTAGTAAAGTCGTACGTCACCGTCGTCGGGCTTCCGCCGCCGTTATTGTTGCTTCCGCCATTGTTGGACCCGCCCCCGCACCCCGTGAGGCCCGCAATCACCAAACCACACAACGACAACTGGAGAAATGACACAGGCATGAAGCACGCCTTCCGCCTGACGCAAATCCAGGCTCTTTGAGTCCGACAAAAGATTAGCAGGTCTTGCGCGGAACTTTCCGCAACAATCCGTAGGCCGGCACGCATGGAGCAGTCTACGGCACAGTGTAGGTTCCGGAATTTCCGACTGAAACCTCGTTCAGATCGGGCAAAGATGCGGCCGTGGACAAGACCTGGTTCATCCCTGCATCCCATTCGACCTTGGTTCCAGAAGCGGGTTGAGCAAGAAATCCCGTCACTCCGGAAAGGTCGGGGATTGTGAGCGAGGTCGCCCCGCCCTGGTAATTCTCCGTTGCGTCAATTGTGATTCCATTGCTCAAGTTCGTACCCCAAAAGATATCCGCATACTGCGCGACGCGCGTCATGCCGGAAAATCCCAGATAGCCGATGGTGAACGTAGGCAAAGCGGATGGCGTCGGACCGATATACGCCCAAGGAGATGGGAGAGTGAACGTCTCCGGACCTCCGCCGCTCTTTGTATCAAGCAGCGCCTGAGCATACTCATTCAGCGAGGATGCCGGACTCTCCTTGGCTCCGGCAGTGAACGAGTAGTAGTCCCCGCTTTGTACGGACGCGGCAGGGATAGATGGATATTCGGTTGTATTGCTCACATCGAGTGGAATGGTGGTTCCACCGGATGTCGTGTAGTTTGCAGATATTCCCGGCGTAAATCCTGCCGGAAGATTGCTATACGTAATTGGTTGCAGCGCGACTTGATCGCTGGCCGCGAAGACGACCGGGTTGCCGCCATTCAGCGCGCCCGGAATGGTTTGCCTGGGCAGAATTTTGATTGCAAGAATGCTATCTTTTGCGTCATAGACATATACAGGAACATCGGAAGTGCCGGAACGCATCTGAACACTGAACGATAAGCTGCTCGTGGACCATTGTTGATCTTCGCCTCCAACGGCGACCAAGGATGCGCCGGTGATTGCGGCGGCATTCACCTGGACTGTTGCCAGCCCAGTCTGGACAGTAGACGGCTCGAAGCAATACCCGGAGAACGAAGTGCCATCCACAGTGCTCAACTGATGGATGTATTCGTAATTTGGAGGCGGATTTTCTCCGGACCGGGGAGGGCAGAGATAGGCAACCGCGAATTTGGTCTCTCCAGTGGGGAGTGTAAAGGTCACCTTGCCGGATTCGAGCGTCGCCTGCGTATACGCGGCTGTGCCAATCTGTGTAGCCACAGCCGCCGGCGCCGCGCCGTTGCTAAAGTCGTATGTCACCGTTGCCGGGTTGCCCCCGCCCCCACCGACCACCTTGTTTGACCCACCCCCGCACCCAGCGAGGTCCGCCATCACCACTGCGCACAAAGACATCCGAAGAAATGTTGCTGACATAAAACCGCCTTCCGATTGCTTAGACACTGAATAGCTTCGGGGAGTTAGTAAAAGCTGGATTTCACCAGAGTCGGAGATTCTCATCCGAATGATTCCCGGCAGTACAGGCAACCGCATGAACCAGATTTGCAGATTGTTTCCGGCATCCAGTTGTCCTGAAGCTGGGTCCGTCCTCGATGACGGTTCGATCTGTCAGGAATGTGCCCGGTTCGTACCTGAAAAGCACCCCCTCCCCTGGGGTCAATTTTCTTGTTGTTCGCTTTTCCGCGGTAAGATTTGAAGCTGCGGACGAGGCGGAAAACTGTTTGGAGTTTGCGCGATTGCCCTGCCCGGCAGCAGTCAATTCTTGCCGGCGGCAAGCGCCCATTCAATAATGCCGTCCATCCGCATACAGGGATTTCCAGCTCCCGATGTCGGAAGCCGGAAGTCCTGCATTTATTTACTAATTTATAAATAATGACTCACTCAATGGAATGCAGCTTCCATGCTCCATTTTCCAATGAAAAATCCGCCTGCCGCTTGCTGCTCAACTTATTGTTCGGGTTGTGGGCAATCTCCACAAGCGGAGCCGGCACACCATCCAGATTCACGCTCTCGGTAAACGACGCGCTCTTGGCCGTCGCGACGCCCGGAACCACAGCGTCCTGAACTTCCTGCACATCATGCGCCTTTAAAGGATGCGCAACCGCGGTGAAAACCACAACCGCGTACCTCTTGTCGTCCGCACTATCTGGACGCCACTGAAAAACGCTGCCGCCATCGGATAGTTTGATAGCCTTCTTGCCCTCATCGGTCAGCGTAAAATCTGCCCAGTATTTGTTGGGATAATCCTTGGTCTTCGTCCAAAACTTTGCTGTATACCCTTGCCGCAAACCCAGTTCACTTACCGTTACGCTGGCTCCTGCCGGCGCGCGGTGGTCATATTCCGCCTGAATCAAAGCCTGCGCCTGGTCCGCAGTCAACTCCGGCGCTGACTTGCAGCCGAGAACCACTGCCGCGCCCAGTAACGCGCCAAGACCCAGACACCACAAAATCCCCACTCTTCTCATGCTTCCTCCGTTGGCTGCCTCAAACGTTTGATTTGCCACGACCAGTCATTTTTCACCCATTCAGCCCTGCTGTCAATGGTTTCCCGGTGACGGCGGACACAGGTCTCTGGCTGTACCAAAATGCGCACAGTATCTGCTGGGTAAGCGCGCAGATTTAGACGCACGAAACTCTGCAGGCCAACTCTTGCGCAGCAATCATTCCAAGGTTGTGATGGGAGGAAAAACTCGCCCAGATCTGGCGGTTTTTGGTTGCGGGGGCTGGATATGAACCAGCGACCTTCGGGCTATGAGCGACTCGAACTACAGATCGCGTCGAATACGTCGTCGTCGAGAACGCAACCAGCGCTTTGGCGGCTTTCACATACTGGAGGTCTACCGAACAGGCGAGTCGTTTCCGCGAAGCCTTTTCGCCGGAAATCTTGCA
>CAZHKN010000347.1:0-4383 GCA_964532725.1 uncultured Occallatibacter sp.
CCTCGACGCAGCGATGGCGGTAGACGCGGTCTTCGAGCGGGCGCAGCTTGAGCAGCGTATCGATGTCGAAGGTCTTGGGGGTTTTGACTTTGCCTTCAATGCGCACGGTCCAGGGACGCGTCGGCAGTCCGCCGGCGTTTTTCGAGGGTTCGGTCTTGTCGACGCCAAACTCGTAGAAGTTGTTGTAGGTGGTGAGGGCCTCGTAGGTGGTCAACTCTTCGCCGGTAGTGGTGAGCGGGCTTTTGACGGTTTGCAGTTTGGTTCCGGCAAGGACGCGCGTGCCGGGATTGAAAATCTCCGCGAGCCGCTCGGCGCCGATGGCAGCCGCGCCCACTGCCGCAACAGTGGAGGCGGCTGAGCGTAGAAACTTGCGGCGGTTCAGATACAGATCCTTGGGCGTAATGGCCGAGGAGGGAATATCCGGCGGTTTACCGATAAACATGTAGGACCTCGTGCGCGGGAAGCCGCTGTTGTAAGTGTTTGACGCTTGCCAACTCGGTGACGTTACAGGATTTCTTTATCGACCGCAAACGGCCATTGCCTGAGCCTTTTGGCTCGAAAGAGATAAATCAGTGTGCCTGAGAGGCCGATTGCTGCCGCGACAACCAGCCCGCCTAATGCTTGAGTGCGATTGACGAGGATGAAGATGAATCCCGCGATGGCGATAAGCGGAGGCAGTGGGTAAAGCGGCATCTTGAAAGGCCGGGCGAGTTCAGGCCGCTGAATGCGCAGCAGAACCACTCCAGCTTGCTGCAAAAAGAACTGGAGCAGAATACGCGTAACCACCAGCATGGTGATGACCTGTGAGAGCGAGAAAAAGCAGAAGGCCGTGGCGATCAGTCCCAGAGCCACGAGAGAGCGGTGGGGAATCTTGTGGCGCGGATGGACGGCGGCGAGGAAGCTGAAGTAGTTGCCGTCGCGGGCCGCCGCATAGGGCACGCGGGAGTAGCCGAGCAACAACGAAAAAACCGAGGCAAAGGCCGTCCAGATGATGAGCGCGGCCATCAGCCTGCCCGCCCACTGGCCAAAGGCGGATTGGGCGATGTCGGCGACGAGTTGCACTCGGAGAACGGCGCTTTGCGCGGCTTGGCCGAGATGCCCGGAGGCATCGTGCAATGCAGGCAGAGCGGCGAGATTCATCGCGACGTAAAAGGCAGAGACAAAGAGCACTGAGAGCAGAATTGCGCGGGGGATTGTCTTCTCGGGCTTGCGCACCTCGCTGCCGAGAAAAGTGATGTTGTAGTAGCCCCAATAACAATAGGTCGCGAGCAGCGTGGCCTGTGCAAGTCCGCTGATCGCTAATGAAATGGGGAGGGTAGCGGAGATTGGCATCTGCCAGCCACCGGATGCCGCGGCGTGGGCGAAGCCTGAATAAATCACTCCGGTAATCGCTGCCAGCACACCCACAAACATGACCCATGCAAGGCGCGTCACCGCGTTGAGGTTGCGATAGAGGAGAGCCACCACCAGCAGGCAGGAGGCGGCAGCGGCCACGTTGGAAAAATGCAGCGCGGGCAGGGCAGCAATTGGCGCTTGGTCCAGAGATGGCCAGAACCAGGCCAGAAAACTGGACAGGCCGATGCAGCCCGAGGCGATGGAGAGAGGCGCGGTGAAGCTCAACTGCCAGACGTAGAGAAAGCTGAGCCAGTTGCCCGCGCGGTTGGGTCCGTAGATTTCTCGCAAGAAAGCGTACGAACCGCCAGCGCGTGGAAAGGCCGCGCCCAGCTCTGCCCAGACGAGGCCGTCGGCCACGGCGATCACCGCGCCCAGCACCCAGGCCCAGACGGAGAGCCGCGCCCCGGCTGCCGCGATGACCAGCGGCAGCGTGATGAACGGGCCGACGCCGATCATTTCCAGCATGTTGAAGAGAACAGCGGAGCGCAGGCCGATGCGGCGTTCGAGAGCTTGTGTGCTGGCGGCGGTGGTTGAAGAAGAAGACATGGGGTGAATTCGCTCCCCGGATTGTACACTGACGGGAAGATGTTCCTTTTCGAGAGAATTCAACGAGCAGTAGCGGGCGCGGCTTTGGCCGGGCTGATGGGGTGGTTTGCAGGCGTAGGCGTACTGGCGGCGCAACAGGCGGCGCGCCTGGCTCCGCCGCAAAACCCGGTTCTGATGCAGAGGGATGACGCGGCGGGGCCTGAGGCGAATGAGATTGCAGAACCGCTGCCGGAGGATCGCGGTGCGGCGGGGCTGGAAGAATCGCTGCGGCGGTTGGGAACAACGGCCAGCGCGATGGTGATTGTTGCTCATCCCGACGATGAAGACGGCGCGCTGATGACGTATCTCTCGCGCGGCCTCGGCGTGCAGACAATTCTGTTTACGCTGACGCGCGGCGAGGGCGGGCAGAATGAGATGGGCGAGGATTCGTACGATGCGCTGGGTCTGATCCGGACCAATGAGCTGCTGAAGGCTGATGAATATTACGGCGTGAAGCAGTTGTGGGGTACGGAGGCGGATTTTGGCTTCTCGAAAACGCAGGAAGAGGCCTTTGCGCGCTGGGGCCACGACCGGGTTTTGTATGATGCGGTGCTGGCCGTCCGGCAAGAGCGTCCGCAGATACTTTTGTCCACGTTTGTCGGCGGAGTATCGGACGGACACGGGCAGCACCAGGTCTCGGGGGAGATTGCGCAGGAGGTTTTCAAAGCCGCCGGCGACCCGAAGGTCTTTCCTGAGCAGTTGCAGCCGGGCAAGGATGGCAGGCCGGGTTTGCAGCCCTGGCAGCCGCTGGCGGTCTACTCGATGGTTCCCTTTGCCCGGATCAAAGAGGGAAAGATCTTTGACTACGCGACAGGCAAGTGGGCACCGGCGCGCTTCAAGAATTATGTGACGGGCGAATGGATCGAGGGCGCGTTGTCAGCGGATGTGACGATTCCGGTTGGGAATCTGGACCCGGTGCTGGGACGCAGCTACGCGCAGATTGCCCGCGAGGGCTGGGGACAGCAGAGGTCGCAAAATGGCGGGGCGAACCCGGCGCTGAGCGGCCCGCAGACGACGAGTTATCACCTGTGGGCGGTTGCGCCGCAAGCGGCGGCAAAGCCGGGAGCGATTGCGACGAATGACGATCTCTTTCACAACAGCAAAGTCAATATCGATACCAGTTATTCGGGGCTGGCGCGGCTGGTGAGAGGGACTCCGCCGGATGATCTGACGACCGATTTGCGGCAGATTGACGACGGCCTCGCGAAGTTCCACGCGGAGCGTCAAGGGCAAAGTGGGAGCGATCTTGCACATAAACTGCAGACGGTTTTCTTCTTTGCTGAACAGCCATATATTCGACTGACCTTCAGCGATATCAACGGGAAGATAGACAGTACCCCAGGCCTCAGAGATGTTTTGTTCGAGCTGAGGGGCAAGATGAATGATTTTCAGAGGACTTTCGAGCACCTGTACGGCATTGATCTGGTGGCATTCACGACCAAATCCTCCAATATAAAGGACGGGGGAGCGGATGAGAGTTCGCGCAGCGTTTACCCTGGCGAAGAAGTGAATCTACGCCTTCACTTTACACACGCGTCGCCAGAGGTTCACCTCGGCAGTATTTACCTGCACGCTGGACCGGAGGCGGTTGGCTTTTTCGGTCCAACCACGCGGAATATCAACCCTCTCAGCACCTCTTCGACTGAGAGCAGCGACGACTCCATTTATCAGATTCAAATTCCCGCGGATGACGACATTACAAAGCCGTACTTTACGCGCCCGAACATTGAGCAGCCCTACTACGACATCACACAACCCAAATACCGGTTGCGGTCATTTGCTCCTTATCCGCTAACACTCTGGGCGGAGCTTAAAATCGACGGCATTGGCGCTGGTTTGCCAATTGAAGTGGGGCAGGTAGTGCAGACAATGCAGCGCGTACCTGGAGTGGGCGGGGTTTACCAGCCGCTGGTGGTGACTCCGTTGATTGGCGTGCGCATGGAGCCGCAGGCGCGAATTTTGCCGCTGGATGGTTCGGCCCTGCCGGTAAACGTGACGGTTCACACGGAGACAGCAGCGGAGGGAACGGTTGCGCTCAAACTGCCAGCGGGATGGAGAGCGAATCCTACCGAGGCGAAATTCAGCACGAAGGACGCGGGGGATACGGAGCCGATTGTCTTCGATGTGAGTCCTGAATCAACAGCGGCGACTGTCGTTGCAGAAGGCTCGTACACGATCGGCGCCGTTGCTCGCTCAGGCGGCAAGGAATACACCACCGGCTGGCAAAGCATCGGCTACACGGGGCTGCGACCGTACAACCTTTATAAGGCAGCCGAGTTGAAGACCCGCAAAGTGGATGTGAAGCTGGCCGCAGGGCTGCGGGTGGGCTATGTGATGGGTTCCGGCGATACTATCCCCGCTGTATTGGATGGGCTGGGCGTTCAGGCGCATCTGCTGACCGAC
>CAZHKN010000348.1:0-4370 GCA_964532725.1 uncultured Occallatibacter sp.
CGTGGTATATCGTCCCCGCCGATGACAAGGAGAACGCACGCTTGATTGTTTCCCGCCTTGTCCTTGATGCGCTCGAGGATCTAAAGATGGCATATCCCAAGACCACGCAGAAGCGGCGGCTGGAGTTGCAGGAGATCGGCAAACAGCTAACAAAAGAAAAGTAGCCGCCCAATTGTCGTCTCTCACCCTGGCGATTAACGCCAAGGTGAAGCAAAGACCGACACTCCTGCACCATAGCTTCATCGCCGCTCAGCGACGAGAAGCCTCTCTTTGGACTTCGTGTATCCAATATGGCGCCAGATCGTAATGTCTGTAGAGCAGGTCTTCGTATTCACGAGTGATAGGGGCGGACTGATCGAATTCGGGACCTGTTTGGATAGCTTCCCGGGAGAGTCGAACGTATACCGTCGAATCTGCCCAACTCACGTGTTTAATCCAGGCAGGTGAAACCAGTACCTTCTTGCCCGGCCACCAATTCCGCGTTGCAACCTCCATGTAGCGGATACTCCAGTTCTGGTCATCCACAATGAACCCATCCACGTGTCCGATTTCACCATCCGTCGCCTCAATCCGATAACCCTTAACGGTGTCTGCACTGCGCAGATGTGAATCCGGCGACTCGCCCTTGATCCTTTCCGCCAGCGACTCGCTTGCAGCAGGTATTGGAATCATCGGCATGCCCGACGGGTACAACGCTGGGCCCCACATGTAGGGACCACCCCAATAATAGGGATACCCGAAATATCCAAGGTATGCTGCCTCGTGCTGGCGGGAGACCGGCCTGTCCGTGTCGATATCAGGGCTGCCCTCGACCTGTTTCTTCGTCAGCAATACATCCAGGCGCCCGCTCCGCCAGTTTGTATCAATTACGGAGAAAGGCGATAAGAGGACTTGCCGTCCGCCGAGCCAGCTCCCTGTTTCCGCCGTAAGGTAGCGAACGACCCATGTTTCGTCGTCGAAATAGAGATTGTCCACGCACCCAATCTCGCCGTCCGTAGCGCCAACAACTAAATCTTTCAGATACTTAGCATTCGTTAACATCTTTTCTCCTGCCTTTGGCCGCTTGTGCTTACAGTAGGCACTGTTTTCGGCTCATGGTCGTTTGCTGTTCCACACAGTCCATAGCCGCTGCAAGTGATTCCGCAAACTGCTCCTAAGACTCAGCCAAAGGTCGCTGCTACACGATCGATCGTGTCTTAGACGTGCTGCTTTCCCGCCGGAAGTCAAGATCGGACGTTCGTCTGGAAGCGCATATAGCTCCTCCAGAAACGCTATATCGGCGATGTTTTTCTCCACATCCATACAGTGCCCCATTCAACGAAACTGCTTATGCAGCAGAAACTCGGGTCGGCCTGTCGCCTGGTATAGGTGACGCGTGGTGTGTGACCACCTGCTCAGCACTTTTTAGGTACAAAGGTTCAAGAGCGTGATATGCGGTGCTGGCAAGGCGCTCAGAACGAGCACGAACAAACGTATTCATATAAGATGCTGCGGTCTTGTTCCACACCATCTCGCGAGCATATAGGTAGGCTCGTTTGCTCATAGCTTTGCGAGCCACCTCATTCTCAATGAGCTTGATCGTCGCCGTCGCGATAGCACCTGAATCTTCGAATGGAACCAGCACCCCGCGCCCACCGGCAAGCATTTCAGCAGCGTGCCAGTATGGAGTCGAAATGATTGCCTTTCCCGCGCCCAATGCGTATGCCAGCGTGCCCGATACTGCTTGTGCCTCATATGGATAAGGGGTGATATAGATGTCCGCCGACCCAATAAATTGGGTCATTTCTTTCGGACTGACAAAGCGATTGTGGAAGATTACATTTCGTTCCACCCCGAGGGTTTTCGCCAGGGACTGCAATTGAAGCTGGTATTTGTCCCCCTCTCGTTGCCGGATATGCGGATGGGTCGCTCCTACGATAACGTAGACAACTTCCGGATGGTCAGCAACGATGCGCGGAAGGGCCTCGATCACACGTTCGATTCCTTTGTTTGGAGATAGAAGGCCAAATGTGAGCAGCACAACCTTCCCTTCCGTCCCTGTCGTGTTTTTGTACAGGTCGGAATCTCGAAATGGCAGGTCCGGAACGCCATGAGGAATCAAGTCGATCTTGTCTTCGGGAACATGGAACACCTCTTGCATGATTCGCATGGAGTGCTTGCTCATGACAATGAGGCGGTCAGATAAGGCTGCGACCTCCTCCATGACAGTTCGTTGATCGGCGTTTGGGGCTCGAAGAGCCGTATGCAGAGTCGTCACTACAGGCATCTTGAGCCGCCGCAGTAATCTCACAATGAGGCTACCAGCCGGGCCACCATAGATGCCGTACTCATGCTGAAGAGAAACCATGGCAACATTGCTGGAGTTCAGGAAGTCGGCAGCGTCTTCATAGGAGGAAGGGTCACTTTCACGCAATTCAAATCGGACGCGAGTGGAGTACTCGTAATGCGATCCTGGGTCATTGACCGCGACTACAAAAATCTGAGCTTTTTTGTATTCTTCACTAATCGCGTCGCATAGGTCTGTTGTGAAGGTCGCGATTCCACACTGTCGCGGCAAATGATTTCCGATCACCGCTATCCAGCTAGAAAGCGATGCATCCGACCGCGGCAACAACGATGGCGGAAATTTTTCTTCAGTCATTAGCGGGTGGTCGTCCAGCCGCGCTAATGGCCCGCTTGGTGAGGTACTCTCCTGAGACGCCATTTATGGTTCCTCGTCTTTAATTTTTCGTTCCACGCGCTGACTTCTTTAACAAACTCCAAGATCGTGATCATAGCTGTTACGATAGCTCCCACAGAGATGGGGCACTGCTTACGCTAGCGTCGATAACAGGTTTCTGTCTGAGAAAAAACGCTCAGTTTGCCGAATCAAATGCCGGGTCTCGCCAAGGTACAAACAGCTTGGCCCGCCGCTTGAACGACGGACCACTGTGAACTGGCCGAGGCCGCAGGCGAAGAGCGTGATTCCACAAACTGAGCTTGTTTTGGTTATGCTGCGTCAGCCGTCGCAGATGGTTCTTTTGCTTTGACGAGAGGAACATTGACCAAATGCTCGCTCAAAAACCAGGCCTCAAGCTCACTGGTACGCAGCACCTGGCTGACGACCAGATCATTCGTGCCATCATCCCCCAGAGCGGTGGCGCGGCGCGCCAGTGTACGACATTCGCCAATGATGACCTTGTGGGCATCCAGCAAGCGGGATAGTTGAACAGGAACCTCTTCGCGCCCGCGAGGAGGACGTTCGATCTGCGTAATCTCTGCCACATCGGCCGCCATCGCGATGCTGATGCCCCCGAGTAGCTGAATTCGCTCAGCGATCGCGTCAACCAATTCAGATTGCTCCCCATAATGCTTGTCATAGAGCAGATGGAGCTGATAAAAAGTTGGCCCAGCCACCTGCCAATGCGACTTTTTATACAGATCGCGGAGTGTCATAGTATCGGCGAGAAGTGTATTGAGCTGTTCCGTCATCTCCAGACGAACGGGTTCCTCCAATTCAAGCGGCAGTTGGTGGCTCACTGTCCCGTAGCGCTGGATTTCCCCAGCATGTTGGTGAAGACGGGGTTGTGCGTTGATAGTGTCTGTAGTATTCCCAGCATTCCGTTTCTTGATCACTGCTTCTCCTTCTTCTTGGCAATGTGCCATCTTTTGCTGCGTTTGTTACCGTTTGGCTGCGGTGTTGCTGCTCTGGCTTTGCAGAGCAGTTCTTGTTTGCGGAAAGTGCTCCCGCTCCTCAGCAGTATCGGCACCTTGCGTTTTGGAGAATGGTCAAAACGGCTCAGCCCTGGAACTTCGATTGTGGCACTCTAGAGTTGCGTGCTTCTAGGGAGCGAGAATGAAGGAAACTAGGCAACTCCGGTCGCTCGCGGAAGAGCGGGAAGATATCACCTATCTCTGGCATCGCCAAAGGGTGTAGCATTCTGATCCACGCCTCTATGCTGTTTGCGCATATAGCGGGTTTTACACGGACACGTCATGACCTTCTCAGCAGAAACAACGGACCTGGCTCGAAGCGTTCTCGCTTACGAGACAGCCGCGGGCAAGTCCTACGAGCCAACCGCCCCCCCGGCCATTCGAGTGTGTGCGAAGCTGCGCGGGCCGCTTTGTGCGCTGGCGGGAGTTGCCGGCTATCGCTCAATCCTTGCGCGCGCTCTGACGCTAGCGAGGGCGGAAGCTCCCAGTCTTGGCGCTTTGCAGGTCACAGCCGATGGGTACTTACAGGGCCTCGGAGAGCTTGCGTCGCAAATGGACAGCTATCAGGCTTCCGAAGGAGATCTCCTTCTCACCGCCCAGTTGCTCGGACTGTTTCTTTCTTTACTCGGCGCAGCCGTGACGCTTCAACTGGTGCAGGGTGTATTTCCAAATCTTAC
>CAZHKN010000349.1:0-367 GCA_964532725.1 uncultured Occallatibacter sp.
CCCGTTGTCTTAGCTGCCGGGCACCGTCACTGTGAAGCTTTTGGTGACCGTTGGAGCCGCTGCAAACGTGGCATTTCCAGGCTGATTGGCCTGAATGCTGCATTTGCCCGCAGATCCCAGAACAGCATAAGCGCCCGTGCTATCGATCGTGCACACCGCGGGAGTTGTGGATGTGTAGCTGACGGCCAGACCGGAACTGGCAGTGGCAGGAAGCAGGAATGAGGTACCGGCTATTTGGTTGGCGACGGTTGGGAAAGTGATGGTTTGCGTGGCCCTATATACCCAGAACGTTTGCCCTGTGAATGGAGGCGGTTCGTAATACTGACTTCCAGTCTGGGTAGCATAGAGGGAGCAGTTTCCAGAGGTC
>CAZHKN010000349.1:377-4367 GCA_964532725.1 uncultured Occallatibacter sp.
GGTCACGCTGGCAAACGTGACCGTAGCGCCAGAAACCGTGCAGACCAACGGTGTCTGAGTGCCAAACGAGACCGGCAGACCGGAGGATGCGGTAGCCGTCAGCGGTACCGTGGTGTTTGCGTACTGGAAGCTGTATTGCGCAACGAACGGGAAGTTGATGGTTTGCGAGTTACCGTAGACCCAGAAGGTCTGCCCAACGAACGGAGCGACGGAGTACACATTGTTCCCCGCCTGATTTGCCCCGAGGGAGCAATAGCCCTTCAGCAGCAGTGACGCCGTCCAGACGCCGGACGACTCAGAAACCGTGCAGATCGTGGGTGTCTGGCTCACGAAGGTGACGGGCAGGCCAGAGGTGGATGTAGCGTTCAGTGGGATAACCGTGTTGATGTACTGGAGACTCGTCTGAGCGATGTACGGAAACGTGATGGTTTGCCCAGTGCGGTAAATCCAGAACTCCTGCGAAGACCACGCGAGTGAATAATCTGTGGTTCCCCCCTGGGTTGCGATGAGGATGCAGTATCCGCTGGTCAGCAAGGAGGAGGTCCAGGCGCCGCCGGGTGACGAAGGTGCATTCACCGTGCAGACCGTGGGGGTTTGAGTGACAAAGTGCAGTGGCAGACCCGTATTCACGGTGGCATTCAACGGAATCGTGGTCAGCGCGTACTGGAAAGTCGTCGCAATGTACGGGAAGGTCACGACTTGCGTGGCCTGGCTGATGGTCAGCGTTCCTGGAACCACGGTCACCTGATAATCGGCTGCCGCGCCGGTGCTGTTCAGCGAAGCATTGATCGGATAGGCTCCCGGGCTACTATACGGAGCTGACGAATTTGCCGTTGTGGTGTAAGTGATTGACAGGTCGTTTAACTGACCGCCCAGTTGAACGGCATTGCTATGGCGGCGAATGACCAGCGGATTAACTATGTGTCTGGCATCCGTGCTGCTGTCGCCGTTGACCAATCCGGTAATCACGCTGGTAAACGCCGGTAGAGGACTATTCCAGACTTCACTCGCGTCGTTGACAGTGATTGTCAGCGGGGCTGGTGTTATCAGATACGCGCTCCCGCCATCTGCGACAGTATAGTTGCCCGCCGCTGAGCCGGTAACTGAAGCGTTGATCGGGTACGCGCCTACATCGCTGAAGGGAGAGCTGGTGCTCGCCGTCGAAGAGTAGCTAACGGCCAGGCTTGTTCCCACTGTATCTCCATTCACCGTTCCGCTCACGTTCCCCGAGAATGCCGGGGGCGCCGAACCATAGACGCCGGTGGCCGGATTTTCGGTGATGGTGAGTGTGGCCGGAGTGATGGTCAGTGTTCCGGCGGTGATTGTGCTGACCTGGTAGTTCCCGTTGGCCTGACCGCTGAGCGTGGCGTTGATCGGATAATTTCCGACACTGCTGTAAGGAGAGGTTGAACTAGCGGTAGTCGTGTAGTTCACCGTTAGATCTCCCAACTGGCCGCCAACCTCCGCCGCTTTTGCGTGCTGCCGGATAGCCAGCGGATGGACGATGTGCTTGGCGTCTGTGCTGCTGTCGCCGTTTGTAAGTCCGGTGAGAGTGCTGCTGAAACTGGGCAGCGGGTTGCCGTAGACATCGGTTGCGTTGTTGACAGTGATCGTCAGTTGCGCCGGAGTGATTGTGTAAACTCCTCCATTGTCAGTAACTGTGTAGTTGGTCGCCGACGAGCCCGTGACCGAGCCGTGGATGGGATACGCACCCACATCGCTGAACGGAGCGCTGGAGCTGGCGGTTGTTGTATAGGTTACATTCAGCGACGTTCCAACCGCGTCTCCATTCACCATTCCGCTGAGCGCGCCTGTGAATGCTGGCGGCGCCTGTCCGTAAGCGCCGGTCGCAGGATTTTCAGAGATGCTGAGGGCTGCCGGCGTGACGGTGAGCGTACCGGCATTCACTGAGGTCACTTGATAATCCGCTGCCGCGGCGCCGCTCAATGAGGCCGTCACCGAATATTGGCCCACATTGTTATAGGGCGCCGACGTGTTGACGCCGGAGTAGACCACGCTCAGATCGCCAGCGACTCCGCCAACCTCTTGCGCCTCTGCTTTGCCATGCCGCTTAACGGCGACGCGATGAACAATTCCCTTGCCATCGGTGCTGCTATCCCCATTGAGCAATGGAGGATTGAAGGTGCTGGTCAGTGTAGGCGCCGTGCCGTATGTGGTGGTGGCGCTGTTTACGGTGATCGTCACCTGTGCGGGAGAAATCGTGTAAAGCCCGCCGTTGTCCGTCACCGTGTAGTTGCCCACGGAAGAACCAGTCACTGTGGCGCTGATCGGATAGGCACCGACATCGCTGAACGGCATGCTGGCGCTCGCGCCGCTCGTGTAGGTTACAGACAGCGTGGTCCCGACTGCATCCCCATTGACCAGGCCGGTAACAGCACCGCTAAATGCCGGAGGCGCCTGTCCGTAGGTGCCTGAGACGGACGCTTCCGCAATGCTCAGCGGCGCAGGTGAAATGGTCAGGTTTGCGGGGACGACTACAACGATGTAGTTGCCTGCCGCTGAACCGGTCACTGCAGCCGTGATCGTATTCGAGTAGGTACCGACATTGGAGTTGGCGGGAGTCGTGGTCGAGTAGGTCACCGTAATGTCGTTTGATGACGAGTCAAGCCGATGCACCGCCGCCGGGTGGATGATCCCCTTGGCATTCGATGTATCTCCATTGACCAGGCCGGTAACAGCGCCCGTGAACGCGGGCATTGCGCCGCCGTAGATCATTGCTGCACTGTTGACAGTCACAGTCAGAGTGGCAGGACCGACGGTAATGTTCTGCGTTGCAGACATGCTCTGATAGTTTGTGCCGGAGCCGCCTGCGGTTGCGGTCACCGCCACTGTCCCAATTCCGGTGAAGGTCAACACGTTGCTGTTCAGTGTCGCCGGGCCAGATGTCAGGGAGTAGGTCACCGGAAGATTCGAGGAAGCGGTAGCACTGAGTGTCAGAGTCGAGCCATAGATTGCGGTCGTCGGCCCGGTAAAGCCAATCGTCTGCGAGGCCTGGGTCACAGTGAATGTCTCGCTCGCCGATGTAGCGGCAAAGTTCGTGCCTGCCCCGCCCGCCGTTATAGTTACTGTCACCGGGCCCACACCCGTAAAGGTCAAAACGCCAGCCGGGCTAATGGTCGCCGGGCCAGTTACCGAGAAGGCCGGTACAACCCCCGTCGACATTGTCACGCCGTTGTTGCTGTACGTCGAGGTGAATGTGACTTGGGGTGTTGTGCCGAAGGTTGCGCTGGTAGGGCCGGTCACAATTAGCGTCTGTGCTGCTCCGCTCACTGCAATCGACTGTTGCACTGTTGTCAACGCGAAACTCGTTCCTGAGCCGCCTACCGTTGCCGAAACCATGACCGTTCCTGTGCCGGTGAAGGTTACAACGCCGGTCGTCGGGTTCACCGTCGCGGGTCCGGAAACAAGTGCATACTTTGGCGTCAAGCCTGTCGGAGTAATAACGCCATTGTTCGAGTATGTTGAAGTCGCCATCAATGTCAGCGGCGCGCCGTAACTCCCCACATTCGGACTCGTGATCGTCACCGTAGGTGTCGCTTGGTTTACCACAACACTTACCGTGCTGGTGACCGTGTTGTAGTCCGTCGTGTTGGTTGGCGTAAAGGTTACGCTCTCCGTGTCCGTGCCTGTCGGAGGCGCCGTTGTCGGCGTTGTCCAGCTAAAGGCGCCCGGGACTGATCCGGTGCCACCGGTCAGCGTCGATGCGGACAAAGCCTGCCCGTATGTAATTGCACTGGCGGTCGGCCACGCACTGACCGTCGGCGTCGCCTGATTAACAACCACCGTGATCGTGCTGGTGACCGTGTTGTAGTCCGTCGTGTTGGTTGGCGTAAAGGTTACGCTCTCGGTCTGCGTGCCGGCTGCGGGAGCAGTCGTCGGTGTGGTCCAAGTAAACGCGCCCGGGACTGAACCCATGCCGCCCGTCAGCGTAGATGAGGCCAGTGTCTGGCCGTAGGTAATCGCACTGGC
>CAZHKN010000350.1:0-4358 GCA_964532725.1 uncultured Occallatibacter sp.
ATCGGCGAGCTGGTGCAAAAGACCGAAGCCGAGATGCTCAAGACCAAGAACTTCGGCCGCAAGAGCCTCAACGAGATCAAGGAAATCCTGGCTCAGATGGGCCTCTCGCTGGGCATGAAGATTGACGAAAACGGCAACGCGGTCCCCGGACCCACCAGCATCTCGCCCGCCGTCGCTCTGGCCTCCAGCTTTGGCCACTACGACGACGAAGACGAGCCGCTGGATTCGGTTGACCTCCAGTTGCCCACAGAGACGGAAAACTTTTAAGAACAGGGACTAAGGGACTAGGGATTAGGGACTAGAAAGCCGACCACACGCTTAGTTCCTAACCTCTAGTCCCTAGTCCCTCAGTCCCTAGCAGAAAGAGAGTTTCACATGCGCCATCGCAATGCAGGATTCAAGCTCGGACGCAATACCAGCCATCGCCGCGCCCTGTTGCGGAATCTGGTCACATCCGTCCTCATCGAAGACCGCGTCGAGACCACCGTGGCCAAGGCCAAGGCAGTCCGTCCGCTGGTTGAAAAGATGATCACCCTGGGCAAGAAGGGCGACGTTCACTCGCGCCGTCAGGCCCTTGCCTACCTCACCACCGATACCTCGGTCACCCGCCTCTTTGACACCGTGGCTCCGCGCTACGGCGACCGCCAGGGCGGCTATCTGCGCATCGTGCGCACCGGCTTCCGCAAGGGCGACGGCGGCGAAACCGCCTTCATCGAATTGCTGGGCGCTGAAAAGCAGCTCGACGCCAAGAAAGCCAAGCGCGACGAAGTCAAGGCCAAAAAGCGCGCCGAACTCGAAAAAGCCATGGAACAGCAGAACCCCGAAGACGGCGGCGAAAAAGCCGCTTAGAACCTGGCTGGGACTGGCCGTCCAGGCCCTCCATTGTCTCAGTATGGCCAGCCGGGTATACCACCCTCGCTGTCATCCTGAGCGTAGCGAAGGACCTGCGGTTTTGAGCGAATAGTAGCTAGGCCCATATCCGGCTTCACCAAACGCACGGGCGCACTCCGCAAGGGGTGCGCCCGTGCTGTTTGGGTCTTTGAAAATACCTATAGATACCAAAACAATGCCGTCATCGATTATCCTCGGTTGGATGCCATTCTTAATTGCCTCAGGAATGATGTTTATCAGCCTCTTGGGAGTTCTGTTAGCTCCACTGATTTGGTCGTCCGCAGTTGTTCTACTCTGCGCTCGAATGAGTGAGAGTGAGCGTGCTGTAAGATGGCCGATATTTCAACGCAGAATCCAAATCTTGAACGTCATTTTCATCCCTCTTTGGTGGACTCTGATTGACGAGGTCATGCTGTACCGAGCAATTTCAGAACCTCTGCTTCACTCCTATATGCTGATACTCGCTTTGCCTCCATGCATCGGGATCGCAATAGCGCGCTTCGTAACCGGTCGAGCATATTCGCGATTCTTCGCTCGTAGGTGGACGGTGGTTGAATTGCTTGGCATCGCGGCATCACGCACCTTGTCGTCCGCAGCGCCTCTGCTTCTATTCGCATGCGCGATTGAGGAAATTAGCCAACGAAGCCTTCTGTGCGTTCCCTTGTTATTTCTTTGTGCAGTTATGGCAATCGCCGGTAGAAGCCTTCTGCGCAATACGGAAGGCTTCAACCCCCAAAGAGTTAAGGGTGGTGAACTCTTTAAGCGCTCTTCGGTTCTGGCGCAACGAATGGGTGTACAACTGGATCGCATTTTCGTTTACGCAACAGGAAAAGGCCACCAGATGAATGCGCACGGCGGTGGTGGAATGATTGGAATGACGGACGTTACCGTTCATCACCTTCGTGGCGCGCAACTGGACTTTGCCATCTGTCATGAGTTAGCTCACAACCAGCGGAAACATCTTCAGAAGGGCCTCATTTTCAAGGCAAGCGCATTTCTCGGAATCGCAGCCCTAACGGTCTTCGTTCCTCATCGTTCCTTCGCAAGTAGAGCCGTTTTCAATTTTGCAGTGATCTTTCTCCCCCTTTTGATTTCATATTTCATCTCAAGATACTTTGAGTTCGAGGCGGATTCCGTAGCGGTGAAATTCACTAGCGACGGAGAAAGCGCAATCCGGGCGCTTGTCAATCTGAACCACTATACGAGAACGCCATTCAATTGCAGCAAGTTAGAGGAACTATTTCTCAACCATCCAAGTCTGGCGCGAAGGATCGATGGGATTGCGGCATCAACGAAAATTCCAACTGAGCGCATGACCATGATTCGACAACAATTCAATCTGGACTCTGCCGACAATACCTCCTTATAGGCAAGCGGGTTACTGACGCTGGTTATGCCCGTGTTTTTTTGTTTGTTTAGCTAGCGCAAAGAGTGCCGTATACTTATGTATATGCCACTCCGAAAGGAGGCAAAATGCAAAAAACCGCCCGCGTCTTCATGAACAATCGCAGCCAGGCCGTCCGCCTGCCCAAGGAGTTCCAATTCTCAACCACTGAGGTCTATATTCGCCGCCAGGGAGACGAAGTAATCCTCTCTTCGCGCCCGCAGGATTGGTCGGCTTATCTCGATGAACCTGCCGTGGCCTCCGCCGAGTTCATGGAAGGCATTGAGGATCTGCCGGCGCAGGAACTGCAACTCTAATGCCGCTCTACATGCTCGACACCGACATCGCTTCCTACATCATGAAGCGTACTGATGATCGGGTCGTGCGTCGGCTTCGCATCATCCCCGTCAAAGACATTTGCATCTCCGCTATCACCAAGGCCGAGCTGCTTCTTGGCGTCGAGTTATCTCCCCGCCGCGCTAAAGATCAAGCGGCGGTTGAAGCTTTTCTGCGTTATGCTGTGGTTCTCGACTTTCCCGGCGAAGCAGCGCTCGACTACGCGCAAATTCGCGCCGAACTCAAACGCAGAGGCCAATTGATTGGATCGAACGACATGCTGATCGCCGCCCACGCCCGCTGTCTTGGATTGATTCTAGTTACCAACAACACCGATGAATTCAGCCACGTACCCGGACTAAAGCTGGAAAACTGGATCGAAGAATAGGTAGGGGCTATGGACGAGTTTTTGAAGTCAATTCCTGGTGCGGTTGAGCTACTTGCATGGTTCGGGCATTGGCCCAGCTTTCACGATGCTGAGATTGTAAGCCTTACATTGAATCGAAGTGGTGTTTCTATTCTTCGAGTTCACACATGGCAGATGACGAGTCAGATTGACGAGCGTGGATACTATGTTCTCGATAAACATATCGTGGTCAATTTTCAAATGGAGGAAATTCAGGGACTGCAACTGGTGGATTTTAGCCCACAGAATCTAATTTTCGGACTTACGCTACGAGAGATTGAGGGAGGATTCCAGATCGAAATGGATCCCTGTTATGGACTCGCCGGCACTATCTCCGCGCGGAAGTTATCACTGGAATTCGAGCCTGTCCCTGGAGGTTTACTCTAAACGCGGAGCGAAAAACAGAGAAAGACTTTACCTCGCTCTATCCAGCCGCTTCGGCCGAAAAACGCGCATAAATAAATAAACCAATATCTGTAGCAAAATTGCTCCGCAGCAATCCAGCAGCACATCCCACGGCGAGCCGGTGCGGTTGGGCAAATAGCTCTGGTGCCACTCGTCCGCGCTGGCGACAAGAGCTGTTCCCAGCAACGCCAGCAGTCCGTCTTGCAAGAAGTGGGAGCGGGGCAGCGTGAACCACCACGCGCGCAACCAGGCGAGGCCAATTAACCCATAGCCGATAAAGTGCCCTGATTTGCGCGCGATGTGGTGGATGATCTCCCAGCGGTCGTCGGGAACCGGGCCGAAGAGGTACTGATACAGCCAGCGCAGCGGGCCGCTGGTGTGGTCCGCGCCCATCATCTCAGTGGATTCGAGCGCGATGACGGCTACGCCCAGCGCCACTGGACCCCAGACTCTAAGCCAGAAGAGAACGCCCATCCGGCTAGGATTACTCGACATGGTAGTTGGGCGCCTCGCGGGTGATGATCACGTCGTGCACATGACTCTCGCGCAACCCCGCGCCGCTGATGCGCACGAATTTGGCCTTCTCCTGGAGGTCGGCGATAGTTCCGCAGCCCAGATAGCCCATGCCGGAGCGCAGACCTCCGACAAGCTGGTAGACCATCGCTTCAAGCGGTCCGCGATAGGGTACACGTCCTTCAATGCCCTCGGGAACAAACTTTGCGAGGCGGTTGCTACTGGCGCGCTCGCGCTGCACCACGCCCTCGGTACCCAGTTCGGCGCTGGCCAGATCGTCGGTGCTCTGGAAGTAGCGCTCGCCGGAACCCTGGCTCATTGCGGTCAGCGAACCCATGCCGCGATAGCTCTTGAAGCTGCGTCCTTGATACAGAATCGTCTCGCCCGGACTCTCGTCCACGCCGGCAAAGAGCGAGCCAATCA
>CAZHKN010000351.1:0-4348 GCA_964532725.1 uncultured Occallatibacter sp.
ATCCCTATCGCGGCTACATCACCATCATCGAAGGTTGCGACAAGTTCTGCGCCTACTGCGTGGTACCGTACACCCGCGGCAAAGAGCGCAGTCGCGGTTCAGCATCCGTCCTCGCAGAAGCCCGCCGCATTGTCGATCTGGGCTATACCGAGATTCAGTTGCTCGGCCAGAACGTGAATAGCTACGTTGACCCCGACGGCAAGATGACCTTCGCCGAACTTTTAGCGGCAGTTGGACAGGTTCCCGGTATCAGGCGCGTCCGCTTTACCACCAGCCATCCCCGCCACTTTACCCGCGACATTGTTGAAGCTATTGACGCCTACCCCACGCTCTGCGATCATGTCCATCTGCCGGTGCAGTCGGGTTCTTCGCGCATCTTGAAGGCGATGGCCCGCGAGTACACCCGCGACTGGTATTTGGAGCGCATCAGTTGGATCAAGGCCTCGAAGCGGCCCATCTCGCTCTCGACGGATATTATCGTCGGCTTTCCCGGTGAGACTCCTGACGATTTCATCGAGACGATGGACATGCTGGCCGAAGTGCAGTACGATTGCGTCTTCGGTTTCAAGTACTCCGCCCGGCCCAACACTCCGGCGCTGGTGATGATCGATTCGATTCCTGAAGCGGAGAAGGCCCAGCGGCTTCAAGTGCTGCTTGACCGCCAACGCGAAATTCAACGCATCAATTATGCAAAGCACTTGGGCGAAGTAATGGAAGTGATGGTTGAAGGAATGCATCCGGCACGAGGACAGGTAGCCGGACGCAGCAGTCAGAACAAGCCGGTGAACTTTACCACCGCCCAGCCCATCGCGCCCGCTCCTGGCAGCTATGCAAAGGTGAAAATTACCGCCACGCATCCCAACAGCCTGGTGGGGGAAGCCGTCTAAGGATAGTACAGGCACAAGGAAAGGCAAGCCATGGATAGCGAGGTCAGGAAACAAAGTGAGCTCAAGAAACAAATCGATGCATTGCGTTCCTTGGCCGAGGAACAAACGCGCATAGGGCAACTGGAGCGCGCTGCGCAGATTCGGCATGATGAGTTGCCCAAGCTCGAAGCTCAACTGAAGCAGTTGGACGCCATGCAGCAAGTTAACGGCGTCGAGGTGAGAATTCGCGGGCTGATGATGGACCCGGCCACCAATATGCCCATCGTCGTCCTCAAAGATGTGGTCTCCGATGCGGTAATGCCTATCTGGGTAGGAATCTTCGAGGCCAACGCCATCGCCATTGAGATTGAAAAGGTCGCCGCGCCCCGCCCAATGAGCCACGACCTCACCCGCAACCTCATCCAGCACCTGAATGCACGCCTCGAAAAGGTTGTTATTACAGAGCTTAAGACCGACGGAGAGAGCGGCGGAACCTTTCTGGCACTGCTTTGGCTCCGCCAGGGCGAGGAGCAGATCGCCGTCGATGCCCGTCCGTCAGACGCCATTGCGCTGGCTCTGCGCGCCGATTGCCCCATCTACGTCGCCGAGAATGTGATGCAATCGGCAAAGCTCAATACCAGCGGCCCCGCCGAAGGCCCGACAGCCGAGCAATTGCGCGGCTGGCTCGAAAATCTGAACGACGAAGACCTTGGCCGCTACAAGATGTAATTCGCTTTCGCTGTCTCGATACGCAAACTCTCCGGGAGGGTTTCGGACTCTCCACCATTTGCAACGAATCTGCGCTGTCAGTCATCAGATAAACTGAACTTATTTCTGCCGCGCTTTTACGTCTCTTAAGACAAGAAGAGCGGACCGCGCCCCCTACAAGCGAATGCTGGAGTTTCCCCGATGGCTTTACCCGAACACATTTTGCTCACATACGGCTATATTCTCCTCTTCGCCTGGGTTCTGGTGGAGCAGTGCGGGATTCCGTTGCCCGCTACGCCGGTTCTTCTGGCCGCCGGCGCGCTCTCAGCAGAAAACGAACTCAGCATCTCATTCTCTTTCCTCGCGGCCTTCGTAGCTACGCTCATTGCCGACAGCTCCTGGTTTTTCATTGGCCGGAATTACGGGCACTACGTGCTTAGGATTTTATGCAAGTTATCGATTGAGCCGACAACCTGCGTCCGCACTACGCAGGACTCCTTTACCCGCCGCCGCGCTGTCACGCTGATGATTGCCAAATTCGTCCCCGGCCTCTCCACGCTCGCGCCGCCCATTGCCGGCAAAAGCGGCATGGCTTACCGGCGCTTTCTTGTCTTCGATGGCATCGGCGCAACACTCTGGGTGGGCGCTCTGCTCATCGCAGGCAGACTCTTTGGTGACTTGCTCCGGCACAACCCCAAAATACTCGACTGGGCAGGGAACTTCTCTGGAGCTTTGCTTGGGCTAGGAATCGCCGGTTTTATCGTCGCCCGTTACATTCGCCGTCGCATGATTCTCCGTCAGTGGGCGCAGGCGCGCCTGGAGCCTCATGAATTGAAGAGCTGGCTGGATGCCGGCGAGCGGGTCTACATCGTCGATCTGCGTTCCCGCGCCGATTTAGAGGAGGATCCCTATACCCTCCCAGGCGCGCATCATCACTCGCCGCAGTCGCTGGCCGAGCACCGCGATGAGATCCCCGCAGATCACGAGATCGTGCTCTACTGCGACTGCCCCAGCGAGGCCACGGCAGCCAAAACAGCCCTCACTCTGCACCGGCTGGGCATCGAGGGCATGCGCCCCTTGCGCGGCGGATACGGGGAGTGGAAGCGCTTGGGCTTCCCGCTGGAGGCCTTCGAGCCTGTGCTACAGATACAGACAGCGGGACTAACGCAGATTCAGCAATCGGCATAATATGGCACCCTAGTTCTCGAATGCGGGTGCCCCAGGCGGTGCTCCCGGTACCTTGCTTTGGGAACCGGGGAGATTGGCCAGCGAATCCAGGCTAAAACAGCGCTGCAATGCTGGTTCCAATCGGCGACCCGATCCCGCTGCAAGGGTCCGGTCCCGGTCCGGCGCTATAAAACCCGTTGCTGCCTTGGGTGATGTCATTGAAAGCCGTCTGGTTCTGCCACAGCTTGGGAGTCACAAATCCCAGCTTGGTCCCAAACGAGGCAAACAACCCCGCATAGAGCGGCGCAACCGCGCTGGTTCCACCCACAACCGTTGGCTGGCCGTGAACAACAATGTTGTATCCGGTAGTCGGGTCGCCCACCGCGCAGACATCCGGAACCATCCTGCCGGTTCCATACTGCGTCTCCGCCGGAGCCGGCGGCGCGCCGATCTGGAAGGCCTGCACCGGGAAGAAGGTCGAGTAGCCGCCGCCCGTTCCCTCGCCGTTGGTCTGTCCGGGGTTGTCGTTCCACACCGTCTCGGTCGTCGCAGTCTTGTTGGTCCCGCCGCAGCCGATCACATGCGGGCATGAGCTGGGCACATCCACATTGGCCGGTGTCTGTCCGCCGTCGCCGGAGTCGTTGTCGCCCGCCGCGCCAAACACAATCATCCCTGCTACTGTCGCCGCCGTCGCGGCGTCTTCCATCTGCTGAGCGGCGGTTGCGCCCCAGTTGGCTTCGTCAGCGCCCCAGGAGATGGAGCAGACATCGCAGCCGTCAGCCTGTGCCTTGGCAACGGCCGAGGCAATGTCCTGCGACCAGTAGACGCGAATCGTCGCCGCCTGTCCGGTAGCCGCATAGTAGGCCGCGCCTGCAATCTCAATGTCCAGCGCGACTTCATAATCGGGATCGTCCGGTGAGCCGACGCTCTGGTTGGGGCTGTTCTGCGTCCCGTCCACCGAAACATCGGTGATCGATGGCGAGGGCTGATTGATCGACTGGAAGAACTGGTCCATATCCGACTGCACCCAGCCTCCGCCCAGCTCGACAATGGCGATAACGCCGCCTCCGCCCAGGCCGCTCGGCCAGTTGTACGCCGCTGTCAGCGCGGGCATTGTCCACGTGCCGTCAGAGTTGGGTCCCGCCGTTGCATGGCTGGCGCGGGCGGCATGGGCCTTGATCGAGGAGGAATTCCTCAGCTTGAAATAAGGCCGGACCTGGTACTTGATATAAGGCCGGGGCCGTTGTTCGCGGGATTTGGACATGGGGAAAGCTCCTTGTTTGAGTGCTGCCAGATGGTGCAAGCAGCATGGCAGAACGTTACAGCGGATGACAAGAAAAAATCAAATGAATTGCATACGAGTCGAATTTGCTCCCCTTAGGGCGAATGTACTGGGCGTAGGGCATACTGGATATTATGTCCGACACGGTGAACGATGAATTCGACCCGGTACCTCCGACTACCGCGCGCGTGGCAGCTAGAGCTATGGTCTTAGCTGCCGTTTCCTGCCGTGGGATCATCGAGAAGGATGCAGGCAAGTCTGGTGCTGAAGAACTGCGCCAAAGGATTTTTCCTTGGCTAGAACGCATCGGCGTTGCAAGTGAACT
>CAZHKN010000352.1:0-4342 GCA_964532725.1 uncultured Occallatibacter sp.
ATTTGGGGGAGAGATGGAACTGGGCAAAGATGTTGAAGCTCTGCTCCACATGCGAAAATTGCGCGGAGGATCACAGCCGATCCTGGTGCGCGCGAACGACGGATTTTTCTACGTCGTCAAATTTCTCAACAACTTGCAAGGCCCCAACGTGCTCTTCAACGAGGCGGTTGGAACGGCGCTGTTCACCCTTGCCGGCCTGCCGACTCCGGAATGGCGTCCTGTCTATGTCACGGAGGAGTTTATTGAGCGCAACCCCTCCTGCTGGATGGAAACGGAAGATGGGCGCCTCAAACCGCAGGCTGGATGGTGTTTCGGCTCGCGGTTTCTCTGTACGAGAAATTCCGGCCTTTTTGAACTTCTGCCACAGCGGAGTTTTATCCGGATCTCCAACCGCCGGGATTTTTGGACCGTCTGGGTTATCGATGCGCTGTGTGGACACACAGATAACCGCCAGACGCTTTTCCTGCAACGGAAATCAATGCGGCTCGGCGCATATTTCATCGATCATGGCCATCTCTTTGGTGGCGCGCATGGAGTAGATTGCCCAAGCTTTCTTGCTTCCCGATATCTGGATCCCCGCATCTACGCACTTGCCAGCGCACGCGATGCGGATGATATTGTGAATAGAATTCAGTCCCTGGATCTGGCGCAGCTCGCGAAAATTGTGGGCGGTTTGCCCGAGGAATGGGTTACTGAAGCCGGGCGTTTGAGCTTTGAATCCTTTACGAGCCGAATCTCAGACCCTATTCTGTTGAGAAGCGCTGTTAATTTCATCCTGCATATAGATCTGGGCGCTGAGGGAAGCCATGACCGGCATTTGGCAAGAGGCAACCTCCGGTTCGAACGTGCAGCTTTGCACAGTCAAATATCTGCGCCCGGGGGCGATGATCGATTCGACGGAGGGAGTCGTCATCCTGCTCGCGCTCAAGGACGGCGCGGGCCTCAAGCTGTACGCCCACTCTGCTCTCAGGCAGCAAATTTCTGATCGCGATCAGGGGTATATCGAGGATTTGTTGAAGGATCTGACAGAACGGGTGAAGGCCTTCCCCGAGGATGTCTTTCGGCAATTGGCCAGTTTATCCGTCGGGCCGGTCATCACCGATGAGGTGAGATGGATTGAGGAGTGCGCCTCCCCGATTGAAGACAGCTACCCGGATCTATGCTTGTGCAGTCATTGAACCTGCAACCCCAGTTCCTTTCCTGAAACCTGCAACCCCTCAGTCCCGGTTCTCAGTAACTATTGCTTGCGGCCGGCAGCAACCAGAGCACGTGCAGCGGCCTGCAAAAGCGGACCGGCCTCGCCGGGAGCAAGAACCTGCGAACTCACGAATGCTCCGTTGATCAGCAGCGACAACTGCGCCGCCAGTTCCTCCGGGCGTTCCGCGCGCAGCCGCTCGGCAATCCCCTTGAGCCGCCGCCGAAGTTCCTGCTTGTGAGCAGTGGCTACCCTACGGGCCGGGTGGTCCAGGTCCGGAAATTCCGCCGCGACGTTCAGTTGCGGGCACCCGCGATAATTTGGCCGCCCCACCCGCTCGGCGATCCAATCGAAGTGCGCCTCCAGTTCAGCCGCGGCATCGGCCCTGTGAAGCTCTGCACAGCGGTTCCAGCTACTCCAGAAATCCTCGTCTTCGCGCGCAAGAAACGCGGCGATCAGGTCGTCCTTGGTGCGGAAGTAACGATAAAGGCTTGTCTTGGCTACCCCGGCCTCTTCAACCACCAGGTCAACGCCGACAGCCCGTACGCCCCGATAATAGAAGAGCGTCGACGCCGTCCGCAGAATCCGCTCCCTCACCTCGTCTGCGTTGCCGTTTTCATCGCCTGCACTGGCGCTTCTAGGATTCGCTGACATTTTCAGACCTCCTGTGAAGATTTTCACAGCATCCGATCTTGACTCGGCACAGACCTGTCTGTATTCTACAAGAAACAGACAGGTCTGTATCATAAGGCAGATAATCGCTGGAGAGAAAATGAGCACTTTATCGGATACCGCAGGGCATGGCCGAACAATCGCCGTCTTCGGCGCCTCCGGGCACACAGGACGGTTCATCGTCACCCAGTTGCTGCACAGCGGCTTTACGCCGATAGCCATTGGCCGTGACAGCGCAAAGATGACAGAGGCGGGGTTTCAGGCAAGAGGCATTCTGGTCAGAATCGCCTCCATCGACGATCCTGCCTCCCTCGACCGCTCTCTCGCCGACGCTGCCGCGGTCATCAACTGCGCTGGCCCATTTCTGGACACGGCCGAGGCCGTGGCGGCAGCGGCCTTGCGTACCAGCATCCACTACATCGACGTCTCAGCTGAGCAGCCGAGCGCGCAAGGCATATTCGACAGATTCGGGAGTGCCGCAGCCGACGCCGGCGTAGTCTTCCTTCCGGCGATGGGCTTCTACGGAGGTTTTGCCGATCTCCTGGCCACGGCCGCCCTGGGCGATTGGGATTCCCCAGACGAGATCGTTGAGATCCACATCGGCATTGCGCTCGATAGCTGGCATCCCACGCCAGGTACGCGGATTACCGGCCAGCGCAACACAGTCCGTCGCCTGGTCATCGAAGAGGGAAAACTCGCCCCGCTGGCGCAACCCGCGCCGCAATCTTTCTGGGATTTTCCTGAGCCATTTGGCCGCCAGGATGTCAGTGAGCTTCCCTTTTCTGAGGTTCCGCTCATTGCCCACCACTTGCGCGCCACGCGCCTTCGCACCTATCTCAACAACAGGCCGCTTCGCGATCTCCGCGATTCCGTCACTCCTCCGCCAGCCGCGATAGACGAAAGAGGACGCTCGGCGCAGACCTTCCTGGTCGACGTAGTTCTCCGCAACGGAAGCAGCACCCGCCGGGCAACCGCGCGAGGACAAGACATCTATGCCTTCACCGCGCCGCTCGTCGTCGAGGCCGTCCAGCGGATTATGGACGGGCGAACCCGCGCCAGAGGTGCTCTTGCACCGGGCCAGGCCTTCGATGCAACAGATTTCCTCCGCTCCCTCGCTCCAGAACACCTGACCTTTGAACTCAGCCAGAAACCCTGAAAGTGGTCAATCAGGCAAGTTATGGTCCGTGCTACTTCACAACAATCACCACGCCTCCATGCACGGCGGGCACAAAATAGTAATTCTCCGCCGAGAGTGGCCCCACATCGACGCTGATCGGATACTCGCCCACCAGCGTACCTGAAGTGACCGTGGTCGAAAGCGACGCCGTGCCGCTCACCACGCTTGCATTTTCGCCATTCACGAATCCGGTAATCGTGTACGTCAAAGCTGGAACCGTTCCTCCTTCGGTCATCGTCACCGAATTCGCAGTTACCGTCAGCGGGGCTTTGTAGACGCGCACAGCGCCGGTGCCGGCTTGCGGGCCGATGGTGCCTATCTTGTAATTCTCTGCTGTGAGCGTACCCGGCTGCGCGCTAATGAGATAGTTGCCGACCGGCGTAGTTGAAGTTACTGTGGTCGATAACACCGGTGAGCCGGAGACCACGCTCGCCGTGTCCCCATTGAGAAGACCGTTGAAAAAATACTGCAAGGGCAGTGCTGGCGACTGTCCATAAGTGATTGCTTCGCTTTTGGCAATAAGGGTCAGCATGGCGGGTTTCACCTGCAGCGTGGAATCTTCCACCGTGACGGCGTATTTTCCTGTTTCCCCGCCGCTCACCGTAGCCGACACGGGATAGAAGCCAACCGAAGACGCGGGGGTCGCCGTGGTTGTTGGAGTTACATTCACCGTATCGCCATAGAGCAAGCCGGTCAGAGTAGTTGTAAAGCTGGGGTTGGCCGCTCCATAGAGCCGCGATGCGGTTACAGGCAGCACAATCACGGTCAGAGGCGCCACAGGCTCGATACAGGCTTGTGCTGCTTCATTGACTGAGGCCGGCGCCTCTTGTCCATTAGTGGATTGCGCGCCGGGCGGCAGCGGGATGAACTTCGGAGCTTGGATGGTTAGCCTCGGAGGAGTAGAAAGGGTTAGAGTCCGACCGTCTGGCGTCGGACTCGATACGAGTTCCATGCGGCTCGACCATTTCGCCTTTGGAGAGCGATTCTGGATTTGCAATGCGTCCTTCTGCTTCGCAGGCTTGGCATCCTCTGAGCCACTCGGCGAACAAAGGAATTCAGTACACGGCGTATCGCCAGAAACACTCGCACTCTGGTAAACCGAGTCGCCGCTATACGTGCCGGTCCAAAAAATTTCATCCGGGCAGCTGGGGACGACGGGCCCCCACCAAGATACGCCTGTACTAGCCGCTCCGCCCCATTGGCCAGAAAATCCGAAGGGTGAAGGGTCAAAGTAGTCTTCCGAGGAAGAGAAGCTCAACGTTCCCGTGGGCGGAGGGCCATTGAACCCAGACTCTAAG